>NZ_JBEXCR010000010.1:0-329962 GCF_040605375.1 Nonomuraea sp. NPDC005650
GAGTACCCCGAAGGGCCTTTCCGCTCGACTTGCATGTGTTAAGCACGCCGCCAGCGTTCGTCCTGAGCCAGGATCAAACTCTCCAAACAATGTCTGGATTGTGAATCCAAGCAATAACCGTCAATAATGACGGGGATATGCATGTGTTACTCATGCACTGGCTTTTAACACACTGTTGAGTTCTCAAGAAACGGACGCGTACTTCCTTGCCAAGATCCTTCAGGAGACCCTAGCACGGAGGCGCACATTTCATTTCCTTCAGTCTACCAGATCCGGACGATCCTTGTCAAACCGCCCGATCCGGTAGGTTCCGGACTCGCCCCTTCCGAGGCAACCCTGCTAACTTACTCCAACTTTCGGCGCTTGTCCAACCAACCGGCTGGAATCGCCCGAAAACCGGGATCGATCAGAAGGGGTGTCAGGGCAACCGCCCTACGTCTAAAACTGTAGCAGCCCCGACGGCGTCGAAGGTCCATCTTCGGTAACGAATGGACCTTCCCCGCGTTCGTATGGTTCAAACCCCGAGCCCGGCGAGCTGTGCCTCAAGCCGCTCGATGTCCGCGGCGGACTGCTCGGCCCGGCTCCTGACCTTGGTCACCACGTCTTCCGGGGCCTTGGCCATGAACTGCTCGTTCCCCAGCTTGGCGGCCACCTGCGCGGCCTCCTTGCGGGCGACGGCCAGGTCCTTCTCCAGGCGCTTGCGCTCGGCCACGACGTCGATGGCGCCCGCGGTGTCGATCTCCACGGTCACCCCGCCCACCGTGAAGCTCGCCGTGGCGCTGAACGACTCAGGCGGATCCGTAAGACGCAGCAGCGCGCGGATCGCACTCTCCTGGCCGGCCAGCGGTGTGCCCGCCAGCCCGAGCCGGGCGGCGACCTTCTGGCCCGGCTTGAGCCCCTGGTCCGAGCGGAACCTGCGGACCTCCGTCACCAGCTCCTGCAACGCGCCGATCTCCGCCTCTGCCGAGGCGTCGGTGTAGCGGGCGTCGACCGCCGGCCACGGGGCCACCACGATCGACTCGCCACCTGTGACGGCCCGCCAGAGCTCCTCCGTCACGAACGGCACGAGCGGATGCAGCAGCCGCAGCAGCGCGTCGAACACGTGGCCGAGCACCAGCCTCGTGTGTTCGAGCCCCTCACCGAGCTGGATCTTGGCCAGCTCCAGGTACCAGTCGCAGACCTCGTCCCACGCGAAGTGGTAGAGCAGATCGGACGCCTTGGCGAACTCGTAGTCTTCGAAGGCCGCGTCGGCGGCCGCCACCACGGACTGCAGGCGCGACAGGATCCACCGGTCGGCCGCCGTCAGCTCGGCCCCTTCCAGCGATCCCACGGCCGCGCCGTTCATCAGGGCGAACCTGGTGGCGTTCCAGATCTTGTTGCAGAAGTTGCGGGAGCCGGCCGCCCACTCCTCGCTCACCGCGACGTCGGCGCCGGGATTGGCCCCGCGCAGCAGGGTGAAGCGGGTGGCGTCGGCGCCGAAGCGTTCGATCCAGTCGAGCGGATCGACCACGTTGCCGAACGACTTGGACATCTTCTTGCCGTACTGGTCGCGGACCATGCCGTGCAGCGCGACGACGCGGAACGGCGGCTCGCCGTCCATGGCGTACAGCCCGAACATCATCATCCTGGCCACCCAGAAGAACAGGATGTCGTATCCGGTGACCAGCACGGAGGTCGGGTAGAAGCGCTCCAGCGCGGGTGTCCGCTCCGGCCAGCCGAGCGTCGAGAACGGCCACAGCGCCGAGGAGAACCAGGTGTCGAGGACGTCGGTGTCCTGGGTGTAGCCGGCGGGCGGCTCCTCGTCGGGGCCCACGCACACGACCTCGCCGTCCGGCCCGTACCAGACCGGAATGCGGTGCCCCCACCAGAGCTGCCGGGAGATGCACCAGTCGTGCATGTCGTCGACCCAGTCGAAGTAGCGCTTGGCCAGCTCCGGCGGGTGGATGCGGGTGCGGCCGTCGCGGACGGCGTCGCCGGCCTCCTTGGCCAGCGGCCCGACGTTCACGAACCACTGCAGCGACAGCCTGGGCTCGACCACCGTCTTGCAGCGCGAGCAGTGGCCGACCGAGTGGAGGTAGGGGCGCTTCTCGGCGACGATCCGCCCCTCGGCGCGCAGCGCGGCGACGACGGCGGGCCTGGCCTCGAAGCGGTCGAGCCCCTGGAAGAGACCGTGCGCGGTGATGATGCCGCGCTCGTCCATGACGGTCAGCGACGGCAGCGAATGACGCCGTCCGATCTCGAAGTCGTTGGGGTCGTGGGCGGGGGTCACCTTGACCGCGCCGGTGCCGAAGGCCGGGTCGACGTGCTCGTCGGCGACCACGGGGATCATGCGCCCGGTGAGCGGCAGCTCCACCATCGTGCCGACCAGGTGCGCGTAGCGCTCGTCGGAGGGATGGACGGCCACGGCCGTGTCGCCGAGCATCGTCTCGGCGCGCGTGGTGGCCACCACGATCTCGTCGGAGTAGCGGATCGAGACGAGCTCGCCCTCGTCCTCGCTGTGCTCCACCTCGATGTCGGACAGCGCGGTCAGGCAGCGCGGGCACCAGTTGATGATCCGCTCGGCGCGGTAGATCAGCCCGTCGTCGAACAGCTTCTTGAAGATCGTCTGCACGGCCCGCGAGAGCCCTGGGTCCATCGTGAACCGCTCGCGCGACCAGTCGACGCCGTCGCCGAGCTTGCGCATCTGGCCGAGGATCCGGCCGCCGGACTCCTCCTTCCACTCCCAGACGCGCTCGACGAACGCCTCGCGCCCGAGGTCGTGGCGCGACTTGCCCTGCTTGGCCAGCTCGCGCTCGACGACGTTCTGGGTGGCGATGCCGGCGTGGTCCATGCCGGGCAGCCACAGGGTCTCGCGTCCCTCCATGCGGGCGCGCCGCGTCAGCGCGTCCTGGATGGAGTGGTCGAGCGCGTGCCCGATGTGCAGGACGCCCGTCACGTTGGGCGGGGGCAGGACGATGCTGTACGGCACGCGCGAGCTGCCCGGGTCGGCGGTGAAGTACCCCTGGGATACCCAGCGCTCATAGCTCCGGGTCTCGACGTCGGCCGGGGTGTACTGGGTGGGCAGCTCTGGCGTTCTCACGGTGACCAATTCTAGGGAGGTGGGAAAGCGAAACGCCCCAGGGATCGACTCCGCCGGGGCGCTTGCCTTGGGTTTATGGGATCAGGCCGACTTTTCCCGCGGCGTGCGCTGCTGCTTGGCGGCAAGCTGGTCGCGGGGTACGAGAGTCGGGATGGCGTGTTCGAGCACGGACTCCCGGGTGATGACCACGCGGGCCACGTCCTGGCGCGACGGCACTTCGTACATCACCGACTGGAGCACTTCCTCCAGGATCGCGCGCAGCCCGCGGGCGCCGGTGCCGCGCAGGATGGCCTGGTCGGCGATGGCCTCAAGGGCGCCGTCGGTGAACTCCAGCTCCACCCCGTCGAGCTCGAGCAGCTTGCGGTACTGCTTGACCAGCGCGTTGCGCGGCTCGGTGAGGATCTGGATGAGCGCCTCGCGATCGAGGTTGTGCACCGAGGTGATGACCGGCAGACGGCCGACGAACTCGGGGATCATGCCGAACTTCAGCAGGTCCTCCGGCATCACGTCGCCGAAGATGTCGACGGTGTCGACCTCTTCCTTCGACCGGATGATCGCGTTGAAGCCGATGCCCTTCTTGCCGATGCGCGACTCGATGATCTTTTCCAGACCGGCGAACGCACCGCCACAGATGAACAGCACGTTGGTGGTGTCGATCTGGATGAACTCCTGGTGCGGGTGCTTGCGCCCGCCCTGCGGGGGCACGCTCGCCGTGGTGCCCTCCAGGATCTTCAGCAGCGCCTGCTGCACGCCCTCACCGGAGACGTCGCGCGTGATCGACGGGTTTTCGCTCTTGCGGGCGATCTTGTCGACCTCGTCGATGTAGATGATGCCGGTCTCGGCCTTCTTGACGTCGTAGTCGGCGGCCTGGATGAGCTTGAGGAGGATGTTCTCCACATCCTCGCCGACGTATCCCGCCTCGGTCAGCGCGGTGGCGTCGGCGATGGCGAACGGCACGTTGAGCATCTTCGCCAGGGTCTGCGCCAGCAGCGTCTTGCCCGAACCGGTCGGGCCGAGCAGCAGGATGTTGCTCTTGGCCAGCTCGAGGCCGTCGTCTCTGCCCCGGTCGCCCGACTGCACCCGCTTGTAGTGGTTGTAGACCGCCACCGAGAGGGCCTTCTTCGCCTTGTCCTGACCGATGACGTAGGCGTCGAGGAACTCGTAGATCTCCCTCGGCTTGGGCAGGTTGTCCCACTTGAGCTCGGAGGACTCGGAGAGCTCCTCCTCGATGATCTCGTTGCAGAGATCGATGCACTCATCGCAGATGTAGACGCCTGGACCGGCAATGAGCTTCTTGACTTGCTTCTGACTCTTTCCGCAGAAAGAGCACTTCAGCAGGTCTCCCCCGTCGCCGATGCGTGCCACCCCAGATACTCCTTTGCGTGGGACCGCCCTGCTCCTGCGAGCAGTGTCTCCGGACATCCTCCGGACTTGGCCGAACCGCTCAGGTTTCGACGTTACCGTCTTCTGGGCCCTCAGTGAGCCCCCTAGCGGCGAGTCGCACCGGAACGTGCCCTATTGGGCAGCGCCCCGGTGCGTCACGTCTCGTCTAGGAAGCCACGGCCTGAGCGCGCTTCTTCCTGGACGGGATGATGTCATCGATCAGACCATACGCCTTTGCCTCGTCCGCGTTGAGAATTTTGTCGCGTTCGATGTCCTTGCGGACTTCAGCGGAGGTCTTCCCGGAGTGCCTCGCCACGATGTCCTCGAGGAGGGACCGCATGCGAAGGATCTCGCGGGCCTGGATCTCGATGTCGCTGCCCTGGCCGCCACCCTCGGTGGACGGCTGGTGGATCAGCACCCGGGCGTTGGGCAGCGCGAAACGCTTGCCCGGGGTGCCGCCGGCCAGCAGCACGGCCGCGGCCGAGGCTGCCTGGCCCAGGCAGACGGTCTGGATCTCCGGCCGGACGAACTGCATCGTGTCGTAGATCGCCGTCATGGCGGTGAAGGAGCCACCCGGCGAGTTGATGTAGATGCTGATGTCACGGTCGGGGTCGAGCGATTCCAGCGTCAGCAGCTGGGCCATCACGTCGTTGGCCGACGCGTCGTCGATCTGCACTCCGAGGAAGATGATGCGGTCCTCGAAGAGCTTGTTGTACGGGTTCATCTCCTTCACGCCATATGACGTGCGCTCGACGAAGGAGGGGAGAACGTAGCGGCTCTGGATATTCACTTCTCTACTCCCCCTTAGGAGACCGGGCCCTGCGAGGGCACCTGCCGCGCACTGCGGACCACGTGGTCGATGAAGCCGTAGTCCTTGGCTTCCTCGGCCGTGAACCAGCGGTCGCGGTCGGAATCGGCCTCGATCTGATCCAGCGGCTGGCCCGTGTGGAAGGCGATCCGCTCGGCCAGCGTCTTCTTCACATAGAGCATCTGCTCGGCCTGGATGGCGATGTCGGCCGCGGTGCCGCCGATGCCTCCGGACGGCTGGTGCATCATGACCCTGGCATGGGGCAGTGCGTACCGCTTGCCCTTGGTGCCCGCGGTGAGCAGGAACTGCCCCATCGAGGCGGCCATGCCCATCACAACCGTGGAAACGTCGTTCGGTACGTATTCCATCATGTCGTAGATGGCCATGCCAGCGCTCACCGAGCCACCCGGCGAGTTGATGTAGAGCGTGATGTCACGGTCGGGGTCGTCGGCCGCGAGCAGGAGGAGCTCGGCGCAGATCCGGTTGGCGATCTCGTCGTTGACTTCCTGCCCCAGCACGATGATCCGCTCCCGGAGCAGGCGCTGGTAAAGCTGGTCCTCAAGCCGGAAGGACGAGCCGTTCTCACGGCCTCGCGACTCAGGCTGATAGAAGGTCGGCGGGCTGGTCACAGCGTCACCTTCCGATGCGTCGTAATCGATTGGCTTTGCTTGTGACCTTAACGCGCGCCGCGCACAGCTCATGCCCGGTCCCCGGGACTGTTCGCTGACGGCGCAGGTTCGTCGCGCCCTCCTGGGGCTCGGCTCCCTGAAGCGCCGCGCACGGCCTGCTGGGCGCGCCACCGGCACCTGGGCCCCGTCGAGGCCCTTCGGATGCTCACGAGCCCTCTGAGGGCCTCACACGGCCCGCACGCTCTTTCCCTGAACGCCCCGGAAAACTTTCCATGAACGCCCCGGAAAAGGCCGAAGCCCCCGAGCCGGACGGCCGGGGGCTTCGGAAACGAACGAGAGGGCGGTTACGCCTCGGACTTCTCCTCGGCGGGAGTGTCCTCGGCGGCCTCTTCCTCCACGACCTCCTGGCCGTTGATCTCGGCGTAGATCGCCTTGATGTCCACCTCGTTGCCCTCGGTGTCGACGACCTTGGCCCCGTCGCCGAGCACCGCCTTGGCCTTGTCGCGCACGATCTCCACCATGGCCAGCGTGAGCTGGTCGTTGTCGGCGAGGTGCTTGGCCAGCTCGTTGGGCTGAACGCCCATCTCCATGGCGCGGCGCACGACGAAGTTGGTCAGCTCCTGCTCGGAGACGCCCAGCTCCTCGGCCTTGACGATCTTGTCGAGCACGAAGCCGACCTTGATCGCGCGGGCGGAGTTGGTCTCGAACTCGGCGAAGCGCTCCTCCTCCGTCGTCTGGTACAGACGGAAGAAGGCCTCGCGGCTCAGGCCGCTCTCGGCGATCTGGTGGTTGAGGTTGTGCTGGCGGGCGTCGATCTCGGCCTTGAGCGCGCTGTCCGGCAGCGGGATGTCGATCTGCTCCAGCAGCGTGTCGAGGGCCTTCTCGCGGGCCTGGACGACCTGGTCGATCAGCTTGTTGCGGCGGGCCTGCTCGCGGATGCTGGCCTTGAGCTCGTCGAGCGTGTCGAACTCGCTCGCGAGCTGGGCGAACTCGTCGTCGAGCTCGGGCAGGACCTTCTCCTTGACCGACTTGACGCTGATGATCACGTCGGCTTCCTCGCCGGCGTTCTCACCGCCGACCAGCTCGGTCTTGAAGCTCTTCTCCTCGCCCGCGGACATGCCCTCGAGCGCGGCGTCCAGGCCCTGGAGCACGGAGCCGGCGCCGACCTCGTAGGAGACCTCGCTGGCCTGCTGCTCCTCGATGTTGTCGCCGTTGATCTCGGCACGCAGGTCCATGACGACGAAGTCGCCGTTGGCGGCCGCGCGCTCGACGCCGGCCAGCGTCGCGAAGCGCTGGCGCAGCGCGTCGAGCTGGGCGTCGACGTCCTCGTCGGAGACCTCGGCGGAGTCGACCGTGACCTCGAGGCCCTGGTAGGCGGGAACCTCGAAGTTGGGCCGGATGTCGACCTCGGCGGTGAACTCGATCTGCTCACCGTCGTCGATCTTCGTGACCTCGATGTCGGGCTGGGCGACGGGGAAGACGTCGAGCTCGTCGACGGCCTTGCCGTACAGCTTGGGCACCGCGTCGTTGAGGGTCTCCTCCAGCACCACCGCCCGACCGAAGCGCTGCTCGATGATGCGGGCCGGAACCTTGCCAGGCCGGAACCCGGGGACGCGCACCTGCTGCGCGACCTTCTTGTACGCCGCATCCATGCTCGGGCGCAGCTCGTCGAACGGCACCTCGACAGTGAGCTTGACCCGGGTCGGGCTGAGCTCCTCGACAGCGGTCTTCACGGAATGGTCTCCTTGATCAAGCTACGAGTGATCGCGGGCGCGTCCATCGGTAACGGCACACGCGCCGCGCCCACATGAGCGGTGTTGGGCATGCTCCGCTTCGGCGGGATCCAACGCCGATGGCCAGTCTAGGGCAGATGCGTACCCAACAACGACGTCCGCGCCGTCACAAGTCGCCCGCGATCATCCGTAACCGTCCGTCAGAACTCGTCCGCGATCGTCCGCAGGAGCTCGACCGTCTCGTCCGGAGTGGTGCTCACAGCGCAGAGCCGCTCCATCACCTCGGTGTATCGGTCCACGTCCTCACGTTTGTCGAGGTAGAGCGCGCTGGCCAACTGCTCGACGTACACGACGTCGGGCAGGTCGGTGTCGGGGAAGCGCAGGACGCTGAACGCCCCGCCTTCCGCGCTGTGCCCGCCGAAACTGAACGGCATGATCTGAATCGTGATTTTGGGCTGGCGCATCAAGTCGATGAGGTGCTCGATCTGGGCCCGCATCACCTCGACGCCGCCGATGGGGCGTCGCAGCGCGGCCTCGTCGATCACGGCCCAGAACACTGGCCCGTCAGGTCTGTCGAACATCCGCTGGCGCTCCAGCCGGAGATCCACTCTTCTGGAGATCTCCTCGGCCCCGATCCCCGCCGATCCGGCGGTCACGACGGCCCTTGCGTACTCCTTGGTCTGCAGGAGTCCTGGCACGAACTGGACTTCGTAGGTCCTGATCCTGGCGGCGGCCTCTTCAAGGCCGACGAACGCCTGGAACCACGTGGGCAGGACATCGTTGAACCGGTGCCACCAACCAGGCTCGTTGGCGGTGGCGACCAGGTCGAGTACGGCGGAGCGGGCCTGCTTGTCGATGACCCCGTACAGGGTCAGCAGATCCGCCACGTCCCGCTCTTTGAACCCCACTCGGCCCAGCTCCATGCGGCTGATCTTGGATTCCGAGCCACGGATGAGGTGGCCCGCCTCCTCACGAGTGACGTTCTTCGCTTCCCTGAGCTTACGCAGCTGGGAGCCCAGGAGGATGCGCAGCGCCGTCGGCCCGGAACCCGGCTGGTTCTGCGTCACTTTGCCTCCTATCAAGGTCCGCACACACAGTGACACCACATTGCCGGTTATGACAAGGTCTCAACCTCGTGTCCGATTCGCAGAGTTATGCCCCAAAACAGAGCTTGCTACTGCACAATGCAAGTGCACGTGCATTTGGGTCTTGCAGGTGCAGCGATCGTGACCCATGATGGCTTAGTGCATATTGGGCCAAACATGCACTAACTCGGGCTGAACGGGGAGGTATCGGCAGAATGGTGGAGGATCCTCTGACCACTGCCGATGCTTTGCAGATCACCCGGGAAGTGGGCTTCGACCACCTCCTCATGGGCGGCAAGCCGTACACGACCTCGTGCCCGTTGCCCTTTCAGGCCGACTCCGTGAAGACGGCCAGGGACGTGACCCGCTCGACCCTCAAGGGCTGGGGCCTGCAAGAACTGAGCGACGACGCCGCGCTGGTGGTCTCGGAGCTGGTCACGAACGCGGTGCGGTACGCGATGTACGCGGCGGGCCGGCGGGAGATCGAGCTCTTGCTGATGCGCGTACAGCCGCACGTGCTGCTGGCGGTGGCCGACCCCAGCGACGAGGTGCCGCGGCCCAAGGAGCCGGACTTCATCTCGGAGAACGGGCGCGGCCTCTACATCGTCGAGACCTACAGCCAGTGCTGGGGCTGGGACCCCCTGGCCCGCGGCGGCAAGGCCGTGTGGGCCCTGTTCCGCACCGAGCCCTGATCCGGGGCCCCGATCCCCGTCAGTCGCCGATCGCCCCGTCGATGCGCTCGCGCAGCAGGTCCGCGTGACCGTTGTGCCGGGCGTACTCCTCGACCATGTGGATGAGGATGTAGCGATGGGTGCAGACCTGCCCGTTGCGGTCGCCGACGGCCTCCAGCGGCTTGGCTGCCGAGATGGCGCGGGCGCGCTCGATCTCCTCCTCCCACGTGGTGAAGGCCTCCTTGACGGAGGCGGTGTCCACCTCTTTGAAGTCGGCGTCGTTGTCGCGGTCCTTGTCCCAGAGCTTGGGAATGTCCTCGCCGTTCAGCACGCGGCGGAACCAGCTGCGTTCGACGTGCGCCATGTGCCTGACCAGGCCGAGCAGGGACAGGGTCGAGGGCGAGGCGGAGCGCAGGCGTAGCTGGTCGTCCGACAGGCCCTCACACTTGAAGGCGAGGGTGGCGCGGTGCCATTCGAGCCAGTTGTTCAGCGTGGTCCGCTCGTCACCGGTGAGGGGCGGCGGGATCCGGGTGTCTTCAGTCACGATGTCCGACCTTATGGCCCCGATGCGTCGACACAGCGCATCGGCTCAGTTCATCGAGATGTGGACGTGATCGAAGTGGTTCTCGGTGACGCTGCCGCGGTCCGACATCCCCCGCCAGCCCGAGCCCATGTTGATGCGTTGCTTCCAGATCACGTACTTGACGCCGAGCTTGGCCTTGTTCTTGAGCGCCCACTCCGCGATGCGGTCGCCCAGGGCGTTGTTGATGCCCGACGGCATCGAGCCGCCGCTGCTCATCATGAAGTCGCAGGCCCGCCCCAGCGGGTGCTCGCCGCTTGAGCCCGAGCGGAAGCAGCCCACCGAGAACGGCAGCTTGAAGTTCTTCTCCAGCTCCGCCTTCATCAGCCGGGTACGGGCCGTGATGTTGTCCGAGCCTGTGGGCAGCTCGGGCGCCCAGCTGCCGTTGGCCTGACGGCCGGGCCCGAACGGCACGAGGTCCTGGAGCTTCTTCTTGATGTCGTCGATGACGTCCTCGGCCTCGTCGCGCTGCGCGGCCACGTCCTTGGCGTCCACGCCGATCTGGGTGGCGAGCGCGGCGGCCTCGTCGGAAGCCCTCTGCTTGTCGTCACGGGCCTTGGCCACGCCCTGGACCAGCGCCTGCTGCTCGGCCGTCAGCTGTTCGAGCAGGGCGGCGCCGCCCCCGTTCTGGACCATCAGGGCGGAGGGCAGCGAGGGGTCGTGGTTCTGGTAGCGCATCCTGGCGAGGTCGCCGACCCGCTGCTCGGCCGTGGCCAGCGCCTGCTCCGCGGCGGCCAGTCGCTCCTTGGCCGCCTTGGCGGCCTCCTGCGCCTTGGCCAGCTCGACCCGCTTGAGGTTGTACCGCTCGATGAGCTTGTCGACCTTGCCGTTGAGCTGCTTGAGCTGGGTGCGGAGCTCGGTCTCGGACGGCTTGGGGGCCGCCGAGGCCGCGGTCGCCGGCAGGAGGCCGACGGCGGCCGCGGCCAGCAGGCTGATGGCAAGGGCCGCGGGGGACGGAGCCGCCACGTGGATGTTCCTCTCCCTCTGCCGACCGGGTTAGCTGACGGGTTCGGGCTGGGAGCTGCGTGCCCTACCACCGAAGTGGATTCACCCCAGGTGCAGATGGGTCCCCGGCTCCCGGGCGACTCGCCCGGGATTAGGCGTGTGGCTGCTGTTACGGCAGCCACAAAAGGGATATTAGTGGTAGATCACGAGTCACGCGACCCCCATTAGAAATCTAATAGTGATCTACTCGTGATCGAAGCATCCGTGCGGCCTCCTCCGGCAGCACATCGTTCACAAAGGCCCCCATCGCGGACTCCGACCCGGCCAGGTACTTGAGCTTGCCCGGCGCCCGCCTGATGCTGAACAGCTCCAGGTGCAGGTAGCCGAGCTCGCGGTCCTGCCGCACGGGCGCCTGGTGCCAGGCCGAGATGTACGGCATCACCACGCCGAACAGGTCGTCGAAGGCCCGCAACACCGACGTGTAGAGCGGCGCGAACGCCGACCGCTCCTCCTCCGTCAGCGCGGCCAGGTCGGGCACGTGCCGGTGCGGGTAGATGTGCACCTCGTACGGCCACCGCGCGGCGGCGGGCACGAACGCCGTCCACAGCTCGTTGGCGGCCACCACGCGCGTCCCGGCGGCCCGCTCGGCGGCCAGCACGTCGGCGAACAGGTTGCCCTTCGTGTAGCGCCTGGCGGCGGCGAGCTGGAGCTTGGTCCTGGGCGTGACGTACGGGTACGCGTAGATCTGGCCGTGCGGGTGGGCCAGCGTGATGCCGATCTCCTCGCCCCGGTTCTCGAAGCAGAACACCTGCTCCACGCCCTCGATGCCGGACAGCTCGGCCGTCCGGTCGGCCCACGCCTCCATGACCAGCTCCACCTGGTCCTCGGTCAGCTTGGAGAAGGACGACGAATGCTCCGAGGTGAAGCAGACCACCTCGCACCGCCCGACTCCCGGCCGGACCCCACTCAGGCCCCCTGGATCCACATAAGTCCCGAAATTTCCGGAGAAGGAGGGAAATCGGTTCTCGAACACCGCCACGTCGTAGTCGTACGCCGGCACCTCCGTCGACCTCGTGGCCGACGACGGGCACAGCGGGCACTCGTTCGCCGAGCCGGTCGGCTGGAACGTGCGCGTCTGCCGGTGCCCCGCCATCGCGATCCACTCCTCGGTCAGCGGGTCGTAGCGCAACTCGGAGGCCACCGGCCGGGGGTCGAGCACCCGCCGGTCGATCGCGCTCCTGTCGGCGTCGTCCCGCCGATCGAAATAGATCAGCTCACGGCCGTCGGCCAGGTGGGTGATGGTGCGCTTCAAGGCGAGCCCTCCGCGATGATCAGTTCTCCGGCCCGTTCGGCCAGCTCCATGCGTGCGTCCTCAGGCAGCCCCGCGTCGCTGATGACCACGTCGGCCTCGGTCAGCTCGGCGATGGTGCTGATGCCGACCGTGTTCCACTTCGTGTGGTCGGCGGGGACGACCAGCCGGTGGGCGGCCGTCACCAGCTCCCTGTCGGTCTCCGACTCCAGCAGGTTGGGGGTGGTGAACCCGGCCCGCACGCTCATCCCGTGCACCCCGAGGAACAGCGTGTCCACGTGCAGGCGGCGGATCGCGGCCACGGCCACCGGGCCCACCAGCGCGTCGGACGGCGTGCGTACGCCGCCGGTCAGCACGACCGTGCGGTCGGGACGCGGGTTGCGGTGGAAGACCTCGGCGACGGGGATCGAGTTGGTGATCACGGTCAGCTCGGGGACGGCGATCAGGTGGCGGGCCAGCGCCCACGTGGTGGTGCCCGCCGAGAGCGCCACGGCCGTGCCGGGCCGGACGAGGCCGGCCGCGCGGCGCGCGATGGCCTCCTTCTCCTGCTGCTGGCGGGCCGACTTGGCGGTGAAGCCCGGCTCCTCGGTGGAGCCGGGGCCGAGCGCGGTGGCGCCGCCGTGCACCTTCTCCAGCAGCCCGCGCTCCGCCAGCACCTCGAGGTCGCGGCGGATGGTCATGTCGGACACGCCGAGCTCGCGGACCAGGTCCGCGACCCGGACGCCGCCGTTGCTGCGCACGCGTTCGAGGATCGTCTGCTGACGCTGCTGTGCGAGCACGCCCGCTCCTTCCAACAGATTCCACCAAATTATGACACGGAATTGTTGGGGAATGTTAGTTCGCGTGCTGCGCTTGCGCTGGTCAGCGCGGGCGGGAGAGGCTCGTGACGTAGCCGATCATTGGGCCGATCATCGGAGGCGAGCTTATGGCCAGGCGCTCACGCAAGGGCAAGGCACGCAAGAAGAAGAAGGCGAACCACGGCAAGCGCCCCACGGCGCGTTGACCGGGTGGCCGCCTCTCGCGGCGGCCACCCCGCCCTCATCCGGGCAGTTCGGACAGGGCCTGCTCGATGCGGTCCTGCGGGAGCGTGTAGTCCTCCAGCCGCCCGGCCAGGTAGCGGTCGTACGCGGCCAGGTCGAAGTGGCCGTGGCCGCAGAGCGCCGTCAGGATCACCTTCTCCTCGCCGCTCTCCTTGCACAGCAGGGCCTCGGCGATCGTCTCCGCGAGCGCGTGCGTGGGCTCCGGGGCGGGCACGATGCCCTCGGTCCTGGCGAAGCGGACACCGGCCTCGAAACACTCGCTCTGGGCACGGGTGACGGCCTCGAACAGGCCCAGCTCGTACATGTGCGACAGCAGCGGCGACATGCCGTGGTAGCGCAGGCCGCCCGCGTGGATCGGGTCGGGGACGAACCCGTGCCCCAGCGTGTGCATCTTGAGCAGCGGCGTCAGGCCCGCGGTGTCGCCGAAGTCGTAGGCGTACACGCCGCGCGTGAACGACGGGCAGGCGGCCGGCTCGACCGCCCTGAACACCGTGCTGATCCGCCCGGCCAGCTTCTCGCGCAGGAACGGGAAGGTGAGGCCGGCGAAGTTCGAGCCGCCTCCGGTGCAGCCGATGACCAGGTCCGGCATCTCGGGCAGCTGTTGCAGCGCCTCCTCGCCGATCACGGTCTGGTGCATGAGCACGTGGTTGAGGACCGAGCCGAGCGCGTAGCGGGCGTCGGGCGTGGCGGCGGCCACCTCGACGGCCTCGCTGATCGCGATCCCCAGGCTGCCGGGCGAGTCCGGGTCGTCCGCCAGGACCTTGCTGCCCGAGCCGGTGAGGGGTGACGGGCTGGCGTGGACGGTGGCGCCGTACACCTGCATGAGAGAGCGGCGGTACGGCTTCTGGTCGTACGAGGCGCGCACCATCCAGACCTGGCACTCGACGTCGAACTGGGAGCAGGCGAACGCCAGGGCCGATCCCCACTGCCCGGCACCGGTCTCCGTGGTCAGCAGCCGCACGCCTTCGCGGGCGTTGTAGTACGCCTGGGGCACGGCCGTGTTCGCCTTGTGCGAGCCCGCGGGCGAGACGCCCTCGTACTTGTAGTAGATCCTGGCCGGCGTGCCGAGGGCCTTCTCCAGCCGGCGGGCCCGGATCAGCGGCGTCGGCCGCCAGAGCCGGTAGACGTCGAGCACCTCTTGCGGGATCGGGACGAACCGCTCACCGCTCACCTCCTGCCCGATCAGCTCCATCGGGAAGAGCGGAGCCAGGTCGCCGGGCCCCACGGGCTCGCGCGTCGCCGGATGCAGCGGCGGCGGAGGCGGAGCGGGCAGGTCGGGAACGATGTTGTACCAGTCGCTGGGGATCATCGCCCCAGTGTGCGCCGCTCACGCTCCGTATTCCAGCATCACGCGTCGCGGGTCATGACGGCCGGCCTGCCGGGGTGATCGGCCCTGACCACGACGTCGGCGGCCTGCTGGGGCCGTGCCTCGCGCTCGTACCGCTCGTACGCGGGCAGCCGCCACCGCTCGTCCTCGGGGGTCCCGCGCTCCAGCGCCCCCGCCGACAGCCACACGTGCACGCTCACCTCGAACGCCAGCCCCCGTCCCAGCAGCAGCGTCCCGTCCACGACCAGCACGCCGCCCGGGGGCAGCTCCTCGTACGGCGCCCGGTACGCCCGGTCGACGCGGCTGTCCCAGAGCCGCGGCAGCACCCGTCCCGAGCCGCCCCCGTCCAAGGGCTCCAGCACTTCCCTCCGGAGCGCCTTGACGTCGAGCCAGTCCTCGTAGAAGGCGTCGGGGTCGGTCCTGCCGTGTTCCAGACGCAGCGACGCGGGCCGCAGGAAGTCGCCCGCCGACACGCGCAGCACGGGCCGCCCGCGCAGCCTCAGCGGGGCGACCAGCTCGTCGGCCAGCGTCTCGGGGCGCGCCGCCGGGGCCCCGTCCACGGCCACCCGCACCCACCCCGGCCGCCCGGCGACCAGCTCGGCCAGCTCCTCGACCAGGCCGTCACGGGAGATCGCTCGCGCACGCATGCCTAGGAACGCGGGCCCGCGGTCACGTCCCTGGGGCGGGCGGTCAGGCAGCCCCCTCGGGGCAGGATGACGGCCGCCCGAGCCGGATCGCCTTCGTACCGGGTCGCAATCCCGAAGATCGCCTCAGCAGCCACCTGCGGAGTATAGGCACACGCCCGGCGGCCAGGTCGTCCCCGGCCCTCTGGAACGGCTCACACCCGCCCGCCGAGCGCCCGCGCGACCGTGAGGCTGTCCTCGTAGATGTGATACCGGGTGACCAGTCCGCCCTCAACGGTGAGGTGCAGGGCGAACGGCGAGGTGTACGCCGTGCCGCCGGCCCGCACCGTCTGCGCGATCTCTCCGAGCACGACGGCGTGCGTGCCGTCGACCAGGATCCGCGTCACCGACGTGCCGTTCAGCTCGGGCACGTGATGGGCCTCCAGCGACCGGAAATGATCCGCCACATCGGCCCGGCTGGACCTCGGAATGATCCACGGCACCGCCGGATGCCCCTCGGCGGGCCAGTCGAGCTGCCAGTCGACCGGCTCGGCGAACAACTCGGCCGTCCGCTCGTGATCGCCCTCGGCCATCCGGCGCAGCAGCTCTTCCACGACGTCACGGGTGTCATCACTCATGCCGCAACCCTCTCGGCCCGGGGTGCGGCGCGTCGATTACCTCGGAGGTAACGAAAGATCGGGCAGAAAGTGGCGGAGACCACGAAGGCCAGGTCGCCTCATGAGGCTGACCTGGCCTTTCGACTCTGGAGCGGACGACGGGAATCGAACCCGCGTAGCTAGTTTGGAAGACTAGGGCTCTACCATTGAGCTACGTCCGCGCGAACCGGTCGAACTCTGGTCTAGACTTCATCCGGTCGTCAGGGCGTAAGCGTACCGGAGTCCCGGAGCGCATGCGCACTCGGCGAGGCGGGGCGTGGCGCAGCTTGGCAGCGCGCTTGCTTTGGGAGCAAGAAGTCGCAGGTTCAAATCCTGTCGCCCCGACCAGCTCAAGCGGCCCTTTCCATCCGGAAAGGGCCGCTTGCTTGTGTAACGGCACGGGTGTCATTTGGCGGAAGGCCACCGAAGGGCCAGCACCGAGGTTTCGTCGGTGACGTAGAGCGTCTTTCCTGAGGCGGCCAGGCTCTCCGGGTCCTGCAACGGTTCCTCTCTGAGGAGACGGCCGTTCTTCAGGTCGAAGGTGCACACCGCGTCCGCGCTCGCGAGATGGACGGCTCCGGCGGCGACCACCGCTCGCCCCAGAGAGGACCCCTTCACCGTCTGCCGCCACCGCACCTTTCCTGTGGCGGTGTCCATGGCGAGGAGGGTCCGGTTGAAGTCGTACGCGTACACCAGCTCGCCTGCCGGTACGGGCGTGATACCGGGCAAGACAGTCTTGTCTATAACGTCCATGTCCTCCAGGCCGGTGGCGATCGGCCTCCGCCAGCGGCGCTCGCCGGTGTCGGCGTCGAAGGCGTAGAGGGTTCCCGTGTCGTCGACGCTGTATACGACACCCCTCCCCGGGACGAGGTCGCCACTGACGGTGTACTCGCGCAGTCGCATCGCGCTGCTCCACCGTCGACGTCCGGATCCGGCCTCCAGGGCGTGGATCGTCCCGTCACTCAGCCTGGCGTAGATCGATCCGCCGGACTTCATGAGGCTTACGAAGCCGCCGCTCGGACTGCCTGGCAGGGCGCACTTCCACCGGACGCGTCCAGTGGTGATCTCGATGGCGTGGACCTCGGTGGCATCGCCGCCGAAGCCGGCGTAGAGCAGGTCGCCCGCGGACGTGAAGCTCCCCTCGTAGCGGCCGCTGCCGCCACGCGTCCAGCGAGAGGTGCCGTCCGCCGCGTCGTAAGCGGATAACTTCTCCCGTCCTTGCACGACGACCAGCCCCTTGGCCACGACTGGCGGCTGCTGCTCGATTTGCGACTCCACCTTCCGCTTCCATCTGGACTTGCCGTTCTCGAGCCCGTAGGCGGAGATGGAGAACCTGTCACGAAGATAGACGACCCCCTTCTTCACGACGGGGACCAAGCTGTCTAGTCCGCCCGCCGGCTCGTACCCGGGCGCCGACCACAGCACCTTGCCCGTGTCGGGATCCAGCGCGCGCACCGTGCCGCCGAAGACCGTCGTGAACACCACACCGCCCGCGACGGCCAGGGGTCTGCCACCTATGCCGAAGGACATCGGAGTACGCCAGCGGATCGCCTGCCGCGCGCTCACGCGCGGGGGCTCCGAAGTGTCGCGCGGGGAGGCCGGCGAGTCATCGCTCGGCGTCTTCGGCTTGGAGCTGTCGCCCGATGTCTTCGACTCTGGGGGGAATGCCATGAGTGCACCGACCCCGCCGATCGTCGCCACGACCAGACCTGCGCGTCCGTATGCCAGGATCCGCCGCCTGGACGGACCCTGGCCGGAAGGAGGCGGTGCGCCGCTAGGCTTCGGCCGGGTGGTGGCGGCGGCAGGGGTCGCGGGCTGCTCCTCCAGACGTCGCGTGGCCGGGACCTCCGGCGGCGCGGCGGGCGGCTGGTCCAGGCGTCGCGTGACGGAGGCGCCCAGGTCGGACGGCAGCCATGAGGTGCCCTGCAGCATCTCCATCTGGGGGACGTGCGGTGACAGCCGTTCCAGGATCCGCCCTGGGGTGGGTCGGAACTCCGGCTCCTTGACCAGGCAGGCGGCGACGAGGTCCCGCAGGTTCGGATCCGCTATCCCGTCCAGCCGGGGTTCCTCGTGCACGATCCGGTAGATCAACGCCTCGATCGCGCCGAGCCCGAACGGGCCCACGCCGGTGAGCGCGTAGACGAGCACTGCGCCGAGCGCGAACACGTCGGTCGCGGCACTGGTCTCCACGCGCCCGGTGGCCTGCTCGGGCGCCATGAAGCCGGGAGAGCCGAGGACGGATCCGGAGGCGGTCACCGTGCCGGTTCCCGCCGCTCTGGCTATGCCGAAGTCGATCACCCTGGGACCGTCGGGGGTCAGGATCACGTTGGACGGCGTCAGGTCACGATGCACCACGCCGGCCTGGTGGATGGCCTCCAACGCCTCGGCCAGGCCGGCGCCGAGCGCGAACACGCTGTCCACCGGCAACGGGCCGTGCTCCGTGACGGCCCGCTGCAGGGACAGGCCATGCAGGTAGACGGTGGCCAGCCAGGGTACGGGCGCGTCAGGATCGGCATCGATCACCGGGGCGGTGAAGGCTCCGCTCACCGCACGCGCCGCCGTCACCTCACGGCGGAAGCGGGTCCGGAACTCCGTGTCCTCGGCCATTCCCGGGTGGACGAGCTTGAGCGCCACCTCGCGGCCGGAGCGGGATCTGGCGAGATAGACCTGGCCCATCCCGCCGGCGCCGAGGCGGGTGATGATGCGGTATCCGCCGACCCACCGTGGGTCGTCAGCTCTGAGGGGGTGCATAGGGTCACCTACTTAGCCACCGCGCCACATGATCGTCAAGGGCCGCGACCGGCGGCCCTGCTCGCATTCAAGGTCAGGGCATGCGGGCGATCAGCGACTTCGGGGCGATCTGGCGGTACTTCCCCCTGCGCCCCTGGAGGCGCGGCGCACCAGAAGGCGATCCGGTCGTCGTGGTGGTGGTCGGCGAACATCACGAACGTCCTCTTCCCCCGGACGAACCAGGTCGGCTCCCCGTGGCTGAGCCGTTCGGCGACCTCCGGCAGCGCGAGGCAGAGGGCGCGCAGCCCCGTCCCAGGGCGTCCACGACGGAGGCGTCAGCCCGTCAGCGTGAGCGGGTTGACCAGGTCGGCGTAGACCAGCAGGCCGGCCATGATCATCATGACGAACGCGATCGCGTACGTCAGCGGCAGCACCTTCGCGATGTCCACGTACGCGGGCTCCGGCCGTCGCATGATCTTGGCGTACGCCCGCTTGATGCCCTCCCACAACCCGCCGGCGACGTGACCGCCGTCGAGCGGCAGCAGCGGGATGAGGTTGAACAGGCCGATCGCCAGGTTGAACCCGGCCAGCAGGTTGACGAAGATGGCGATCTTCTTCTCGTTGGACAGGTCGGAGGCGAGGATCTCGCCGCCCATGCGGCCCGCGCCGACCACGCCCACCGGGCCCTCGGGGTCGCGTGCCTCGCCGGAGAAGGCCGCCTGCCAGACGCCGACCATCTTCTGCGGCAGGTTGAGGATCGAGCCCGCCACCCGGCCCGTCAGCTCGCCCATGTAGCCGAGGACCTGGCCGATGCTCTGCTGCTGCATGACCTCGGTGGGCAGCACGCCGAGGAAGCCGACGTTCTTGTCGATCTTCTTCGGGTCCTGGAGGTTGGGGCGGTCCTGGGCGATGAGCGTGACGTTGAGCGTCATGGGCTTGCCGTCGCGGACGATGCCGAGCGCGACCGGACCGGGCCCGTGGGAGCGGATCAGGCGGGTGGCGTCCTCCCAGGAGGCGATCTTCTGGCCGTCGAAGGCGACCATGCGGTCACCGGGCTTCATGCCCGCCTGGGCGGCGGGGGTGGGCTGGTCGCTGGACTTGCACGTGGTGCGGTGCTCCGAGATCGGGATCACGCACGTGTCGGTCTCGGGCGACACGACCGGCGCCCAGGTGGGCAGGCCGATGCCGACCAGCAGGATGCTGAAGAAGATGAACGCGAGCACGAAGTTCATCGCCGGGCCGCCGGACATGATGATGACCTTCTGCCACCACTTCTTCCGGTAGAAGACCCGGTCCTCGTCGCCGGGGCGCACCTCCTCCTGCGCGGCGTCGCGCGCCGAGTCGATGAGGCCCTGGAACGGCCCCGTCGAAGTGCTCCTGAGCTTGGTCGGGTCGTCGCCCGGGCGCGGCGGCAGCATGCCGATCATGCGGATGTAGCCGCCGAACGGGATCCACTTGATGCCGTACTCGGTCTCGCCCTTCCGCCGTGACCAGGCGGTCGAGCCGAAGCCGACCATGTACTGGGTCACCTTGACGCCGAAGATCTTGGCCGGCACGAGGTGGCCGATCTCGTGCAACGCGATGGAGAACATCAGCCCGAGGAGAAAGAGGATGATCCCCACGATGTAGAGCCAGTTCATCTATGCGCGCTCCGTAGCCGACGACAGGGGCGGACGAACCGTCCGACAGCCCCAGGGTAGTCGAACGAGCCCTGCTCCACGGCTTGCGTGCCATTTAGAGAGGATTGACAGTCCGCTATCAAACAATCACTCTGAGTTACGACGGAGGGGGACGTCTTGATTCAGATACTGATAGCCGAGCACCTGCCCTTGGTCCGCCGCGGCCTGCTCGCCACTTTGAGTGCCGAGCCCGATCTGCGCGTCGTCGCCGAGGTCGGGTGCCCCGAGGAGGCGGTGCGGGCGGCGCTGGCGTACGGGCCGGACGTGGCGGTCGTCGACCTCGACCTGCCGGGGCTGCCGGTGGCCGTCCAGTTGGCGGAGCAGGCGCCGCGCTGCGGGGTGCTGATGCTGTCGGCCCAGCCCAACCCCGGGCAGGTGCGCAAGGCGCTGTCCGGGCCGGCGCTGGGGTTCATGAGCCTGTGCGTACGGCCGGAGCGCCTGGCCGAGGGGGTGCGCCAGGTCGCGGAGGGCCGCCGGGCCATCGAGGCGGAGCTGGCCGTGGCCGCGTTCCAATGCGCGACGAACCCGCTGACCCGGCGGGAGCTCGACGTGCTGCGGATCGCCGCGGGCGGGGCGCGTTCGACGGAGATCGCCGATCAGCTCTTCCTGTCGGTGGGCACTGTGCGTAACCATCTGTCGCGGATCATGTGCAAGACGGGCGCCCGCAACCGTCTCGACGCCGTACGCATCGCGAGCGACTCCGGGTGGATCTGAGACGGGTCCGGTGGAGCCGCGCCGCTCCGCCGGGCCCGAACCCCTCGAGGATCTCAGCACGGCGAGCACGCTGCCAGTGAGCGCCATCACGACCGCCCCGTGTGAAACGTCACCGGGCGGGAGCGGCCTAGGGCCGCCAGATCAGCACGAGCGCGCAGTCGTCGTTGTGCCCCGAGGCCATGGCGTTGACCAGGGCCCTGGCGCCGTCGCGGAAGCCGGACGGCAGCAGCCGCTCCGCCTCGCCGAGCAGCCTGTCGAGCCCGGCGTCGATGTCGCGCCCCGGCTGCTCGATCAGCCCGTCGGTGTAGAGCAGCAGCGCGTCGCCCTTGCGCAGAGTGCCGCTGTCGGGCTCGCAGTGCAGGTCGGGGACGACGCCGAGCACCACGCCCTTGGCCGAGGCCACCTGCCAGTTCCCCGTGCCCGCGTCGAACTTCACCACCGGCGGGTGACCGGCCGAGGTGATCGTGTAGTCGCCGGTGTCGAGGTCGAGGCGTACGTGCACCGCGGTCACGAAGCCTTCGTCGCCCCGCTGCCGGTGCAGGTAGGTGTTGCACGCGGGCAGGAAGTCCTCGACCGAGCCGAGCAGCCCGCCGAACGTGCCCGACAGCAGCAGCGCCCTGGTGCCCGCGTCGACCCCTTTGCCGGACACGTCGACCAGCGCGATCTCGACGGAGTTGCCGTCGCGCATGGAGACCAGGAAGTCGCCGCCGAACGAGGACCCGCCCGCCTGCTTGAGCACGACCTTGCCGCCCCAGTCCTTCGGCAGCGCGGGCAGCTCGCCCTGGCTCTTGAGCCGGTCGCGCAGCTCCAGCAGCATCGCGTCGCCGCGCAGCCCCTGAACGCCCAGCTTGCCCCTGGTGCGCGCCATGAGCACGGCCAGCACAGTGGTGAACCCGATCGTCACCATGAGCCCCAGGCCGACGCGGCCCACGCCCAGCGTGATCGCGATGTAGCCGAGCGCGACCCCGACCCCCACCAGCAACTTGACCAGGCTGCCCAGCCGGAGCTGGAGACCGCCGACCAGGGTGACCAGGATGAGCAGCGACGGCGAGAACCATTCGGTCGACACCTTCGCCGCCAGGAACCCGATGACGAGCGCGAGCGCCGTCAGCGCGACGAGCAGGTTGCGGTCGCGGGCCAGCGGGCCACGCCGGACGAACCGCACGGCAGCCACCAGAAACGGCACCCGCACCAAGACCGCGCGGACCCGTGGCGGGATCAGCGGCGCCGGACGGGTACTCATGATGCGCCTGACTGTATCGGTCTGACCCGTGTTTGGGCAGCCCACTTGACCAAGGCCTTGATCATTAAGCACGTATATTGGGTGGCCGTCCCCCTTTGCCCGCTCCTACCGTGGACGGATGACGTATCCGATCCGTCCGATTGACGAATCCGAGTGGCCGGCCTACTTCTCGGTCCTCGAAGAAGCGTTCGGCTGGACGCCGCACCCCCAGCAGCGGGACCGGTTCAAGGCGGAGACCGAGTTCGATCGCACTCTGGCGGCCTTCGACGGCGACGTCGTCGCGGGCGTCGCCGCCGTCCTGAGCTTCACCATGACCGTCCCCGGCGGCCGGCTCCCCGTCGGGGCCGTGACGAACGTCGGCGTGCTCCCCTCGCACCGCCGCCGCGGCATCCTGTCCGCGCTGATGCGCCGGCAGCTCGCCGACATCCGCGAGCGCGGCGAGAGCGTCGCCGCCCTCTACGCCTCCGAACCCGCCATTTACGGCCGGTACGGATACGGCAAGGCCGCGCAGGAGCTGTCGTTCCGCATCAGCAAGGCCGGCTCGGCCTTCGTCAGGAACGCCCCGGTGGACCCGTCGCTGAGGATCAGGGTGGCCACCCCCGCCGACGTCCGCGCCGACCTGGAGCGGGTGTTCGCCTCCGTCGTGACCAGGCACCCGGGACGCTACGAGCGCAATCCGCACCGCTGGGACGCGATGCTGGCCGACGAGGAGTTCGACCAGCAGGGCAACGGGCCGCTGCGCTCGGTGCTCGCCGAGGACGACGGCGGCGTGCGCGGATACGCGCTGTTCCGCATCAAGACGGCCTGGGACGCCAACGGCATCCCCGACGGGGAGCTGAAGCTGCAGGAGCTGGAGGCGACCGATCCGGCGGCCTACGCCCTGCTCTGGCGCAGCGTCCTGGACCGCGACCTCGTCTCCAAGGTCGAGGCGGGCGGCCGGCCCGCGGACGACCCGCTGATCGCGCTGATCGCCGACCAGCGCCAGCTCCGCGCGACCTGGGCCGACGAGCTGTGGGTACGCGTGGTCGAGGTCGACAAGGCGCTGGCCGCACGCGCGTACTCGGCGCCGGTGAACGTGGTGATCGAGGTCGAGGACGACGTGTGCCCGTGGAACGCCGGCCGCTGGCGGCTGACCGCCGACCCCACCGGCGCCGAGTGCAAGCCGGCCGAGGAGGAGCCGGACGTGACGCTGCCGGTGGTCACGCTCGGCTCGGCGTACATGGGCGACGGCCTGCTCGTGGAGTCGATGGGGGCGGGCCTGCTGCGCGAGCACACCCGCGGCTCGGTGCGCGCGCTGGCCACCGCGATGTCGTGGAGCCCGAAACCGTGGTGCGGCTACGTCTTCTGACGACCCCCCACTCCGACCATGCTGGCGTAAGGTCGAAGGCATGGCATTGCAGAGCCTGCAGATCACCGCGACCATCGCCATGCGCGCCCGCGACGTGTCGAAACCGTCGAAGGAGCAGCAGGAGGCCGCCGACCGGCGGCCTCTGCGCGACGAGATGCCCAGGCGCGAGGTCAAGCGCAAGGGCTGAGGGCTAGGGCAGCGAGGGCAGCTGGCCGATCGTCTCGTACGTGGTCAACTGCGCGATGCGCCTGCTGTGGCGCTCGCTGC
This sequence comes from Nonomuraea sp. NPDC005650, assembly GCF_040605375.1. Taxonomy (NCBI): domain Bacteria; kingdom Bacillati; phylum Actinomycetota; class Actinomycetes; order Streptosporangiales; family Streptosporangiaceae; genus Nonomuraea; species Nonomuraea sp. NPDC005650. The sequence continues at coordinate 23,850 of NZ_JBEXCR010000010.1, forward strand.
CGGAGAACGCCGTGCCCAGGAAGACCTCCACGAACCTGGTGGCGTCTTCCAGGGAGTGCATGCGCGCGCCGACGCTGACCACGTTGGCGTTGTTGTGCTCGCGGGCGAGACTGGCCGTCTCCTCGCTCCAGGCCAGCGCGGCGCGGATGCCGCGCACCTTGTTGGCGGCGATCTGCTCGCCGTTGCCGGAGCCGCCGATGACCACCCCCAGGCTGCCGGGGTCGCCCGCGACACCCTCGGCGGCGCGCAGCACGAACGCGGGATAGTCGTCCTCGGCGTCGTAGACGAAGGGACCGCAGTCGGTCACCTCGTGACCGTGGTCCTTCAGCCAGGACACGAGGTGGTTCTTGAGCTCATAGCCGGCATGGTCGGCACCGATGTAGACACGCACCCGCCCAGTCTTCCACAGCCCCCGCCGATGGGCCGCGCTGGCTAGAGTAAGGACCCCTACCGTTGTCCAGTCCTTACGAAAGTAGAAATCCATGCGTGAGATCCGCGTCATCGGCGATCCGGTCCTGCGCACGCCCGCCGAGCCCGTGACGGATTTCGACCGCGAGCTGCGCCGGCTGATCGACGAGATGTTCCAGTCGATGTACGCCGTCAACGGCGTGGGCCTGGCCGGCCCGCAGATCGGCGTGTCGCGCCGGCTGTTCGTGTACGACATCGCCGGGCGCAAGGGCCACATGATCAACCCGGTGCTGACCGTCGACGACCCGGAGGAGGTGACGGACGAGGAGGGCTGCCTGTCCGTGCCCGACCGGCAGACGCGGCTGCCGATCTACGCCCCGGTGGCGCGGGCCGCGGGCGTGACCGTCGAGGGGATCGACAGGCTGCAGCGCCCGGTACGGATCAAGGCCCGCGGGTCGCTGGCGCGCTGCTTCCAGCACGAGACCGAGCATCTCGACGGCAAGCTGTACGTCGATCGCCTACCGCGAAACGAAGCCCGCAAGATCATGCTCAGAGCATAGGTTGGGCGCATGAGCATACTTTCCGGGAAAGGTGCGTTGGTCACAGGAGGATCCAGGGGAATCGGCAAGGCCATCGTGGAGCGGCTGACCGCCGACGGGGCGGAGGTCGTCTTCTGCTACGAGCGTTCGGCCGAGGCCGCGGAGCAGGTCGCCAAGGAGACGGGCGCGCACGCCGTACAGGCGGATCTGGGCAGCAAGGAGGATCTGGCGCGGCTGTTCGGCGCGGCCGAGTCGCGGCTGCCCGGGCTCGACATCCTGGTCAACAACGCCGCCGCCGTCCTCGGGCAGAAGCCCATGGCGGAGATCACGGACGAGGAGTACGACCGGGTGTTCGCGGTCAACACCCGGTCGGTCTACCTGGCCATGCAGTGGGCCGCGCGGGTGATGCGCGACGGCGGGCGCATCGTCAACATCTCCACGCTCAACACCCAGGTGCCCGCTCCCGCCCTGACGCTCTACTGCGGCAGCAAGGGGGCCGTCGAGCAGTTCGCCAAGGTGGCGGCGCGGGAGCTGGGCGGGCGCGGGATCACCGTCAACGTGGTCTCGTCCGGCGCCACCGACACCGACATGCTGCGTGGCACCAATCCGCCGGAGGCGCTGGAGCGGACCGCGGCGATGACGGCGCTGCAGCGGCTCGGGCAGCCCGACGACATCGCCTCCGTGGTCGCCTTCCTGGCGGGACCGGACGGGCGCTGGATCACCGGGCAGAACCTGAACGCCACGGGCGGCCTGCTCGTCTGACCCCCTTCCCCTCGGCGTCGTCCCTCACGTCGGGGGCGGCGCCGCCCACAGCCGCTCCGACGCATACGAACGGCGCAGCAAGCGTGCGTCAGAGCTGCATGGCCTTCGTTTCGAGGTATTCCTCGAGCCCCTGCTCCCCCAGCTCGCGCCCCACCCCCGACTGCTTGTAGCCGCCGAACGGGGCCAGTGGGTTGAACCGGCCGCCGTTGATGGCCACCTGCCCCGTGCGCAGCCGCCGGGCGACCGCGATCGCGTGGTCCTCGCCGGCCGCCCAGACCGCTCCGGCCAGGCCGTACTTCGTGTTGTTGGCGATCGCGACCGCGTTGTCCTCGCTCGTGTACGGGATCAGCGACAGCACCGGCCCGAAGATCTCCTCCTGCTCGATCGTCATCCCCGGCTCCACCCCCGCGAACACGGTGGGCTCCACGTAGTAGCCCCGCTCGTGGGGCCGCTCGGTGCCGCCGGTCACCAGCCGGGCGCCCTCCTCCTGGCCCCGGTTGATGTAGCGGACCACGCGGTCGCGCTGGACGGCGGAGACCAGCGGGCCGATCTTGGTGGACTCGTCGAAGGGGTCGCCGACGGTGTAGCCGCGCGCCGCCGCGACGGCCAGGCGGACGGCCTCGTCATACTGGTCGCGGTGGACGATCATCCGGGTCAACGCCGAGCAGGTCTGGCCGGCGTTGACGAAGCAGTTGGCGACGCCGACCTTGACGGCCAGCGCCAGGTCGGCGTCGGGGAGGATGATGTTCGCCGACTTGCCCCCGAGCTCCAGCGCGACCCGCTTGACGGACTCGGCGGCGAGCGAGGCCACCCTGCGCCCGGCGGCGGTCGAGCCGGTGAAGGAGACCATGTCCACCTCGGGGTGGGCGGCCATGGCCTCGCCGACGACCGGGCCGCGCCCGCTGACCAGGTTGAACACGCCCGGCGGCAGACCCACCTCGGCGAAGATCTCCGCCAGCGCGTACGCCGCCAGCGGCGCCACCTCGCTCGGCTTGAGCACCACGGTGCAGCCGGCGGCCAGCGCCGGGGCCACCTTGCAGACGATCTGGTGCAGCGGGTAGTTCCACGGGGTGATCGCGGCCACCACCCCCACGGGCTCCTTGACCACCATCGAGTTGCCCACGCGTGACTCGCGGGGATGGCTCTCGGCCAGCTGCGCGTAGGAGGACAGCACGCCCGCCGGCATGAGCGTCTGCACCTTGCGCGCGAAGCCCAGCGGCGCCCCCATGTCGGTGGCGATCGTCTTGGCGATCTCCTCGGAGCGCTGCTTCAGCAGCTCGGCGGCGTCGCCGAGCAGCTTGCCGCGCTCCGAGGCGGCCGTTTCCGACCAGCCGGGGAAAGCCTTTCGAGCGGCGCCCGCGGCCGCTTCGACGTCGTCGGGAGACCCCGCGGGCACGCGGTCGACGATCTCTTCCGTGGCCGGGTTGACGACGTCGATGGACTCGTCCGACGCGGAAGCGGTCCAGGAGCCGCCGATGTACAGCTGACGCATAGCCACCATCCTGTCAGCACCGAAGGTGGCGGTGAGAGCCTCATCCTGAGGCGGGGATAAGTCTTCTACACCGCAAGCAGCGTTCTTCCGTCAGCGTACGACGATTGGCCCCCTAAGAATGAGAGGGTTAGTCGAATTCGGGCCGCTTTGTGCGGCTGCGCTTGAGTTCGAAGAAGTCCTCGAAGGAGGTGACGGCGAGCACGCCGTCCCAGAGCCGGCCCGCGTCCTCACCCCTGATGATCTTGGTGATTACCGGTCCGAAGAAGGCGTTGGCACCGACCCGGATGACCGGGGTGCCGACCTCCTGGCCGACGAGGTCGATGCCCTCGTTGTGGGAGGTGCGGATGGCCTCGTCGAATTCGTCGGAGTCGATGGCCTCGATGAGCTCCTTCTCGAGCCCCGTCGCTTCGAGCGCGCCCGCGATGACCTCGCGCAGGCGCTCCGGCTCCTTGCTCAGGCCCTGGTTGTGCAGGCGGGTGCCGAGTTCGGTGTAGAGCTGCCCGAGGATCTGGTCGCCGTGCTTGGCGGCCGCGGCGGCCACCACGCGGACGGTGCCCCTGGCCCGCTCGGTCGACTTGCGGTACTCATCCGGGATGTCCTTGTCCGCGTTGAGGACGTAGAGGGACATGATGCGCCAGCGAGGCTCGATGGGACGGACCTTCTCGACTTCGAGAAGCCATCGTGACGTGACCCATGCGAAGGGGCAGGCAGGATCGAACCACAGATCCACGGGAATCTTTTCGCTCATGTGGACCCGTAACCTGAGGTGGATCGAGTCCTATTCCCAGCGTGGCACGATTCCGACAGACTTCGATGAAGTGGTGAAAAGGAGCGCAACTTGGCAGGCAACCTGACCCGGGACGAGGCTCGTGAGCGCGCCCGGTTGCTGAAGGTGGAGTCGTACGAGGTCGCACTCGACCTGACCGAGGGGGAAGAGCGCTTCGAGAGCGTCACGACGGCCCGCTTCACCAGCGCCCGGCCAGGCGCGTCCACCTTCATCGACCTGCACGGCGCCCATGTGCGCAGGGTGACGCTCAACGGCGAGGACCTCGACGTGTCCGCCTACGACGAGGAGAAGGGCCGCTTCCCGCTCCCGTCGCTGGCCGAGTCCAACGAGCTTCGCGTGGACGCCGACTGCAGCTACATGCGCACCGGCGAGGGCCTGCACCGCTTCGTCGACCCGGTGGACAAGAAGGTCTACCTGCACAGCCAGTTCGAGACGGCCGACGCGCACCGCATGTACGCCTGTTTCGACCAGCCCGACCTCAAGGCCACCTTCCAGCTCACCGTGCTGGCCCCGGCCGACTGGGAGGTCGTCTCCAACGCCGCCGCCTCGGCGGTCGAGGAGCTGGCGGAGCAGGGCGGCAGGCACGGGGCGGTGGCTCCGGCCAGGCGGTGGGAGTTCCCGCCCACGGCGGCCATCTCGACGTACATCACCGCGCTGGTGGCGGGGCCGTACCACAAGGTGACCTCGGAGCACGACGGCATCCCGCTGGGGATCTTCTGCCGGGCCTCGCTGGCCGAGCACCTCGACGCCGACAACATCCTCGAGGTCACCCGGCAGGGCTTCGACTTCTTCCACAAGGTGTTCGGGGTGCGTTACCCGTTCGGGAAGTACGACCAGTGCTTCGTGCCCGAGTTCAACGCCGGCGCCATGGAGAACGCGGGCTGCGTGACGTTCCTGGAGGACTACGTCTTCCGCTCCCGCGTCACCGACGCGGTGGTCGAGCGGCGCGCCGAGACGATCCTGCACGAGATGGCGCACATGTGGTTCGGCGACCTGGTCACCATGCGCTGGTGGGACGACCTGTGGCTGAACGAGTCGTTCGCCACCTACATGTCCGTCCTGGCGCAGGCCGAGGCGACCAGGTGGGGCAAGGGCGCGTGGACCACGTTCGCGAACGTGGAGAAGGCCTGGGCCTACCGCCAGGACCAGCTCCCCTCGACCCACCCCATCGCCGCGGACATCCCGGACATGCAGGCGGTCGAGGTCAACTTCGACGGCATCACGTACGCCAAGGGCGCCTCGGTGCTCAAGCAGCTCGTGGCCTACGTCGGCCTGGACAACTTCCTGGCCGGCGTGCGCGACTACTTCGCCGAGCACGCCTGGGGCAACACCGAGCTGAAGGACCTGCTCAACGCCCTGGAGCGGACCTCTGGCCGCGACCTGTCGTCCTGGTCGAAGGAATGGCTGGAGACGTCCTGGGTCAACACGCTGCGGCCCGCGTTCGAGGTGTCCGACGGCCGGTTCACCGGCTTCGAGGTGGTGCAGGAGGCGCCCGCCGAGCACCCGACGCTGCGCTCGCACCGGGTCGCGATCGGCCTGTACTCGCTGGTGGACGGCGAGCTGAAGCAGACCAAGCGGGTCGAGCTGGACGTGGTCGGCCCCCGTACGAGCGTGGCCCAGCTGGTCGGCGAGGAGCAGCCGGACCTGGTGCTGCTCAACGACGACGACCTCACCTACGCCAAGATCCGCCTCGACGATCGCTCGATGCGGACGCTGGTCGAGGGCGGCATCGCGGCGTTCACCGAGTCGCTGCCGCGGGCCCTGTGCTGGTCGGCGGCCTGGGACATGACCCGTGACGGCGAGATGGCCACGCGCGACTACGTCAGGCTGGTCATCTCCGGCGCCGCCACGCTCAAGGACATCACGGTCCTGCAGGCGGTGCTGCGGCAGGCGCGCCTGGCCGTCCAGCAGTACGCGGACCCGGCCTGGCGGGCCGAGGGCCTGTCGCTGCTGGCCGCGGAGCTGCGCGAGCGGCTCGCCCAGGCCGCGCCGGGCTCCGACCACCAGCTCGCGTTCCTGCAGGCGTTCGGGCCGGTGGCCACCTCCGGCGCGGACCTCGACCTGCTGCAGCGCATCCTCGACGGCTCCGAGGTGCCCGAGGGCCTGAGCGTGGACGCCGACCTGCGCTGGTCGCTCGTGCACGCGCTGGTCGCCGGCGGCCGGCTGGGCGAGGCCGACATCGACGCCGAGCTGGAGCGGGACCCTACCGCCACGGGTGAGCGGTCGGCGGCGCAGTGCCGGGCCGCGATCCCGACCGCCGAGGCCAAGGCGGCCGCCTGGGAGCGGGTCGTGGGCGGCAAGCTGGCCAACCACATCGCGCGTACGACGATCGCCGGGTTCCAGGACCCGCACCACCCCGAGCTGCTGGCGCCGTACCGGGAGAAGTACTTCGCCGAGGTGGGGCGGATCTACCGGGAGTGGACGTTCGACCAGGCGTCGAACTTCGCGGTGGGGTGCTTCCCCGCGCTGCTCATCGAGCCGGAGACGGTGCGGGCCGCGCAGGACTACCTGACGGCCGAGCAGCCGCCGCAGGCGCTGCGGCGGCTGATCCTGGAGGGCGCCGACGGCGTCAGCCGGGCACTGCGCAACCGCGAGAAGGACGCCGAGTCCGCCTGAGGCACCGAAAGGACCCCCGCCCACACCGGCGGGGGTCCTTTCGCGTGTCCGGGGGTTGACAGGCGGCCCGCACGAGGGGGATATTTCGGGACTAACTTTACTTCTGAAGAAAGTCCCCTATCGCATGGTAAGCACCGATCGCGGCGACCTCACCCGGACGGCGATCCTCGCCCTGCTGGGCACGGTCGGGCCGCTCAGCCGCAGCGAGATAGCGCGCCGGCTCGACCTCAGCCCGGCCACCGTCACCCAGCTCACGCGCGAGCTCATGGGGCACGGGATGCTCGAGGAGCTCGACCTGAAGCCGTCGCGCGGCGGGCGGCCCGCCGTGCGGCTGGGGCTGGTGGGCAGCGCGGGGCGGGCGCTGGGCGTCAAGGTGACGGCCGATCACCTGGTGCTCGTCGACGTTCGGCTCGACGGGGAGGTGCTGGGCTCCTGGGAGCGGCCCTTCGACCCGGCCGCGCCCGACGCGCTCGACTCGCTGGCGGGGGCGATCTCGTCCGTGGTGGCGGAGAGCTCGGCCGACGAGCGGACGCCGCCGCTGCTGGGAGTCGGGGTCGGGGTGCCCGGCAGCGTGGACGACCAGGCGGCCGGGACGGTGAACGCGCCCACGCTCGGGTGGCAGGCCATGGCGGTGGGCGATTGGCTGCGCCGCCGGCTCGAACTTCCGGTGCTGGTGGAGAACGACGTGAACGCGCTGGCGGCGGCCGAGCGGCTGTACGGGCGGGGGCGTACGCACCGGGACTTCCTCGTGGTGACGATCGGGCGCGGCGTGGGCGCGGCGATCGTGGCGGACGGGCGGGTGTACCGGGGGGCGCGCGGCGGCGCGGGCGAGTTCGGCCACCTGCCGGTGGACCCCGGCGGGCCGGTGTGCGGGTGCGGGGCCCGGGGCTGCCTGGAGGCGTACGTCGGCGCCGCGGGCCTGGTCGCCGCGGCCCGGGCCAAGAACGTCCATCTCGATCTGCCGGCGCTCGGGCGGGCCGCCGCCGGGGGCGAGGCGGGGGCGCGGGAGGTGTTCGCCGAGGCCGGGGCCATCCTGGGCCGGGCCACCGCCGGGCTCATCAACGTCGTCGACCCCGAGGTCGTGGTCGTGCTCGGCGAGGGGACGGCCGACTGGCCGTTCTGGCGGGCGAGCTTCGACGCGGCGCTCAGGGCGCAGCTCTACCCGGGCCGGCGCGACATCTCCGTCGAGGTGGAGAGCTGGGACGACACGAGCTGGGCCCAGGGCGCGGCGGCCCTGGTGCTGGCCACCCCGTTCGACGCCGCGGGGGCGGCGGGCGAGCAGGGCCGCCTGGTACGCGCCCGCCTGATCGGGGCGGCGCCGTGACCCTCACCCAGGGCCCGCCCAGGAAGGGCTGGCGGTACGGGCTCACCGTCGCCGTGTTCCTGCTCCCCAGCCTCGTCCCCCTGACCCTCTACACGCTCATCCCGATGCTCGGCTCGTTATGGACGAGCCTGCACGAGTGGGACCTCATCACCGAGATGCGCTGGGTCGGCCTGGACAACTACATCGAGCTGATCGGCGACCCCGAGACCCGGGCGGCCTTCCTGCACACGCTCTCCTTCATCGCCGGCTACCTGCCGCTCGTCTACGTCGGCGGGCTGGGCCTGGCCGTGCTGCTGAACCGGGCGATGCGGGGCCGGAGCCTGCTGCGCGGCGTGTACTTCCTGCCGGTGATCACGAGCTGGGTGGTCGTCGCGCTGATGTGGAAGTGGCTGCTCAACCCCGCCAGCGGCATCGTCAACTGGGCGCTCGGCCTGCTCGGGATCAGCGGCCCCGGCTGGTGGACCGACCCGGACTGGGCAATGCCGTCGATCATCCTCGCCTCGGCCTGGAAGGACCTGGGCTTCGTGATGATCATCCTGCTGGCCGGGCTGCAGGCGATCCCCCGCGAGTACCAGGAGGCCGCCATGGTGGACGGCGCGTCTGCCTGGCGCAGGTTCCGGCACATCACGCTGCCGCTGCTGTCCCCCTCGACGTTCTTCGTGATCGTGATCTCGCTGATCAACGGCTTCCAGGTCTTCGACCAGGTCAAGATCATGACCGGCGGCGGTCCCGGGGGCGCGACGCAGGTGGTGGTGTCGCAGATCTACGACCTCACCTTCAGGTACGGCAGGGCGGGCGCGGCCTCGGCGCTGTCGTGGCTGCTGTTCGCCGTGGTGCTGCTGGTGACCGTCGTGCAGATCCGGGGCCAGCGGCGGTGGGTGACCTATGGGTAGGGTCCTCCGCTACCTGCTGGTCGGGCTGGGCGCGCTGGCGATGCTGTTCCCGTTCGCGTGGGCGGTGATCACCTCCGTCACGCCCGGTGACGCGGTGCTGGCCGTGCCGCCCGACTTCACGCCCGAGGGCGCGAGCCTCGACGCGTACGGCAAGCTGCTGGAGACGCTGCCGTTCTGGCGCATCGTGCTCAACAGCGCCTGGATCGGCGCCGCCTCGACCGCCCTGCAACTCGTCACGAGCGCGATGGCGGCCTACGCGTTCGCGCGGCTGCCGTTCCCCGGCAGGGGCGCGTTGTTCTCGGTCTATCTCGCGACGTTGATGATGCCGCTGCCGGTGCTGGTCGTGCCGCTGTTCATCGAGATGCGCACGTTCAACCTGGTCGACACGTACTTCGCGCTGCTCGCGCCGACGATCGCCTCGGCGTTCGGGGTGTTCCTGCTGCGGCAGGCGATCAATCAGGTGCCCCGGGAGTTCGACGAGGCGGCGGTGCTGGACGGCGCCGGACATTTCCGGATCTTTCTGTACGTGGTGCTGCCGCTGATCCGCCCGGCGCTGGCCACGTTCGCCATCTTCGGCTTCATGGCCAGCTGGAACAGCTACCTCTGGCCGCTGATCATCATCAAGTCGCCCGAGTTCATGACCCTCCCCCTGGGCCTGGCGACGCTGCACGGCCAGTTCACCACCGAGTGGGACGTGGTCATGGCGGGCTCGGTGGTCAGCGTCGTACCGATCCTCATCCTCTACGTCTTCGCGCAGAAACACGTCATCGCCAGCGTCGCGCAGAGCGGGCTCAAGTAAAGGAATCCCCCCATGTCCAGACATTTCCTCATCGTTGCGGCGGCCACCGCGCTGCTCGCCTCCGCCTGTGCCCAGGGTTCGGCCACGAAGGCCACGACCGGCGCGGACGGCCGGGTGACGCTGCGGTACTTCACGTTCTCGGCGGCCCCCGACCACGTCAAAGACCTGGACAAGATCGAGAAGGCCTTCGAGAAGCAGAACCCGAAGGTGGACGTGGTCGTCGAGACCGCGCCGTTCGACGAGTACTTCACCAAGCTCCAGACCAGCATCGCGGGCGGCACCGCGCCGGACACGTTCGAGCTCAACTACGAGAACTTCGTCACCTACGCCGGCGCCGGCTCCCTGCTCGACCTGGCGGGCGGCGACACCTCGGCGTATGCGCAGGAGTCGCTCGACGCGTTCAAGCGCGACGGCAAGCAGTACGCCCTGCCCGCGTCGTTCTCGACGGTCGTGCTCTTCTACAACAAGGACCTGTTCGAGAAGGCCGGGGTCGCCCTGCCGACGGCGGACTGGACGTGGGCCGACGAGCAGGCGGCCGCGGCGAAGCTGACCGACCGCAAGAAGGGCGTGTACGGCGACTTCCAGCCGGTGCAGTTCTTCGAGTTCTACAAGACGCTCAAGCAGGCGGGCGGCGAGTTCCTGTCGGCCGGCGGGAAGAAGGCGGCGTTCGACAGCCCGCAGGGCGTCAAGGCGGCGCAGTGGCTGGTCTCCAAGGTGGGCAAGACCATGCCGACCGAGGCCGAGATCGGCGGCACCGCCGACTACGACACGAACCTCTTCAAGTCCGGCAAGCTCGCCATGTGGCACAACGGCATCTGGCAGTTCGCCGGGCTGAAGGACGTGCCGTTCGAGTGGGACGTGGTCGTCGAGCCCGGTGACGCCGCCAAGGCCAGCGCGGTCTTCCACAACGCGGTGGCCGCCTCGTCGACCACGAAGCACGCCGAGCAGGCGGGGGCGTGGGCCCGCTTCCTGTCCTCCTCGGACACCGCGGCCACCACGCGCGTCGAGTCCTCCTGGGAGCTGCCGCCGGTGGCCGACCAGCAGGTGCTCGCCGGCTACCTCAAGGACCCGAAGCCGGCCAACCGGCAGGCCGTGTTCGACTCGCTCAAGTCCATCGCGCTGCCGCCGGTCATCAAGCGGCAGCAGGAGATGCAGGACGCGGTGACCAAGCAGCTCGGCGAGGCCGCGGCCGGGCGCAAGCCGGTGGCGGACGCGCTCAAGGCCGCCGCCGCCGACGTGAACGCCCTGCTCGGCTGATCTTTTAGGAGAGTTCTCGTTGTCCCTCGTCGCGCACAGCCTCGACGTGATCAAGAGGTTGCAGTCCCCCACCGGGGCCTATCCGGCCTCGCCCACCTTCTCCGCCTACCGCGGCTACTCGTGGCTGCGGGACGGGGCGTTCATCGCCGAGGGGGTGAGCAGGCACGGCGACGTGGCCGAGGCGGACGCCTTCCACGCCTGGTGCGCCCGGGTGGTCGCGGACCGGGCGGACCAGGTGGACTCGCTGGTCTCGCGGGCCGCCCGGGGCGAGGCCGTACCGGTCGCGGAGATGCTGCCGACCCGCTTCACCCTCGACGGGGCGGACGGGGCCGACGACTGGTGGGACTTCCAGCTCGACGGGTACGGGACGTGGCTCTGGGCGCTGCGCGAGCACTGCGCGCGGCACGGCGCGGTGGTCCCCGGCGTCGAGAAGGGGGTCAGGACGGCCGTCCGATACCTGGCGGCGTTCTGGCACCTGCCCTGCTACGACTGGTGGGAGGAGCACGTCGAGCAGCGGCACGTGGCCACGCTCGGCGCGATCCACGCGGGGCTGCGCGCCGCCGCCGCGCTCGGCGTGCTGAGCGCGGCCGAGGAGGCGTCGGCCGGCGAGGCGGTCGCGGGCATCACGGCGCTGGTGGAACGCGAGGGCCTCGTCCGGGACGGGTCCGGCCCGCCGCGGCTGCGGAAGTGGCTCGGCGGCGACGCCGTGGACGCCAGCCTGCTCGCGTGCGTGGAGCCGTTCGGCCTCTACCCGGCCGCGCACCCGGTCGGGGCGGCGACGGTCGCCGCGGTGGAGCGTGCGCTCGCCAGGGACGGCGGGGTGTATCGCTACCTCGCCGACACCTTCTACGGCGGGGGGCGGTGGGTGCTGCTGGCCGGTTTCCTCGGCTGGAACCACGCCAGGGCGGGACGCCCCGACGCGGCCCGGCGGTATCTGGACTGGATGGCCGCCCAGGCCACCGCCGACGGTGACCTGCCCGAGCAGGTGTCCGACCTGCTGCTGGCACCCGGGCGGCGGCAGGAGTGGCTCGACCGCTGGGGGCCCGTGGCCACGCCGCTGCTGTGGTCGCACGGCATGTATCTGATCCTCGCCGACGAACTGGGAGTACACGCATGATCCGGCATCGGCCGCACGGCTCGGGGCACCCGTACGCCGAGACCGAGGACCAGCGCGTCCCGGCCAGACCCGCCGACGGGGAGCCGGTGGAGCTGCGGGTGCGGGCCTCGGCGAACGCGGTCGCCGTGGTGTGCGAGTGGGCCGCCGACGGCGCGCCGCCGGTCGAGCTCCCCCTGACCAGGCGCGACACGGGTGCAAGTGCGGGTGCGGGTGCGGACGGCGGGCATCTGGCCGCCGCCCAGGCCAGGGCCACGCGGGCGGCCGCCGGGTCGTGGGCCGTCCGGACGCCCGCGCTGCGGGCCGGGCACCGGTACGCCTACCGCTTCCGCGCCACGACCGCCGGCGGCGCGACCCGTACCGGCAGGTGGTTCGAGGTGTCGGCGGCGAGCTGGTCGGACGACGGAGGGAAGCTCGACGTCACCGGCGCCGACCGGATCGTGCCGGGGAGCGTGCGGTGGCTGTCGGACGGCGACGGGCCGCTGCGGGCGCGGTTCGAGCTGGCGCTGGGGCCGGAGGAGCACGTCGTGGGGTTCGGCGAGCGGTTCGACGCCGTGGACCAGCGCGGGCGCGAGCTGGACGCGGTCGTCTTCGAGCAGTACAAGGCGCAGGGGCGGCACGGCCGCACCTACCTGCCGATGCCGTTCGCGATGGTCGTGGGCTCTGCCGACTCCCATGGGGCCGCGAGCTGGGGCTGGCACGTGCGGACCTCGCGGCGCACCTGGTACGACGTGGCCGCCTCCACGCCCGGCCGGATTCTGGTGGAGGCCGAGGTGGGCCGGAACGGCGAGCTGGGCGTGCGCTTCCACGACGGCGACGCGCCCGCCGACGTCCTGCGGGGCTTCCTCGACGAGGTCGGGCGGCCCACGGAGCTGCCGCCGTGGGTGTTCCGCCTGTGGGCCAGCGGCAACGAGTGGAACACGCAGGAGCGGGTGCTGGCCGAGATGGACCGGCACCGCGAGCACGGCATACCCGTGGGCGCGCTGGTCATCGAGGCGTGGAGCGACGAGAGCACGTTCACAGCGTTCAGAGGGGCCGAGTACGAGCCCTCCGAGGAGCCGCACCGCCTGGCCGACTACGCCTTCCCGCCCGACGGACCCTGGCCCGACCCCAAGGGCATGGTGGACGAGCTGCACCGCAGGGACATCAAGGTGCTGCTCTGGCAGATCCCGCTGCAGAAGACGCGCCCCCACCCGAGGCACCAGGCCGCCGTGGACGCCGGGCAGCTCGTCGAGCGCGGGTACGGCGTGCGCGAGCCCGACGGCCGCCCCTACCGCAACCGGGGCTGGTGGTTCCCGCTCGCGCTCATGCCCGATCTGTCCTCCCAGGAGGTGCGCGACTGGTGGACGGCCAAGCGCCGCTACCTGGTCGAGGAGGTGGGCGTCGACGGGTTCAAGACGGACGGCGGCGAGCACGCCTGGGGCCACGACCTGCGCTACGCCGACGGGCGCGACGGCGCGGAGGGCAACGGGCTGTTCCCCGTCCACTACGCGCGGGCCTTCGGCGACCTGCTGCGGTCGTGCGGCAAGGCGCCGGTGACGTTCAGCCGGGCCGGGTTCGCCGGGTCGCAGCCGCACGGCGCCTTCTGGGCCGGGGACGAGGACTCCACGTGGGAGGCGTTCAGGTCGTCGATCAGGGCCGGGATCACGGCCTCCGCCTGCGGGATCGTCTACTGGGGCTGGGACCTGGCCGGCTTCTCCGGCGAGGTGCCGGGGGCCGAGCTGTACCTGCGGGCGGCCGGGGCGGCGGCGTTCATGCCGATCATGCAGTACCACTCCGAGTTCAACCACCACCGCGCGCCCCTGCGGGACCGCACGCCGTGGAACGTCGCCGCCCGGACCGGGGACGAACGGGTGATCCCGGTGTTCCGGCGGCTGGCCGAGCTGCGCGAGCGGCTGGTGCCGTACCTGGTGGAGCAGGCCCGTACGGCGGTCGGCGGCGGCGCCCCGCTCATGCGCGGCCTGTTCTTCGACCACCCGCGCGACCCGCGAGTCTGGCGGTATCCCCTTCAGTACAAGCTCGGGGACGCGCTTCTCGTGACCCCCGTGACCGAGCCCGGCATTTCGGAAATTTCGGTGTACCTACCGGACGGCGAATGGGTCGACGTCTGGACCGGGCATGACCTGCCGGGCGGCCGGGAGGTGACGCTGCCCGCCGAACTCGATCGCCCGCCCGTCACCTGCGAGAAGGCGCACTGGACACGCCTCGCGGAAGTGTTCACCGACTTGCCGAAAGCACACCAGGCGCGGTGTTAGCCTCGGGTACGTGCTTGGGGCCGGGACCACTCTCAATGATCGCTACGTGCTCGCCGACCGTCTCGGCGGCGGTGGCATGGGCGAGGTGTGGCGTGCCGACGACACGGTCCTCGGGCGCGCGGTGGCGGTCAAGGTGCTCATGCCCGCGCTGTCGGAGAGCCCGGCGTTCATCCAGCGCTTCCAGAACGAGGCCCGCGCCATGGCCACGCTCCGGCATCCCGGCGTGGTCGACGTCTACGACTACGGCATCTGCGAGGTCGAGGACCGCCAGGTCAGCTTCCTGGTGATGGAATACGTGCGCGGCGAGTCGCTCGACCGCGTCCTGCGGCGCGGCCCGCTCGGCGCCGAGGCCACCATGCGGCTGATCGGGGAGGTCGGCGACGCGCTGGCCGCCGCGCACGCGCAGGGCATCGTCCACCGCGACGTCAAGCCGGCCAACCTCATGATCAGGACCGACGGCGGCGTGGTGCTCACCGACTTCGGCATCGCCCACTCGGCCTCGGCCGGCCATCTGACGGCCACGGGCACGATGCTCTGCTCGGCCGGCTACTGCGCCCCCGAGCTGGCCACGGCCAGCGACGTGACGCCGGCGGTCGACGTCTACGCCCTGGGCGTGGTGGCGTACGAGTGCCTGACGGGGGAGCTCCCGTTCCAGGGCGACACACCCGTACAGATCATCTTCAAGCACCTCAACGCCCCCATCCCGCGCCTGCCCGACGACGTGCCGCCCGGGCCGCGCCAGGTGGTGACGCGGGCGCTGGAGAAGACGCCCGACCGGCGCTGGCCCTCGGCCGCGGCGATGGCGGAGGCCGCGCGCAGGGCGCTGGCCACCCCGGACCGGCCGCTCGCGCCTCGCCGCCACCGCACGATGCGGGCGGTGCTCACCGCGACCGCCGCCGTGATCATCTCGGGGGTGGTGGCGGGGTCGGTCTGGCTGCGCCCGGCCGATCCGACGACCACCGTCGAGGAGGTGTCGCCCACCGTGGACGCCACCTCGGTCACCGTCTCCCCGCCGTCGCCGAGCGCCAGGAAGCCGTCCACGCCTCCGGCCAGGCGCGCCCCGACCCCCAAGCCGACGGCTCACGGCACCGTGACGCCCGCGCCGAGCCCCAGCGCCTCGGCCTCCGCCACCCCAACCGTGACGCCCACTCCCACGCCGACCGCCTCCGACCCCGAGCCCACGGCGGAGCCGACCACGGCCGGCCCCGAGGAGCCGCCGACCGCCGACCCCACGGTCAGCCACTCCTCGGGCGAGATCCAGTGCATCCGCTCGCCCTGCCCGTGACGCCCTGCCCGTGACGCCGGGCCCGTGACGCCGGGCCCGTGACGCCGGGCCCGTGACGCCGGGCCCGTGACGCCGGGCCCGTGACCCCGTGCCCATGAGGCCCTGGCGCGTGGCCTTGGGCGCTCGCCGGTCGTGAGAGAGTCTTCGGGTGGACTCGACTCGCGACCTGCTCATCGCCCTGGCCCGCCGCTATGCCTTCGCCGATCTCGGCGCGCTCGCGCCGGCCGCGGAGATCGCCGAGGTGTGCGAGTTCGGGCATCGGCTGATCACCCTCGACGCCGAGGACTTCGCGGCCGAGGCCAAGGGCGTCCCGGCCGACCTGCGGCGGCGCGCGCGGGCGTGCCACATGCCGCAGACGCCGCGCGAGCAGCCGCGCGGGGCGCTCGAGTCGCTGCGGCCCGCGTACGGCCTGCTGCTCGAAGTGATCGCCGTACGGTGGCACCGGCGCGAGCTGAGCCCGATGATCGCCGCGGTCCACATCGCCAGCGAATACCTGCCGCTGCTGGCCTTCGAGCCCCAGCTCGGCCACGCCGGCGACCCGGCCCGCTGGCCCGAAGGGCTGAGCGCGCCGGGCAGCCGCTTCGGCGTGATCGGCGACCGGGAGTGCGACCACACCAAGTCCGAGCAGTCCGCCACCAAC
Source organism: Nonomuraea sp. NPDC005650 (assembly GCF_040605375.1). Taxonomy (NCBI): domain Bacteria; kingdom Bacillati; phylum Actinomycetota; class Actinomycetes; order Streptosporangiales; family Streptosporangiaceae; genus Nonomuraea; species Nonomuraea sp. NPDC005650. The sequence goes on from NZ_JBEXCR010000010.1 coordinate 40,021, forward strand.
CGGACGCTGCGGGTGTCGCTGGAGCCGGGCGAGGGCTGGCGCGCGTACTTCGATCGGCAGCACAGCCAGGTCGCCGGCGCGCTCGCCGTCTGCGTCGCCACCTGCCGCAACCCGTGCACGGCCATGGACTGGATCGCGCCCGAGGCGCGCGCCGACCTCCACGTCCGGGCCCGCACGGCGCTCGCCTTCGCCGAAAGCCCCCTCGTCCGGCTGCGGCACGCGGCCCCGGTGGGGCACGGGTTCGGGGTGCCGTCGCCCGAGGAGGTGCTGGACGCCTGGGAACGCAGCCGCACCGCCCTCGACAAGAACCCCGTCGGGGCCGCGGCCATGAAGGACGACGGGTTCCCGCTCCCCGGGCTGCCCTCGCTGTTCTCGGCCGTCGCCGCCGCACCCATCGAGCCCTCGACGCTGCTGAACGGCGTCAGCGAGCACATCGTGGGCCTGCTCGAACGCCTCTAGCAAGGCGCGGCAACGCCTCGCAGCGGCACGCTGTGGCCTGCCCGAACGCCTCTATCGGCGCGCCGTAGCCCGCTCGGACGCCTCTACCGGCGCGCCGTGACCCGCTCGAACGCCCCTATCGGCGCGCCGTAACCCGCTCGGACGCCTCTACCGGCGCGCGGTGGCCTGCTCCCCCAGGGCGCCGATGCCGTAGAGGAGGCCGCCCACCAGGTCGCCCACGCTGAACGCGGTGGCCATCGACATCGCCGTGAGCCGGCAGGCCCCGTCCGACAGCCGCCTGCGGGCGTTCTCGCCCGTCACGACCTCCAGCGCGCGGCCCTTCAGGTCGACGAGGAGCACCACGGCGTCGTCGGCCTCCTCGCCCAGGGCCGCGTGCAGGCGTTCGGCGAAGTGGCGGCGCGAGCCCACCGGATCCCCCAGGAACACCCCGAACCGCAGCCCGCTGCGCCGCTCGGCGGTGTGCAGGGCGCGCCTGACGTCGTCGGCCTGTGCGGCGGTCAGTCCTCGCATCGTCACATCACCATCCCGCGGAGGCTCCGCCGACGTGCCTGCCGGGCTCGGCGGTCTCGGCGGCGGCCACCCAGTCGTGCTCCGGAACGTCCGCCCAGTGCGCCACCCGGCCGGCCAGGACCAGGTCCGAGGTGCTGACGCCGCGCTCGCTCCTGGACGGCCCGCCCAGCCACACCGGGCCGGACTCCACCCGGCGCTGCGCGCTCCGCCCCGGCAGCATGACCAGCAGGCTGATCACGATGAACAGCCCGAACGACACCCCGATGAGAAAGAGCAGAATCTCGCCTGCGCTGTGCACATCATGAACGTAATCCCGATGCGCTCAGCGGGCCAGACCCCACGTGGGAGTGTCCACCAGGTAAGATCTTTTTTGAGACGACATCTCTAGAGAAGAACGTAGAACATACCCCGAAAACATGCGTGGAACACGATGAGCTGGGCCATAAAACTATGGACAGGGCAACACTAGGAAACGTTCCGATCTCCGAGCTACGGTGAGTGACGTGGACTCCGACATCCAGCGAGAAGACGGTCACAATGCGTCACCAATCTGGGTGAGCGACCGGCCAGAGAGCGAGCAGACCGCCGCCGCGACGCCTTCGGCGCCCACCTCCACGTACGCGCCCGTCGAACGCGCGTCCGTGCGTAGCCTGCTGCAACAACCACGCGTCCGCCGCCTGCGCAACCGCGTCCTGGTGGGGATCGGCGTGGCGGTGGTGGTGGGCTTCCTCGTGAGCGACTGGCGGCTGGGCGTGACCGCGGGGGTGATCGCGGGCGTCGCGGACGCGGTCTATCGCTCGCGATCCCATTCGACCGTGCCCGCCTGGCGGCGCACGTCCGTGGCGGAGCGCCGTACCGAGGCGCAGCTGCGCAAGCTCGAACGCAGCGGCTATCGCACGCTCCACGCCAGGGCGATCCCCAACAGCGAGGCCCAGATCGACCACCTCGTGGTGGGCCCGACCGGCGTGTACGCGGTCGACTCCGAGAAGTGGGACAAGCGGCTTCCGGTACGCGTGCAGATGGGCAAGAAGCTCTTCCACGGCCCCTTCGACAAGAAGGCCCGCCTCACCGAGGCGAAATGGGAGGCGTCGCAGGCCAGCGAGCTGATCACCCAGTCGTTCGGCCGCGAGGTCGCGGTCGTGCCCTCGCTCGCCATCTACGGCCCGCCGGTGCCGTGGAAGATCATGACCATCCGCGGTGTGGACGTCTACCAGGGCGACCGCGCGCGCAGGTGGATCACCAAGCGGGAGCGGGCCCTGACCGACGGCGAGATCGACCGGATCTTCGACATCGCCGCCCAGGTCCTGCCCGCCCGCTACGGCGAGGACTAGGCCCCGGCCCGGACATACCCGTTCGATATGGCGGGGTCCGGGCCAGAGCTCATCCCCCGGCCCCGCCCGGCTCGGTCCCACCCGGCTCGGTCCCGTGGGGCTGCTCGCCGTCTGAGGCCAGGCGGGCGCCGAAGTCGTCCAGGGCGGCGGCCAGGTCCGCGCTCGGCGGGAGCGTCTTCGGCAGGCGCGAGTACAACGCGGTGCCAAACCCCGCGATGCGCACGATGTGGTCGATGAGCGCCTCCCTGTCGCGCGGCCACGGGAACGACGGCTGGGCGATCAGCAGCGACACGCAGCCGTGCACGGCCGACCACAGGCCCAGCGCGAGCTCCTCGGGATCGCCCTCGATCACCCGGGTCTCCATGCAGGCCGAGACCGCGTCCACCATGTGGCGGAAGCACTCGGCCGCGGCCGGCGGCACGCCCGGCCCGGTCGAGGCCCGCATCATCAGCACCCGGTACTGCACCGGATGCTCCAGGGCGAAGCGGGCGTAGGCGCGCCCGCACCTGCCCAGGGCGAGGAACGGGTCGCCGCCCAGGTTCTCGCTGAACAACCGGCCGAGCTCGCCCCAGACCCGCATGCAGACCGCCTCGACGAGCGCCTCCTTGTCGGCGAAGTGCAGGTAGACGGAGGGCGTGGAGACGCCGGCCCGCATGGCGACCGCGCGCAGCGTGAGCGCCTCCTCGCTGCCGGACTCGGCCAGCAGGTCCTCGGCCGCGCGCAGGATCTCCTCGCGCAGCAGCACTCCCTCTCCGCGCCTGGCGCGTACGCGTCTGATGGTCATGCTTCTCAGATTGACGCCGTCAGGTTAACGGTGTCAATCTGAACCCCTGGGGAAAGGATTTACTGAAAAATGGGGACTTTTAGCGAAGCAACCGCCGTGACCGACCGCGGCGACGGCGAATTCGGGGCCGTGCTGGACGCCCAGTGGAGCGTCGGCAACCGGCTGCACGGCGGATACCTGCTGGCCGTGCTCGCCAGGGCCGCCTGCGAGAGCCCGGCGGGCGCGGGCCATCCGCACGTGACGGCCGTCAGCGGCTCCTTCATCGAGCCGCCCGAGCCCGGCGAGGCCGTCGCCCGGCTGGAGACGCTGCGGGTCGGCAGGAGCGTGGCCCAGGTCAGGGCCGCGCTGGTGCAGGAGGGCCGCGTCCGCGTCGAGTCGCACATCACGCTCGGCCTGCTGGACGACACCGGCCCCTGGTGGTCGTCGCACGAGCCGGTCGAAATGCCGCCCGAGCAGGACTGCTTCCTGGCCCCCACCAACCCTCCGGGCACGGATCTCGAGGTGCCGCTGATGGCCGTGGTCGAGGAGCGCATCGTGCCCGAGCACCTGTCCTTCGCGTTCGGCGCCCCCACCAAGGGCGGCGTCATCGCGAGCTGGCAGCGGCTGGCGGACGGCTCCGACTGGGACCCGCTGAGCCTGCTGGTGGCGCTCGACCCGGTGCCGCCGGTCTCGTTCGACCTGGGCCTGTCCGGGTGGGTGCCGACGATCCAGCTCTCGGCGTACATCCGCAGGCTGCCCGCTCCCGGGCCGATCAAGGTGCGGCTGGCGGCCACGGACGTCGGCGGCGACCGGATGGACGAGGTGGCCCACGTCTGGGACGACAAGGGCCGCCTGGTGGCCCAGGCGACCCAGCTCGCCGCCGTACGCCTGCCGGCCTAGCGGTAGATCTCCGGGACCGAGGCGCACCACGGGAAGACCTCGCTCCGGCTGGAACGGGTGACGTCGCCGCACAGGCCGACCTGGGTCGGCCGCTCGGCCCCCTTGGCGCGCAGGATCAGCACGGCCTTGTCCAGCGGGTACTGCCGGGGCGAGCCAGCGCCGAAGTCGAGCGCGCCCGTGGCGCCCTCGATGGCGTGCCCGCTCTGGTCCGGCGTGTAGAGCGTGCCGAGCTGGCGCCAGACGGTGTACGAGTTCACCGGCACGCGGTGCCGCTCCCTGCCGAGCCGCCGGATGGCGGTGATCATCGTCTCCGTGGCGTCGTAGGCCAGGGCAGCGTGCCCGTCCAGCGTCCGGCCCGGCCCCGGCTCCTCGCACTCGAAGGGGAACGTGGCGAACAGGTCCGCGTAGAAGTCGTGGCGCTGTGGCTCGCCGCACTTGTTCGGCGCGGCGGCGAACGACTCGTAGTAGTAGCCCACGCCGCTGACGGCCGACCTGATGCGCACGTCCGCGACGTACCTGGTGACGTCGTCGCCGCCGAGGATGGTCGGCGGCGCGGCGGCGCACTTGTCGGCCACCCCCTTCACGAACTCGGAGAAGTCGGGGATCCCGCGCCCGGCGAAGTACACCAGCCCGTCGAACCCGCACGCCGACACCCCCGCGTCCCTGGGCTCCCCCGCGTAGGCGTCGTCACTGCGGTCGTCGGGGCCCGGCTTGGCGCCTCCGACGGGCGTGAACCTGAGCCCCTCGACCGCGAACCCGCGCTCCTCCAGCCGGGCGACGGCCCGGTCCTTGAGGTTGGAGGCGTAGTAGTCGGTCACGTCGTGCGAGTAGTAGACCCGGGCCCGCCGCTTCACCTCGCCCTTCTTGACCAGGGAGTCGGCGAAGGCGGCCGCCATCCACGCCTGGCGGGAGTTCTGCGGGGCGACCTGGAAGTAGAACGGCGACTCGTTCACCAGGCGGTCGGCCGACAGCGTCGAGGCCACCATGGGCAGCCCGGCCTTGCCCAGCTCCTGGATGGCCGCGACAGTCTCCTGGCGGCTCTGGTCCAGGCCGACCACGCCCACGATGGGCGCCTCCTCGTCGCGGTAACGCAGCAGCAGCCGGGCGATGCCGGCCCCGTGCTGCATCCTGCCGCCCGCGTTCGCCAGGAGGATGCGGATCAGCGGCTCGCTGGCGCCGGCGGAGCTGTTCTGCCGCTTCTGCGCGATGGCGACGCCCGCCAGGCCCTCGCGGGCGGCGGCCAGCGTGTCGCGGTCCGCCGAGGTCAGCGCCGCGAGGTAGGCGATCGTCACGTACGGCCGGTCGCTGCCCTCGTGCAGCCTGGCGGCCCGCTCGTTCTCCTGCTGGAGCACGGCCTGGACCTGCCGCATCTCGGCGTTGCCCGGCGAGAACAGGTAGTCGGGCTCGGCCACGCCCACGCACTCGGTGCCGGCCAGCTGCCTGCCGCTCTCGGTCCACGGCGTCCACAGGCCGCTGGCGCAGGCGGTCCGGTGCCAGGCGGCGGTCTGGCCCGCGTACGCGCCGACGGCGCCCGCCAGGGCCATCCAGAACAGCGCGATGGCCGTCCACGTCGACCACCACGGCGCCAGGCGGGCGGGCGGCACCCACGGGGTGTCCGCGACGTCGTACCTGGTGAGGTCGTCGGGGACGGGCGGCGCCGAGATGCCGATCGGCGTGTCCAGCACCCGGCGCCAGGCGTCGGGGGTCTCGGCCGTGACCAGCTCCCGCCGCCAGCGGATCAGACGCCACACCGGATCCTCGTCGTCCTCCAGGAGCACGGCTTCCGGGGTGCAGGAGACCACCACGATCGGATCGAACCTGCCGAGGTCCGCGCGCCGCTCCTCGACGAGCTCGACGAGCGCGTCGCCGTGCTCGTTGAGCAGCAGCAGCGGGTAGAAGACGTGGCCCGCGCCCCGCACGTGCAGCGGGGAGCGCCGGAGCTGCGCGCCCAGGTCGTCCATGAACGCGCGCAGCAGCAGCCGCGCGATGCCCTGCTCGTCGGCCGGGTCCACCTCGGCCAGCAGGGCGGCGACGGCGCGCGCCTTGGGGTCGTCCCCTGACAGCGCGCGCCGCAGCCAGCGGAAGCGCCCGCCGAGGCCGGGCACGCGCCCGCTGAGTCGCAGGTCGTGCAGGAACCCGGGTAACAGCTTCAGCAGCAGGTTGATCGGGAAGGGGACGTGCTCGGCGCCCCTGCCGGCCGTGTCGACGCCCCATCCCCAGTTGCGGTCGGACTCGCGCAGCACGCGGCCGGCCTGGTCCTCCTTGCCGTGCGACTCGGCCAGCCGCTCGACGACCCGGGCGGTCAGCTCGTAGCGGGGGAAGCGGAGCCTCGAGCCGCGCAGCGCGGACACGACGCGGGAGAGGATCTTCGGCACCGGCTCGCCCCGCTGGATGTCGGGGCGGGCACGCGGGATCTCGCGCGAGATGACGTGCGTGGCCTGCCTGCCCTGGGGCGCCAGGATCTCCGGCCAGCGCCCCGCCTCGCTCAGCCGGACCAGCGGGACGCCCATCCGGTCGACGTGCTGCTTCTTGTCCTCTCCCCCTCGCCATCTGGCCAGCAGCGGCTGCCTGGCGACGTGCGGCGAGTCCTGCACCCCCTCGCCCCTGGCCGGTCTGCGGCACAGGCGGTCTATGGTGTGGATGAAGTTGCCGACCCTGGCGGGGTCGTCGAGCTTGACTGCCCCGTTGCTCATCTGATCTCTGTAACACGGGATCGGGCGCGGACGGCCGCTTTTTCGGGCTCGATCCGGTAACCAACCGTCCGATGTATGGACACGTGTCTCAGTTGCCGGGCAGTGGCCGTAACATGTGAAGACTCGCTAGCGATGGGAGATGCCCAATGCCCGCCCTCAGGTCACGTACAGTCACCCACGGCAGGAACATGGCCGGTGCCCGGGCCCTGCTCCGGGCGACCGGCGTAGCCGGGAGCGACTTCGGCAAGCCGATCATCGCGGTGGCCAACAGCTACACCCAGTTCGTGCCGGGCCACGTGCATCTCAAGGACGTCGGCGACGTGGTGTCGGCCGCGATCCGGGAGGCCGGGGCGATCCCGCGGGAGTTCAACACGATCGCCGTGGACGACGGCATCGCGATGGGCCACGGCGGCATGCTCTACTCGCTGCCCTCGCGCGAGCTGATCGCCGACTCCGTCGAGTACATGGTCAACGCGCACTGCGCGGACGCGCTGATCTGCGTGTCCAACTGCGACAAGATCACGCCGGGCATGCTGCTGGCCGCGCTCAGGCTGAACATTCCGACGATCTTCGTCTCGGGCGGCCCCATGGAGGCCGGCAAGATCCCCGGCAAGAAGCTCGACCTCATCGACCCGATGATCGCCGCCGCCGACGACTCCGTCTCGGACGCCGAGCTGCTGGAGATGGAGGAGAGCGCCTGCCCGACCTGCGGCTCGTGCTCCGGCATGTTCACCGCCAACTCCATGAACTGCCTGGCCGAGGCCATCGGCCTCGCGCTGCCCGGCAACGGCACGATCCTGGCCACGCACAAGGCGCGCAAGAAGCTGTTCGAGGACGCGGGCCGCCAGCTCGTGGAGATCACCCGCCGCTACTACGAGGACGACGACGCCTCGGTGCTGCCGCGCTCGATCGCCACCCGCGACGCGTTCGAGAACGCGATGACGCTCGACGTCGCGATGGGCGGCTCGACCAACACGATCCTGCACATCCTGGCCGCCGCCCGCGAGGCCGGCGTCGACTTCGGGCTCAAGGAGATCAACGAGATCTCGCTGCGGGTGCCGTGCGTCTGCAAGGTCGCCCCGGCCACGAACAAGTACCACATCGAGGACGTCCACCGCGCCGGCGGCATCCCGGGCATCCTGGGTGAGCTCGACCGGGCCGGGCTGCTGCACCGCGACGTGCCCACCGTCAACGGCGGCACGCTGGCCGACCTGCTGGCCGGTTGGGACGCGCAGTCGCCGACCGTGCTGCCCGAGGCCGTCGAGCTCTGGCACGCGGCCCCCGGCAACGTGCGCACGGTCAAGGCGTACTCGCAGGACAACCGCTGGGACGACCTCGACCTCGACCGCGCGGCGGGGTGCATCCGCGACCTGGAGCACGCCTACACCGCGGACGGCGGCCTGGCCGTCCTCTACGGCAACATCTCGCGCGACGGCGCCGTGGTGAAGACGGCCGGCGTGGACGAGTCGATCTGGAAGTTCAGCGGTCCCGCGGTGGTGTTCGAGTCGCAGGACGACGCGGTCGAGGGCATCCTCGGCGGGCGCGTCAAGGAGGGCGACGTGGTGGTCATCCGCTACGAGGGCCCCAAGGGCGGTCCCGGCATGCAGGAGATGCTCTACCCGACGTCCTTCCTCAAGGGCAAGGGCCTCGGCAAGGCCTGCGCGCTGGTCACCGACGGCCGCTTCTCCGGCGGCACCTCCGGCCTGTCCATCGGCCACGCCTCGCCCGAGGCCGCCGAGGGCGGGACGATCGCGCTGGTCGAGGACGGCGACATCATCGACATCGACATCCCCAGCCGGTCGATGGAGCTGCGGGTGCCCGAGGCCGAGCTGGCCGAGCGGCGCGAGCGTCTCCTGGCCGACCTGGGCGGTTACCGGCCGCGCGAGCGCAACCGGCCGGTGAGCGCCGCGCTGCAGGCGTACGCGGCGATGACCACGTCCGCCTCCACGGGCGCCTCGCGGGATCTGTCCCAGCTCTCGAAGTGAGTAAGGCCTGTGCGGCAGGTGACAAGGACCTTGCCTGCCGCACAGACTTTCGAAAAATGTCGGTCGCCATCTCTAATATCAGGGTATGACGACAGTCGTGAAGCACGATACTCGCCCGCTGACGACCGCCGAGATCGCCGCCCTCGCCCTCTCCCTCGCTCACCTCGGATCGGGCCCGCAGGCCGTCACCGCACGGCGTGGCCTGCAACACGCACTCGAGCACCTGGAGCTCGACGACGACGTCATCGCCACCACGCTCACGACGCTGACCGAGCCGCTGCCCGTCGAGGTCGCCTCCAGAGCCAGGCTCATGGCCGACGCCATCACCAGCCGCCTCATGATCCGCCTCCACTACCGCGACGCCTCCGGCATCGTCACCTCGCGCGACGTCGAGCCGGTGACGTGCCTGGTCCACCGCGAATACTGGTATCTGGTCGGCGTGTGCAGGATGCGCCGGGCGATCAGGGCGTTCAGGTTCGACCGGATCATCGCGGTCGAGCCCACGCTCACACCGTCCCGTCCGCACCTGGCTGACCGGTTCCTGCCGTTCCAGCGCCGCAAGCGCACCAAGGCCGCCTAGAAAAACTGACCGGCGTTTGACCCGCCGCGCCCCCGGGCTTTGGGGTGGCGGCTGGCAGGCTCCCGCACATGCGTGTTCGGCGGATCTCCCTCGTCGGTGCCCTGCTGGCCGTGGCCGGCTGTGCGAACCCGTCAGCCGTCGTCCCGCCCCAGGCCGCCTCCTTCGGGCGGCCCGGCGGGGTGGTCGTCGAGAGCGTGCTGCCCGTTGCCGCGCGGCGCGCTCTCGACCGTACGCTGGATCGCTACCTGCGCGAACGCCCGGGGCGCGCGGCGCTGGCCGTCTACGACCGCACGACCGGCGTCAGGTACGCCTACCGCGAGCGCACGCCGTTCGTGCTGGCCAGCGTGGCGAAGGTGGACATCCTGCTGGCGTTCCTGCTCGGCAAGGTCGGCGAGCTGAGCACCTACGAGCGCACGCTGACCTCCAAGATGATCCGCCAGAGCGACAACGACTGTGCGCACGAGCTCTACATGATGGTCGGCGGCCAGAAGGGGCTCACCCGGGTCCTGCGCCGGCTCGGCGTCGAGAACACGTGGCCGGGGCCGGGGCTGTACTGGGGGACGACCCGGAGCCGGCCGTCCGACCAGGTCAAGGTGCTGGAGTGGCTCACCGACCCCGGAGGGCCGCTGCCGGAGCGCCACCGGCGCTACGCGCTGAAGCTCATGTCGTCCGTGGAGCCGTCGCAGGCGTGGGGGGTCAGCGCGGCAGGAGGCGACGTGGCGCTCAAGAACGGCTGGCTGCCCGTGGACGCGCACGACGGGCTGTGGACGATCAACAGCGTGGGGCAGCTCGGCGTGGACGGGCACGACGTGCTCATCGCCGTGCTGTCGGAGCGCAGCCCGACCATGGAGACGGGGATCGACACGGTCGAGGAGCTCGCTCAACTGGCGGTGGAGGCGCTGACGCGCTCTCAGACGACCTTCACCGCCGCCCAGGTGTTCTAGGAGCAGCAACCTCCGCCGCAGCAGCCTCCGCCCGCCGCCTTGGGAGCGGCCGCGCCGCCCGTCATCGACACCGTGGACAGCAGTTTCACCGTGTCGCCGTGCCCCTCGGGGCAGGTGGCCGGGTCGTCGGAGGCCGACATGGGACGGGAGACCTCGAACGTGGAGCCGCAGGCGCGGCAGCGGAAGTCATAACGCGGCATGCCCTAAGCGTAATAGGTCATGTGCTCGTAGTCCGAAACGGGCACGTAGCCGATCGACCGGTAGATGGCGTTGCTCGTCGGGTTGCCCAGGTCGGTGAAGAGCACCACCTGGTCGCAGCGCTCGGCCAGGCCGGTCTGGCTGGCGTACGCGGTGACCGCGGCGCCGAAGCCGTTCCTGCGGCACGAGGGCGGCGTGTAGACGGGCCCGATGCGGCAGACCCCGCCGACCGCCGGGGAGAGCGCGGCCAGCGAGACGGGCGCCCCGCCCGCCTCCCACACGAACAGCTCGCGGGCCGCCAGCCGCCGCGCCACCGACTCGGTCGCGTCGTCGCCCATGCCCATCCGCACCTCCGCGGCGAACGCCTGGTACCAGCTGACCAGCAGCGGGAAGTCGGCGGGAGCGGCGAGCCTGCCGCGCCCGGGCGTGCCGGGGACGGCGAGCGTCCCCAGGCGGTAGAGCCGCTCGGGCACCAGGCGCCCCGGCTCCCCCAGCAGTCGCTTGACCTCGGAGGTCAGCTCGACCCTGCCCACGACCTCGGAGAGGTCGCCGAGCGCGGCGAGGAGCGGCGCGACGGCCTCGACGGGCATGCCGGCGAGGCCGACCGGATGCGGCGGGGTGTGGAAGACCGCGCCCAGGACCTCGCCGTCGGCCGTCCACCAGCCGAACCGGGGACCCTTCGCGGGCATGCCGGCCCGCAGGTTGGCCAGGACGGTCAACGCGACCGTGTTGCGCACCGGGTCGCCGAGCAGGAACGGCTCGGCGACCGCGGCGTACTCCTCAACATCTGAGGTGAAGGTCCACATGCCTGCTCATGGTGTCAGGCGGCGGCCTTCCCTTACAAAGCGGTATATCAGGCCGCAGCCTCAAGGTAAGGCGCCCATTGGGGGTCTCCGATCGACGAGGCGCCGATGAGCCTCCAGTGGGCACCCCGGGGCACGGCGGGGCTGAAGCGCAGCGTCCACCCCAGCTCCTCGAGGTACTTGTCGGCCTTCCTGTGGTTGCAGGTGGTGCAGGAGGCGACGCAGTTTTCCCAGGTGTGCGTGCCGCCCCTGGACCGCGGGATGACGTGGTCGATGGTCTCGGCCCGCTGCCCGCAGTAGGCGCAGCGGTAGTCGTCGCGCCGCATGAGGGCGGCCCTGGTCAGGGGGATGCGGGACCGGTAGGGGATGCGGACATATCTTCTCAGCCTGATCACCGAGGGCACGTCGAGCGTGTGGCTCGCGGAGCGCAGCACCGCGCCCCTGCCGTCACGGTGGACGACATCGGCCTTCTCCCGCAGCACCAGCACCACGGCCCGGTGCAGGGAAAGGGTGGTCAGCGGTTCGTAGGTGGCATTCAGCAGCAGGACCTGGCGCATCATCGGGCCTCTCCCTGCTGCGCGCGTATCAAAGGGGACATGCCGCGGCATGTCCCGACTGTCGGCCCCTCCTGGGGCACTTGTGCTTCCGTCACGTGGACCTCCGCCGGACGGCCCAGCGGATGGTCACCACGGCACCGTCCTGTCACCAAGTCTGGCGTTTGCACCGTGGTCCCCGCCACCCCAAAAAATCCTCCAACCGGAATGGACCAGAGGGACACACGTTACGTTTTATGCCCGCTTCACCAGCGCTTTACGCATGTCCTTTGGCAGTAGGGTTCCCAGCATGAAGCTGGAGCCGAATCCGACCGCACGCCGCGAAGACACCGTCGACACCCTGCACGGCACTCCCGTGCCAGATCCTTATCGATGGCTTGAGGATCCGGACAGTCCCGAGACGAAGGGGTGGTTGCTGGAGCAGGCCGACCTGTTCGGCCGGAGCAGCGGGCCGCAGCGGTTCAAGAGCCGCATCGCCGAGCTGCTCAGGTCCGGCTCGGTCGGCGCGCCGGCGTGGCGCGGCGGGCGGCAGTTCTTCAGCCGCCGCACGCCCGACCAGGAGCACGCCGTCTACTACGTCGTCGAGCCCGACGGCACCGAGCGGGCGCTGATCGACCCGATGGAGATCGATCCGTCGGGGCTGACCACGCTCGACGCCGTGCAGCCCGACAAGGAAGGGCGGCTGCTGGCGTACCAGATCTCCATGGGCGGCAACGAGGAGTCGATCCTCTACGTCATCGACGTCACCACGGGCGCGCGGATCGAGGGGCCGATCGACCGCTGCCGCTACTCCCCCATCGCGTGGCTGCCCGGCGGGGAGGCCTACTACTACGTACGCAGGCTGCCCAGCACCGAGGTCCCCGAGAACGAGTCGCAGTTCCACCGCCGCGTCTACCTGCACCGCGTCGGCACCTCCACCGAGGACGACGTGATGATCTTCGGCCAGGGCCTGAAGATGACCAACTACTACGGCGTCTCGGTCTCGCGTGACGGGCGCTGGCTGCAGGTCTCGGCGCACGAGGGCACCGCGCCGCGCAACGACATCTGGGTGGCCGACCTGACCGCGTCCCCGATCGACCGGCCGGACCTGCGGGTCGTGCAGGAGGGCGTGGACGCGCAGGCGGGGCTGTTGTTCGGCCGCGACGGCAGGCTCTACGTCCACACCGACCGCGACGCGTCCAGGGCCCGGGTGTGCGTCACCGACCCGGCCGAGCCGGGCTACGAGACCTGGCGCGACCTCATCCCCGAGGACCCCGAGGCGGTGCTGAACGACTTCGCGATCCTCGACGACCTGGAGCGCCCGGTCATGCTGGTGGGCTGGACCCGCCACGCGATCAGCGAGATCACCGTCCACGACCTGGAGACCGGCGAGCGCGTCGGCGAGGTGCCCACGCCCGGGCTCGGCACCATCGGCGGCATCTCCGAGCGTCCCGAGGGCGGCCACGAGGCGTGGTTCGCCTACACCGACAACACCAGGCCGCCCTCCATCCAGCGCTACGACGCCAGGACCGGCGAGACGACGCTCTGGGCCGCCTCTCCGGGCGCGGTCGAGGTGCCTCCGGTGCGCACCTCGCAGGTCGTCTACCGGTCCAAGGACGGCACCGACGTCCGCATGCTGATCATCTCGCCCGACGACGACACGCCGGGGCCGCGGCCCACCATCCTGTACGGCTACGGCGGCTTCGGCCTGTCGATGACCCCCGGCTACTCGGCGTCGGTCCTGACCTGGGTCGAGGCCGGCGGCGTCTACGCCATCGCCAACCTGCGCGGCGGCGGCGAGGAGGGCGAGGAGTGGCACCGCGCGGGCATGCTCGGCAACAAGCAGAACGTGTTCGACGACTTCCACGCGGCGGCCGAGCACCTCATCGCCACCGGCGTCACCACGTCCGAGCAGCTCGGCATCTCCGGCGGCTCCAACGGCGGCCTGCTGGTGGGCGCCGCGCTGACCCAGCGCCCCGAGCTGTACGCGGCCGTGGTGTGCTCGGCGCCGCTGCTCGACATGGTCAGGTACGAGCAGTTCGGGCTCGGCGCCACCTGGAACGTCGAGTACGGCACCGCCGAGGACCCCGAGCAGCTCGGCTGGCTGCTGGGCTACTCGCCCTACCACCACGTCCAGGAGTCGGTGCCCTACCCCGCGACGCTGTTCACCGTCTTCCAGTCCGACACGCGCGTTCACCCGCTGCACGCGTGGAAGATGTGCGCGGCGCTGCAGCACGCCTCGACCGGCGACCGCCCGGTGCTGCTGCGCAACGAGACCGAGGTGGGGCACGGCGCCCGGTCGGTGAGCAGGACGGTCGATCTGTCGGCCGACACGCTCACCTTCCTCGCGCGGCACACGGGCCTATAGCCTCGATGGCATGAGGACGCTGGGGCTGGCCATGGTCGAGGCCACCCCCAGCGCTGCGCTGCGGCCCTACGTGACGCGGCTGTGCGCGTACCGCGAGCACTACGACACGCCCGTGGTGCGGTCCGAGACGGCCATGCCGGGGGCCGTGCTCATCCTGGCGTTCGGCGCGCCGATGGAGGCGGGCGGGCGGCGGGTCACGGCGTTCTCGGGCGGGCTCGGCGACCGCTTCACCGTCACGCGCACGATGGGGCCGTGCGAGGGCGTGCAGGCGGTGCTGACGCCGTTCGGGGCCAGGAGGCTGTACGGCGTGCCGATGCGGCACCTGACGAACCTCGTCCTGCCGCTCGGCGACCTGCTGGGGCCGTGGGCGGAGACGGCGCTCGACCGGCTGGCCTCGACCCCGTCGTGGCAGGACCGGCTGGCGCTGGCCGACCGGCTGCTCCGCGAGCGGATCGCCGCCGGGCCCCGCCTGCGCCCCGAGGTGCCGTGGGCCTGGGCGCGGCTGCTGGAGTCGGGGGGCCGCGTGGGCGTGTCCCGCCTCGCGGAGTCGCTCGGCTGGAGCCATCGCCACCTCGTCGCCCGCTTCCAGGACGAGGTCGGGCTGCCGCCCAAGACGGCGGCGCGGGTGATCAGGTTCGGGCGGGCGATGCGGCTGCTGCGGTCGGGGCCGGACATCGCCTCCGTGGCGGCCGAATGCGGCTTCTACGACCAGGCGCACATGAACCGCGAGTTCCGGGCGCTGGGCGACACGACGCCAGGTCAGATTCGTCCAAGACCCACGGCGGCGCGCCCGGCATCCTGAGCCTCATGAGCCGAACCGTTTACGCGATAGCCCGCTACCACGACTGCCAGGCCGCGATCGACTTCCTGACCGGCGCGTTCGGGTTCCGGGCGCACGAGGTGTCGAAGGACGACCAGGGCGAGATCAACCACGCCGAGCTGATGGTCGGCGACGATCTGATCATGATCGGCCCGGGGAAGGCCGGCGGGCCGGGGATCTACATCGCGGTCGAGAACGCCGACGCGCATCACGACCGCGCCAGGGCCGCCGGGGCCGAGATCACCATGGAGCTCGTCGACCAGCCGTACGGGTCGCGCGAGTACGCCTGCAAGGACCCCGAGGGCAACCTCTGGTATTTCGGCACGTACCGGCCATGACCCGGCACATGCCTACCTGCCTCTGAGGAGGGCAGGAGTACCCCTGGTTGCATGGGGAGGGGCCATGCTTGAGCTAATCGCCAGGTCAGGAGCCACCGCGACGGTCCCCGAGCGCTACGTCGAGCACTTCGCGGAGCAGTTGCGGGGCGGTCTGGTCAGGCCGTCCGACCCCGGGTACGACACGGTACGCGGCGTATGGAATGGAATGATCGACCGGCACCCCGGCCTGATCGCCCGCTGCGCCGGTGCCGCCGACGTCATGGCCGCCGTCAGCTTCGCCCGTGAACATGACCTGCTCCTGGCCGTCCGCGGCGGGGGCCACAACGTCTCGGGCAACGCGGTCTGCGACGGCGGCCTGGTCATCGACCTGTCCGCGTCGAGAGCGGTCCACGTCGACCCGGTGGGCCGCACCGTACTGGCCCAGGCCGGCGCCACCATCGGCGACCTCGACCATGAGACGCAGGCGTTCGGGCTGGCCGTGCCCATGGGGGTGGTCTCCCAGACCGGCGTCACCGGCCTGACCCTCGGCGGCGGCCTGGGCTGGCTGCGCCGGCGGTACGGGCTGAGCAGCGACAATCTCGTCCAGGCCGACGTCGTGACGGCGGACGGCCGGCTGATCGTGGCGGGGCCCGAGGACCACGCGGACCTGCTGTGGGCCCTGCGGGGAGGTGGAGGCAACTTCGGCGTGGCCACGTCGTTGACCTACCGGGCCCATCCCGTCGGCCCCGAGGTGTTCTTCGCCGTCGTCCTGCACCCGCGCTCGGACGCGAGCGGCGCGCTGAGGTTCTTCCGGCAGTGGCAGGCGACCGCGCCCGAGGAGATCAGCGCGCTCGGCGTGCTGTGGCACGCACCGAGCATCGACGAAATCCCCGCCGAGTACCACGGCAGCCCTGTCGTGCTGTACCTGGCGCTGCACTGCGGAAGCCCGGCCGACGGCGAGCGGGCGCTGGAGCCGCTACGGGGGTACGGCTCCCCCATCGCCGACCTCAGCGCCGCCATGTCCTACCTCGACGTACAGCAATACCTCGACGCGGACTACCCCGCGCACACCAAGCGGTACTACTGGAAGTCCCGCTTCCTCGGCGGCCTGCCGGACGACGCGGTGGACCTGCTCATCGGCCTCAACGACGCGGCCCCGACGCCCGACAGCACGCTCGACCTCTGGCAGCTCGGAGGAGCCATGAGCCGCGTGCCTCCCGGGGACTCGGCGTTCGGCGGGCGCTCGGCGCCCCTGCTGCTCGCCATCGAGGCCAACTGGGAGCACGCCCGGCACGATGACGCCTGTATCGCCTGGGTCCGCAGGGTGTACGCCGCGGTGGAGCCGTACGCGTCCGGGGGCGAGTACGTGAACTTCCCCGGCTTCTACGAGGACAGCGAAGCCGTGGTCCGCAGCACCTTCGGCCAGAACCTGAGCCGCCTCACGGCGCTGAAGCGGCGTTACGACCCGGGCAACATGTTCCGGCTCAACCACAACATCCGTCCGGACTGAGCGGGATCCGCCTAGCGGGGGAAGACGATCGTCTTGTGCCCGTCCAGCAGGACCCGCTGCTCGGCGTGCCATTTGACCGCCCTGGCCAGGGCCAGGCACTCCACGTCGCGCCCGATCGCCACGAGGTCCTCGGGAGAGTGGCTGTGGTTGACCCTGGCCACCTCCTGCTCGATGATCGGCCCCTCGTCCAGGTCGGAGGTCACGTAGTGGGCCGTGGCGCCGATCAGCTTGACGCCGCGGTTGTGGGCCTGGTGGTACGGCTTGGCGCCCTTGAACGACGGCAGGAACGAGTGGTGGATGTTGATCGCCCGCCCGGCCAGCTTCTCGCACAGCTCGCCCGAGAGCACCTGCATGTAGCGGGCCAGCACCACCAGGTCGACCTGGTAGTGCTCCACCAGCGCCAGCACCTCTGCCTCCTGCCTCGCCTTGGTCTCGGAGGTGACCGGCAGGTGGTGGTAGTCGATCCCGTTCGACTGCGTGAGCGGGCGCAGGTCGGGGTGGTTGGAGACGACCGCGACGATCTCGACGTCCAGGGCCTTGGACCTGACGCGATAGAGCAGGTCGTTCAGGCAGTGGTCGAACTTGCTGACCATGATCAGCACTCGCGGCTTCCTGGCCACCTCGCGCACCTTGAACTCCATGGCGAAGTCCGGCGCGAGCGTCGCGAAGGCGCCGTTGAGCTCGTCCTCGCTCAGCGGCCCCGCGAACTGGACCCGCATGAAGAAGCGCTGCCCGACCCGGTCGCCGAACTGCTGGCTCTCGATGATGTTGCATCCGTGCCGGGCCAGCAGGCCGGAGACGGCGGCCACGACACCGGGCCGGTCGGGACAGGACAGCGTCAGGATGTATTCGGCGGGGCTGGGCATGCTTCACTCTCGCGGGCGTGGGATCGTCGGTCACCGTAGGGCTGATCTCGGCAGCGTACCCGGCCGGTGACCATCACAGAGAGTACCCGACCCACGCTACGCGTCCGATCGTCCCATCATCCACCTGATCCCGGGTAGTTATGGGACATCCCCGGACTTCCGTCCCGGGGTCGTCTCGCGGATGGGGATGGAGCGCGGTCCTTGGACGTCGTCGTGCTGATCGTGGTCGCCGGCCTGTTCGCCGTCGTGACGGGGGTCAACGACGGCGGCGCCCTCCTCGCCACGGGGCTCAAGCTGCCCTCGGTACGCCCGGCCACCGGCATCCTCGTGCTCGTGGTGCTGGCGGCGGTGGTTCCGCTGATCACGCATCGGGTGGCGGTGACGTTCTCGACCAGGCTGGCCTCGTTCCACGAGCCGGGCGGCAAGATCGCGATGACCGTCGCGGTGATCTCGTCGCTGGCCGTGGTGACCGCGCTCAGCCTGAAGGGCCTCCCGACCAGCCTCACGCTCGCCATCGTGGGCGGGCTCGCCGGTGCGGGGCTGGGCTGGGGGCTGGCGGTGTCGCCCGGGTCGGTGCTGCTGGTGCTGGCGTTCGGGGTGGCGGCGCCCTTCGCGGGCGGGCTGCTGGGCTGGGTGCTCATCCGGGTGCTCGTGGCCGTGACCTCGGCCCGCGGGCTGCGGCGCTGGCACCAGGCGGGGTTCCTGCTGCAGAGCGTCGCCTACGCGGCCAACGACGGGCAGAAGATGCTGGCCGTGTTCATGATCGTGTTCGGCTTCTCGGACGCGCGGCTCCCGTACACGTCGCTGGTGGCCGTCCTCTTCGGGCTCGGCACCATGTACGGGCTCCCCAAGGCGGGCCGCACCCTGGGCCGCGAGCTCATCGCCTCCAGACCGCCGCACGGAGTCGCGGCCGAGCTGGCCGCGGGCACGGCGGTGATCGCCTGCGCGGCCGTGGGCATGCCGGTGAGCATGACCCAGGCCATCGCCGGCGGGCTCATCGGCGCGGGCGTGGCGCAGGGCAGCGGCCGCGTCCGCTGGTACGCCACCGGCAAGATCGTCGCGGCCTGGCTCCTGACCCTGCCGGCCAGCGCCCTGCTGAGCGCGGGGCTGGCGGCGCTGGTGAAGGGGATCGCGAGTGTTGAGCTCTCATGAAGGGAACGGCGAACGTGAAGCACCCTGACTCCCCGACCGGGGCCGGGCCGTGAAGCGGCTGCGGCGGATCCGCGACCTCATGACCGGTCGCATGGACAGCGCGCTCACCGAAGCCCTGCTCGGCCAGCTACGCGCCACCAAGGAAGGCGCGTGGCTGGCCATGGCCATGATCGGGGGCGAGGTCGGCAGGACGGGCGCACACGAGCAGATGCGCTCGATCGAGCACATCGGCGACGAGGAGCGCGCCTGCCTCGTCGAGGAGCTCAAGACGGCCCTGGTCACCCCCATCGACCCGGAGGACCTGTTCCGCCTGTCCCGCTCCATCGACGACGTGCTGGACTCCTTGCGGGACTTCGTCCGCGAGTCCCACCTCTACCGGGTGCCGGACCAGATCCGCTTCACTCCCATGCTCGACCAGGTCCTCGTCGGCATCGAAGCCCTGGAGGGCGCGGTCCGTGACCTCGCCTCCCGCCCCACCGCGGTCGTCCATGACGCGCTGGAGGCGAAGAAGGCGGGCGGGTCGATCCGGCGGATGTACCAGTACGAGATCTCACGCATCTTCTCGGGTGAGGTAACCGCGGACGCGCTGAAGGAGCGGGAGCTGGTGCGCCGCCTCGAAATCGTCGGCGTCGCCATCGGCAACGCCGCCGACGCCATCACCGACGGCGCGATGAAGCGCTGAACCCCGGAGCGGTCACCGCGAGGAGCCGGCCACGGCGGGGAAGGCGTTGACGCCGGTCAGCTCGGCCGACAGCGCCCACAGCCGGGCGGCCTGCTCCGGGTCGATCGCGTAGTCGCGCACCCCGGGCCCGACGCCCGCCCCCGTGGTCGGCTCGGCGATGTCGCAGTCCTCGCAGTAGACGCCGCCCATGCCCGCCAGCTGCGGCGAGGTGGCCGCCCACACCTGGGTGGCCGCGCCCTGCTCCGGAGTCTTGAACTCGGGGTTCAGGGCGTTGCCGTCCTCGTCGATCCACCCCGCCTCGACCATCTCCTCCTTGGCGAGGTGGCGCTGCAGAGGCGTCAGGATGCCGCCCGGATGCAGCGCGAACGCCCGCACCCCCGCGTCCCGGCCCAGCGCGTCGAGCTGGACGGCGAACAGGACGTTCGCGGTCTTGGCCTGCCCGTAGGCCTGCCACTTGTCGTAGCCCCGCTCGAACTGGACGTCGTCCCACCGGATGCCCGCGTGCCGGTGGCCCGCCGACGAGACGGACACGACGCGGCCCCGGCCGCGCGCGATGGCCGGCCAGAGGCGGTTGACGAGCGCGAAGTGGCCCAGGTGGTTCGTGGCGAACTGCGCCTCCCACCCGGGCCCCACCCGCGTCTCCGGACAGGCCATGACCCCGGCGTTGTTGATGACGATCTCGACGCTGCGGCCGGTGGCCAGGAAGCGCTCGGCGAAGCGCCGTACGCTCTGCAGATCGGCGAGGTCGAGCTCGTCCACCTCGACCCCGCCGACGCCCCCGACCGCTTCCTCTGCGACCTCACGGCGGCGGGCGGGCACGACGACGCGCGCTCCGGCGCGGGCGAGTGCCCGCGTGGTCTCCAGCCCGAGGCCCGAGTAGCCACCGGTGACGATCGCCAGCTTCCCCGAGAGATCGATCCCCTGGAGCACGTCGTCCGCGGTGCTCCTGGCCCCGAATCCCGACCCGATCTTGTGTTGTGGCGTTGTCATACGACTCACGCTACGAGTTGGAGCACACTCCAGGTCAAACAGCGCTACAGGCCGAGGGGCCCGGCCAGCTCGGTCAGCTGGGTCAGGGCGTGGGCGAGGTCCGGGGCGTCCGGGGAGAGGGGCTGGATGACGACGTGGCTGGCTCCGGCCTCCAGGTGGGCCCGGACGCGTTCGGTGACGGCGTCGGCGTCGCCCCAGGCCACGATGGCGTCCGCGAGGCGGTCGCTGCCGCCGTCGGCGAAGTCCTCGTCGGTGAAGCCCAGCGTGCGCAGGTTGTTGAGGTAGTTGGGCAGCTTCAGGTAGTAGAACATGTGGGCGCGGGCGATCTCGCGGGCCCGGACCGGGTCGGACTCCAGGACGACCGCCTGCTCGGGGATCAGGAGGGGTCCAGGGCCCAGGATCCGGCGGGCCTGCGCGGTGTGCTCCGGCGGCACGAAATAGCTGTGGGCGCCGTCCGCCCGGTCCCTGGACAGCTCCAGCATCTTGGGCCGCAGGGCGGCGAGGATCCTGGGCGCCGGGGTCGAGGGCTTGGGCAGCCCCTGGTCGGCCTGGTCCATGGCCGCCAGGTAGGCGCGCATCGCGGTCAGCGGCTTGGCGTAGTCGTGGCCGCGGCCGGAGACCAGAGGGGCATGGCTGACCCCTATGCCCAGCAGGAACCGGTCGGGAAAGGCGTCGGCCAGCGTGACCCCGCCCGCCGCCATGGCCGTGGCATCGCGCACCCAGAGGTTGGCGATGCCGGTGCCGACCGCGATGCGCCGCGTGGCCGCCAGGACGACGGCGGAGACGACGAGCGGCTCCTTGCTGCCCATGCCCTCGTTGACCCAGAGCGAGCCGTAGCCCAGCGACTCGATCGAGGCCGCCGCGCGGCGCGCCTCCTCGGCGGGTGCCTTGCTGATCGACGGATGCCACACTCCGACGCGTCCGATGTCCACGGCCGCTCCTTTCGCCTAGAATGTTCGATCGAGATGGAACACTACATCAATGTTCGATCGCGATCGAACAGGACACGCGGTCTGACGCACATGTCCCCGATCGAGGTCTCGCTGCAGGCGGCCCTCGACGCGCTGGGCGACCCGATCCGGCGCCGCATCGTGCGGGAGCTGGCCGGCGTGCCCGACTGGACGCGTGCCTGCGGCACGTTCTCCCATCTGCCGGTGGCCAAGTCCACGCTCAGCCACCACTTCACGGTGTTACGGAACGTGGGGCTGCTGGAGCAGCGCGACGAGGGCGCCCGCCGGCTCAACCGCCTCCGCCGCGAGGAGTTCGAGCGCCGCTTCCCGGGCCTGCTGGCCCTCGTGCTGGACGAGGATCGGCAGGGCGACGACGATCGGCCCGAGCGTTGACCGCGCAGGCCGGGGCTCAGGCGGGCAGCAGCGACCGGCCCGCGGCGCGGGTCGTCTGCCTGGATCGCGACGGCCGGGTGCTGCTGATGCACTGGTACGACCCCGTCAGCCGCCTGCACGTCTGGGAGCCGCCCGGCGGCGGGATCGATGCCGGCGAGACGGCGCTGGAGGCGGCCAGGCGGGAGCTGGGCGAGGAGACCGGGCTGCCCGCCTCGGCCGTGCGGGAGCGGTTCGTCGAGGTCACGCGCGACTTCTCGTGGCTGGGCGTGCGATACGTGAAGACCGAGCCGTTCTTCCTGGCCATGTTCGACGGGGCGCGGCCTGAGGTGGTCCCAGGGGAGCTCACCGAGGAGGAGCGGGAGGTCTACCGGGGGTACGCCTGGGTCGAGGAGTTGCCTGACAGCGTGGAGCCGCCCGAGCTGGCGGAGGTGATCGCGAAGCTCACGGCGGATCCGGCCGTCACAGATCCAGCGTGATGCCTGCCGAGGCGACGGACAGCGGGCCGTCGTAGGACTTCGCGGCGGCCGCCAGCGCGGGCGCCGCGGGCGTGTCCGGCCACAGGTGGGTGAGGAGCAGGTGGCCGGCGCCCGCCGAGGCCGCGGTGCGGCCCGCGTCCAGGGCGCTGGACAGGTAGGGCGCGTCCCCTTCCGGGACCCGTTCCGGATAGGTCGCCTCGGCCACCAGCAGGTCCGCGCCCTCCGCCAGCGCCACCAGCGCGGCGGACGGCCCCGTGTCGCCGGTGTAGGCGACCACCCGGCCTCCCGCGCCCAGCCGCAGGCCGGCGTTCGGTACGTGGTGCGGCAGGTCGAACACGTCCAGGCGGAAGGGACCGATCTCGTACGGCACGCCGGGCCCCAGGTCGTGCGTCACGAAGCTGCCCGCCAGCATGCGCAGGTTGTCCAGGGCCAGGACGGCGTCCAGGGCGCCCGGCGGCGCGTACACCGGCAGCGCGGGAGCGGGGACGTCGGCGAGGGCGCGGGCGCGCAGCAGCGGGTTCAGGTCGGCGCAGTGGTCGGGATGGCCGTGGGTGACCAGCACCGCGTCCACCTCGTCGGCCCGCATGCGCGCGAGGAGCCTCGGCAGGGTGGCGTAGCCGGGATCGACGAGAACGCGGAACCCCTCAGCCTCCACCACGTAGCCGCTGCACGCCTGCCCCACCGCAGGCCAAGCGCCACATCCCCCCAAAACGGTAAATCTCACGCTCATCCTCAGATCTATTTGCCTGGGCCGTCGCGGAAGTGGCCCAGCTCGTCGAGCGTCGTCACCAGGAGGCCGCGTAGCAGCCGCCCCGCCACCTTCTCGTGCTCCGGCTCCACGTGCATGCCCTTGCCCACCTTCTCGGCGTACACCTCGCGCTCCCGGGCGTCGGTGTACGGCAGCGCGGTCATCCCCACGGCCACCGTGACCCGGGTGCCGCCCCTGGGCACGATGGCCACCGTGTGCGTGCGCAGGCACGTCTCCTCCGGCGCGCCGTACCAGCCGCTCTTGACCCCGGCCCCCGGCGACCGGATCGCCTCCCGGACCCCGAACGCCTGCGACGCGCTGACCTGCCGCATCCACCCCAGAATGGTCTCCGCGATCGGGTCGCCCGCGACGGCGGCCTGGGCGAACACCGCGTACACGGCCGCGACCTCGTCGGCGGCCACCTCGACCGAGCCGAACCTGGAGGGGTCGCCGTTGGGCGGCGACCAGGCGATGCCCGTGCGGCTGCGCAGGTCGTCGAGGATGACCCGGGGGCCGACGGCCAGCCACAGGTTGAGCGTGTCGGCGTTGGAGGAGACGATCACGGCGGGCTCGGCGTGCCGCCGCCACCGGTCGGCGTCGGGGATGTGGGCCGCGCTCACCCACGCGTACAGGGGTTTGAGCAGCGAGGCGCAGCGCAGCCTGGCCAGGCCCGCGGTGACGCTCACCGTGCGAGCGGGCGGCCCGCCGTAACCGCGCCTGATGCCCGCGGCCTGGACGCTGGCACTCTGATCGAGGTCTTTGAGCAGCTCGTTGAAGCCCACGCCCCCACCGTAGACCTACGGGGCACTCCCCCAGCGACCTTCGTACCACTCCGTGCTCGGCGGGTCGCCGGGCAGCTCGGTGGCGCCCGGCGCGCGCAGGCCGTCGAGCGCGATGGTCAGCAGCCGCTCCTTGGCCTGCGGATGCTCGCCGCCCGGCGCCGGGCGGCTGAACTGCTCCATGAGCAGCGCGATGTCCAGCGCGGTGACGTCGCCCCTGAGCACACCGGCGTCACGGGCCCTGGCGATCAGCCGGTCGGCCAGCTCGGTGCCCTTCCTGGCCGTGCGCCACATCTCGTCGGTGACGGCGATGGTGCCGGCGACCGGCGCGAGGGCGCCCGACCTGAACCCCACGCACGCGCGGATGTAGGAGGCCAGCCCCTCCCACGGGTCCGGCTCGGCCAGCCCGGCCTCGGCCGCCTCGACCCCGCGCTCCATGGCGATCACGCACAGGCGCTGGAGCAGTTCCTCCTTGGTGCGGTAGCGGCGGTAGAGGCTGCCCATGCCCACGCCCGCCGCCTTGGCGATGGCCGACACGGGCGCGTCGAACCCCTGCGTCGTGAACACCTCGTGCGCCGCCCGCAGCAGCCGCAGATCGTTGCGCGCGGCCTCGGCCTGCCTCCCGCGTGTGCTCATGCCGTACAGCCTATTAGTATTTTCGGAGCGAAGCGCTCCGATAGAGAGAAGGGCTGATCATGCGTGCGGTGGTCTTGAGGCGGTACGGCGGGCCGGAGGCGCTGGTCGTGGAGGAGGTGCCGGACCCGGTGGCCGGGCCCGGGCAGGTGCTCGTGGACGTGGCGGTGGCGGGCATCACGTTCGTGGAGACGCAGGTACGCGCCAACCGGGGGCCCCGGCAGGCCGAGCTGCCCGCGGTCCTGGGCAACGGCGTCGCGGGCACGGTGGCCGCGACCGGCGAGGGCGTCGACCCGGCGCTGACCGGCACCCAGGTGGTCAGCACGCTCGGCGGCCAGGGCGGATACGCGGAGCTCGCGGTGGCGAGCGCCGGCGACCTGATCCCGATCCCCGACGGACTGTCACCCGAGTTCGCGGTGGCGCTGCTCGCGGACGGGCGCACCGCCGTGGGCCTCACGCGGGCCGCCGCCCCCGAGCCCGGGGAGTGGGTGCTGGTGGAGGCGGCCGGCGGCGGCGTCGGGAGCCTGCTGGTGCAGCTCGCCACGGCGGCGGGGGCGCGCGTGGTGGGCGCGGCGAGCAGCGCCGCCAAGCGCGACCTGGCGGCGGGCCTGGGCGCGGAGCTGACGGTCGACTACACCGACCCGGGCTGGACCCGGCTGGTACGCGCGGCGACGGGCGGCCTCGACCTGGTCTTCGACGGGGTGGGCGGCGAGGTCGGCGCGGCGGCGCAGGGGCTGCTGAAGGACGGCGGCAGGTTGAGCGTGTACGGCATGGCGGGCGGTCCGATGACCACGCCGGACCCGCGCGTGACGGCGGTCGCCTGGCCCAAGGCGGACCTGCGCGAGCTGGCCAGGGAGGCCCTGACGCTGGCCGCCGCCGGACGCCTGCGCCCGACCGTCGGCGCCACCTATCCCCTGGAGTCGGCCGCCGAGGCGCACGCCGCCATCGAGGCCCGCGCGGTGACCGGCAAGAGCCTGCTCACGATCTGACCCGCCCCAAGCACGGGGCCACATCCACGACACATCTCAGGCGCCGAAGGGCACCCGCGACACGCCTCAGGCGCCGAACCGGGCCCACGACACGACGAGCGCGGCGGGCACCAGCGCGACCACCCCCAGCGCGGTCAGCACCTTCCACCGCCGCGCCACCCCCGGCTCCGTCACGAACGCCGCCACGGCCCCCGCCCCGGCGAAGACCGCCCCGGCCGTGACGGCGTACGCGAGCGCGGACGTCCACGACGGCAGCGCCTCTCCGACGAGCCTGAACACCACCAGCACCCCGGCCGCCACCAGCGCCACCCGCCGCCCCGGCCGCACGTCCACCCGCTCCAGCACGAGCGCGGACCCGGCGAGCAAGGCGAGCGTGATCACCACCACGACGCCGACGGAGGGCGCCAGGCACCCCCAGTCCGCGCAGCCGATGCCCGCCCAGGCCAGCCGCACGGTCGCCCACCACAGCACCCCGAGAGCGGCGCACACCGCAGCCGCCCGCCCCATTCGCCCCCGCATAACCCAATAGTCGCACCGCGACCGGCAACCGTCAGAAGAGGCGAACCGGCAGCCGTCAGGAGAGGTGATCGGCCCCCCGCTCGTCGGCCTCGGCCTCGGCGGTGCGGCCGAGCGCGCGCAGGGCGACGGCCCGGTTGGCGTAGAGGTCGCGCTCGGGCTGCAGCTCGATGGCCCGGCTCAGGTCCTCGACCGCCCCCTCCAGGTCCCCTGCCGCGTACCGCAGCACCCCCCGGTTCCCCCAGGCCGCCGCGAGCCCGGGCGCGCGCTCCACCGCGCGGTCCAGCGCCTCCCCGGCCGCCGCCAGCCGCCCCGCCGCCGTCTCCATCTGCCCCAGCACCGTGAGCAGGTGCGGGTCGCCGGGCTCCAGGGCGAGCCCGGCCGTGACGTCGGCCAGGGCCTCCCCGTCCCGTCCCGAGGCGGCCAGCAGCCCGGCCCGGTTGATGTACGCGTCCAGACAGGCCGGGTCCAGCTCGATCACCCGCCCCAGATCGGCCAGCGCCTCCTCGATCTCACCCCGCACGATGTGCAGCTCCGCCCGGTTGTAGTACGCCTCGGGCAGCGGCGGCCCGGCCCGCATGGCCCGCTCGAAGTCGGCCAGCGCCTCCTCGTACCGCCCGAGCTTGAACAGCAGGTTCCCCCGCTCCAGGTAGTAGTCGGGAAAGGCCGGGTCCAGCGCGATCGCGGCCGCGTAGTCCTCCATCGCCTCCTTGACGTGGCCGAGCCCGGCCAGCAGCTGCGCCCGGTTGGCCAGCAGCACCATCCGGTGCAGCGGATGCCGCTCCCGCAGCTCGCGCGCCAGCTCGATGGCCGACTCGACCAGCGACAGCGCCGCGTCCGGCCGGCCGTGCCGCAGCTCGATCAGCGCCAGGCCGTTGAGGTCGAAGCCCAGCTTGAACGCCCGGTCCAAGGGCTCGGGCAGCAGGGTGGAGATGGCGATGGCCTCGTTGATCCAGCGCCGGGCCCTGCCCAGGTCGCGTTGCGCGGGGTCGGGGTGGCGGGCGTCGAGCATGGCGGTGCCGTACGCGCCGGCGGCGTGCATCGCCGGATCCTGGCTGGCCGAGCGCACCAGGTCCCAGACCACCCGGGCGTCGTCGGTGCGCCCGAGGCCGCCGAGCGCGGTCGCCGTGCGGTGCGCGAAGCGCCACCAGGGCTGGCCGCCCGGCTCGGTGCACGCCATGCCGCGCTCCCCCAGCTCGACGGCGGCGTGCAGGAAGCCGTCACGCATGCACCGGTCCACCAGGGCCCAGAGCTCGCCGGCGCCACGGGTGTCGGGCGGCGGGTCGGGGCCGCCTGAATACAGCATGATCGTGAGGAGGTCCGGCGGGATCCGGCGCATCATGACGTCGAGCAGCTCGATGTCCGTCGGGTCGGCCTCGGCGCCGTTGCACACCGCGATCGCCAGCCCGGGGCGTACGGCGTCCATGAAGAACTCCGCGAGCCCGTTGGCCAGCCGCAGCGTGCGGCGGGGCGCGGGCACGAGGATGCGCTCGTCCTCGGACAGGCCGGCCTCGATCGTGACCCGCCGGACCGGTACGAGAGGGGCCAGTTCGGGCGCGGCGGCGCGGATCTCGATGTCGTGCGCCGCCACCAGGTCACGGTCCCGTTCCAGAGCCTGCGGCACCAGGTGACGCAGCAGGGCGGCGGCGACAGTGTAGGGGCCGCGCGGCCGGCGATGCCCGTCGATCAACGGTGTCAGCAGCCGCACGGCCCCCCATTGAGCAGGTGGTTCGCCGTGAACCTTGTGATGGGACCCTGCCTCGCTCACCCCTTGTGAATGACGCTGGAGGTCCCCGCAAGCCGCGCGGTGCCAGGCTTGCGGACGATGATGCGCTTCATGACATACCTCTCACCTTTAGAGCTATTTCCCCATTATTAGGGCACTTCGCTAAATATCAAGATTCATGGTGAGTAAGTGGGAGGTTAAATCACAAAAAGCGCCTGCCTTTTGATTGACACCTGTAACCTATTGGGGCCGAAACCAACGTGGGAGGGCTTTCGTACGGGCCTGCTCGGCCTCCCCCATGAGATCGCACAGGCACCGCCCCAGCAACGTGACCGAACGGCAGCACCCCGGCCCCGGCAGGTTCCGCGCCCTGACGATGACCGTGGCCCGCTCGATCAGCCGCTCCAGGCTGGGCTCCCCGCCGCCCTTGAGCGAGCGCGTGTGCCAGGGGCACGACTCGACGTTCGCACAGGCGCCCCTGTCGAGGTACGGCGCGTGGTCGCCGCCCAGCGGCAGCGGATCCTCACGTTTGATCCGCAGATCGGCCAGTGTCCTGGCCGCCCGTGCGGCGACGGCGAGCAGGGCCCGGTTGGCGCTGACGCGCTCTTTTCCCAGCGCCGCGGTCCTCGCGGGGAGGGCCAGCAGCATCGCGCCGGCCATCAGCCCGCCGCCGACGACCATGCTCCAGCCGATCTGCTCGTGGAACCAGATCACCGCGATCGCGGCCACCCAGAGCGGCTGCGACGACATGAGGATCGCGCTCGGCACGGCCGAGACGTGCGCCTGGCCGTACGAGCGGGCCAGGAACCCCAGCGCGCACGACACCACGGCCAGATGCCCCAGGATCAGCCAGTCGGACCCCTTCGACGGCACGACGACCCCGTCGCGGACGGCGACGACCCCGGTGAGCAGGCCGATGGTGAACAACTGGATCACGGTCAGCGCGTACGCGTGGAAGGTCTCCCCGCGCTTGGACAAGTGCGCCAGCAGGAGCGTGTGGCCGGAGTAGAGGGCGGCGGCGGAGAGCGTGACCCCGAGCGCGAGCACCGAGACCTCGTTGTCCTCCACCCCTCGCAGCAGCGTGAACACGGTCATCCCGGCC
This sequence comes from Nonomuraea sp. NPDC005650, assembly GCF_040605375.1. Taxonomy (NCBI): domain Bacteria; kingdom Bacillati; phylum Actinomycetota; class Actinomycetes; order Streptosporangiales; family Streptosporangiaceae; genus Nonomuraea; species Nonomuraea sp. NPDC005650. The sequence continues at coordinate 68,737 of NZ_JBEXCR010000010.1, forward strand.
AGCGCGAGCACGACCCCCGCCCAGATCCTGCGCGGCACCTTCACCTTGAACAGGACGAGCGCCAGGATGGGCGTGATCACCACGCTGCAGCCGACGGCGAACCCGGACAGTGACGACGGCAGGCCGTGCAGCGCGACGGCCTGGCCGGCCTGGCCGAGCCCGAACATCAGCCCGAGGACGACCCCGTTCATCCACGTCTTGCGCGGCAGCCCCCGAAGGCAGCGCGGCCTGATGGCGAGCAGCGTGAGCGCGGCGATCAGGTAGCGCTCGGCGAGCAGATCCTCCACCGGTAACCGGTGGATGAGGTCCTTCATCAGCGGGAACGCCGACCCCCAAGCGGCGCTGACGAACAACAGAAGGGCAGCTCCCAGGAGGGGTCGGGGAGCGGGCACGACTGCCATAGCAAAAGCATCTCACTACTATTCGCAGCCGCTGATGTACAGGGAGCAGCCGGAGAGGTTCCTCTACAACTCGGTGTTAAGAGCCTCACCCGCGGGTTTGTACATCAATACCGCAGCGCCCAGAACTGACCGTTTTCTGGAAATGGACAGTCGTCGCCGCGTACTGCGGGTGACGGAAGGAATATCGGCGGTGAAGTCACGCCGGAGCCCGGGACGGATCACCGGGGAGGGAGGAAAGCGGCCCCTGGAGGGGTGAGGGGGCCATGCGCGGGAGGTTGCTAGAGCTCGACGACCGCGGGAGGCGCCAGGCGTTTCTCGAGGAACACGACGGTGTGGTCACCGACCTGCTGCCTGGAGAGCTCGCGCCATCCTTCTCGCTCGTAGAGGGCCAGGGCGGCCTCCTGGTTGAGCGTGGTGTCGCCTCTGACGCGTTCGAAGCCGAGCTCGACCGCGCGTCGTTCGATCGCCAGCAGCATGGCCGCACCGAAGCCGCGCCGTTGGAACTCCGGGTGCACTCTCAGCCGGCACATCTCCGCCGTGGCCGTGTCGACGGGCTTCAGCCCGCCCATGGCAACGACGCGGGAGCCGACCTCGCCCACCAGGAAGTCACCGCCGCAGCCCAGATAGATCTCCTGGATGCGCGGGAAGTCGTCGTCGTAGTAGACGCCGTCGCCCGGCACCAGCCCCACCTCGGCGAGGGAGATCCGGTGGAGTGCGAGAAGGGTGTCGAGATCGGACCACCGATAGCGCCGGATCTCCAAGTTCATGCACCGCCCCCTTTCATTTGGACCCTTGGCCGGCGCAGTTCGGCCCTGTACTCCTCGAGCTTCTCCTGGTTCGCGTCCCGGCCCGCGATCGCCTGTTCGAGTGCCAGGGCGGGACGCATGATGAAGTCGGTCATGTACTCGTCGCCGAGCATCCGCAGCGCTTTGGTGCCGAGGTCCAGCGCGGAGTCGAGCTCGCCGTCGATCATCCGGCACTGGGCCTGGTCGAGCCTGATCAGCGTCTGGTCGAGGATGTGGTCCTCGTACTTCTCCAGCGCCTGGTCGAGGACCACCTCGGCCTCCAGCGTCTGGCCGAGCTTGGTGAGCACGTCGCCCTGGTAGAAGTAGAGCTGCTTCTCCGTGTAGCCGAAGGCCATGTCCTCCTGGTGCTCCGGCCGCATGTGGGAGAAGGCGTTCCTGGCCCTGGCCAGCGCGCGCTTCGCCTGGTCGACGATCTCCTTCTTGTTCTCGGCGCCCGCGAGCAGGGCCAGCGCCCTGGCCTCGACGACCGGCGCCATGGCCTGTGCGGGGCAGTTCATGGCCCCGGCCAGGTCGCGGCTCTTCTTCGCCAGGTTGAGCGCTTCCCTGGCGTCTCCGAAGTAGAGGGGGACGAGCGACTCGCGGGCGCTGATCCACGCGCGCAGCGCGCGGTCGCCCGTCTCGTCGGCCGCGGTGCGTCCGGTCCTGAAGAAGGAGCGGGCCAGCCGGTGGTCACCGAGATTGATCATGATCATGCCGCTCAGCCCCGCCAGCTGCGCCGCCATCCGGAGAAGGCGGTCCGCCAGGTCGATGGGCTGACGGCGGGACATCGCCGCGCGTACGGCGCTCATCTCGAGCAGCACGTCGCACAGGAGCCGCAGCGGGGGCGTCGTCGTGTACTGGCGGCCGAAGCTCTGCGTGGTCTCTTCCCACTGGTCGAGCATCGCGGCCGACACCGTGGCCGACACGAGCGTCTCGTCCATCCGGCGCCTGATGCCCTCGCACGCGCCGAGCACCGGCCCGTCGAGCTCGGTGGCGACGCTGGCACCGGGGTTGAGCAGGTTGAGCATGGTCCGCCGGAGGATGTTCTCGTCCTCCTCGGCCTCGGGCTGGGGAGGCGGCGGCTGGCTCAGCAGCTCACGCTCCTCCAGCGCTAACGGCCGCTCTTTGCCCTCTCCGAGCAGCAGCACCGGCAGGCGGTGCCCCTGGCCGCAGATGCACGGCCCGTCGAAACCGAGCTCCTGCGGCTCCACCCGATAGACCGTGCACAGATAGTGCATGTACTCGGGCCCCGGGCGCTTGAGCCCGCTCTCGTAGGCCGACAGCAGGGTCTCGCCGATGCCGGGCATCGACTTCTTGTCACGTTCGAACAGGGCTCTGATCTGCTCGATGACGTCGGCAAGCGCGATGCCGTAGGAGAGACGGTGTGACTTGATGCGGCTGGTGCCGAACTGCGGAGTGCACTGCTCATGGATCTCATCAGCTATCTGGGCCGAAGTGCGCCCGGCGGCCAGGCCCTTGGCTCTGATCCGCCTGGCGATCTCCGTTTCCCTGTGCTGTCTGCCGGACATCCCGGCCCCTCTCGCGCGTGTCTCGACCGGTCCACAACTGGTGACTCAGCGTAGCGTCCGCGTAGCTGTGCGCCTACCCATGAGTGTGAACCAATGTCGCCAGCTTGGAAACGCCCGGCATCCAGCGTACGGATAAGGATCGTCCTCCGAGGGACTGTTTCTTACATCCCATGAGGGAGAAGCAACTCCCCGTGACCGGGAAGCCGGCGTTGCGTCCGCCGTTGACATGAGCCATCTTTGGCCCACCAGCCAGATTCCCAACGAGGAGGGGACGAAAGGTGGGGGACGACAACTTCGAGCATCTGAGGCGTCTCGTATCAGAACTCGACGCTCATGGCTTGCTCGCGAGAGTGGTCCAGACTCAGGGCGGGCGCATGTTCGCACGGGTCATCAACCCGAACGCGACGAGCCTGTCGGAGAACGTCACCTGTCGGTCGACGAGCGCATCCGACGTACAGGACTGGTGGTACTGCTGGTCCTGGGGGGAGCGGATGCACAAGGCCGATGACCCGGCTGGAGCGGCCACGAAGGTCGCGCGCGTGCTGGCCGCCGTGGGGGAGTGACAAAACGGTGACCCGGGTGGAGCGCAGCCACCACGGCTCACCGCACCTACGACGGCGTCAACGGAGCCGGCGGGGCGGCCGGTGCGGAGGGTTCCCGTATGCCGGAACCCTGGTCGCCCCGCCGGTTCCGGCCAGGCACGGTCTCGCATGCCGTGCCTGCTCACAGCCGCCCGCCCGGGTGTCCCGGGCGGGTGTTCGGGGGGATCCCTCCCGGAACCGGCACGGGACACGCTTCCGGGTGCGTGGCCCGTTCCGAGCCGTCCGTCATCGGAGCGTCCGCTCTCGCCCTCCGCGGCCCAGAGAGCAGGCGTCCCCGTCTTCCCCGGCGTGATGTGACGGCGGGCGGTCCGGTCGGCGGTATTTTGGATCGAATCGGTCCAAAGCAGCCGACCGTACCGCTTCCGGAGGGGGATCTACCCAGTGTTACTGCTGGTGACAGCATCGGAACCACCCACTTCTCAGTTGGACTTCGAGAAGATGGCCCAGCAAATGGCTGGGAGCTGCGAGAACGATCCGGCGGGTATTTGCTCTACCCTTGTCGGGATGTTCCAGAATGCGACTTGGGCGCCCTTGGCGGCCAGTCTGATCACAATCGTCCTGATCCTCGTGCTCGCGTTCGTGCTCCGCAACGTCGCGCACCGGGTCATCACGAGAGTGGTCAACCGCGCGGCCGCAGGCGGTTCGATCACCAGCAGGTTCCGCAAGACCGCCATTCCCGACAGCATCGACGTGCTGCTGCACGAGCGCCGCAAGCAGCGCGCCGAGACCATGGGCTCGGTGCTCAAGCACGTCGCCTCGATCGTCATCCTCGGCACCGCGGTGCTGACCGTGCTCGACCGGCTGACGATCCCGATCGCGCCCCTGCTCACCAGCGTCGGCATCCTCGGCGTGGCCATCGGCTTCGGCGCCCAGGAGCTGGTCAAGGACTTCATCGCGGGCATGTTCATGCTGCTCGAAGACCAGTACGGCGTGGGCGACGTGATCGACGCGGGCGCCGCGGTCGGCACGGTCGAGGCCGTGACCCTGCGCGTCACCAGGCTGCGCGACGCCGACGGCCGCGTCTGGTACGTCCGCAACGGCACCATCACCCGGGTCGGCAACGAGTCGCAGGGCTGGTCGCGGGCCTATATGGACGTCCCGGTGGCCTACGACGCCGACATCATGACCGTCCGGGTGCTCCTGGAGCACGTGGCAGAGGAGATCTGGGCCGACGGCGAGTTCCGCGAGACCAAGATCGTGGAGCAGCCGCAGGTGTACGGCGTCGAGCAGATGTCCGACAGCACGCTGGTCTTCCGCATCACCGCCAAGACGCTCCCCTCGGCGCAGGCCGAGGTGTCCAGGGAGCTCAGGTTCCGGGTCAAGTCCGCGCTCGACTCCGCGGGCATCCCCATGGTCGCCCTCGGCATAGGCTGAGAACGTGACTGAGACCTCCTTCTACGACGCCGTCGGAGGCGACGAGACCTTCCGGCGCCTCGTACACCGCTTCTACGAGGGGGTCGCGGAAGACCCGTTGCTGCGGCCGCTCTACCCGGAGTCCGATTTCGAGGGCGCCGAGGAGCGGCTGCGGGGCTTCCTGATCCAGTACTGGGGCGGCCCCAACACCTACAGCCAGGAGCGCGGCCATCCCAGGCTGCGCATGCGGCACCAGCCGTTCGTGATCGGCGAGCCCGAGCGGGACGCCTGGCTGCGGCACATGCGTGACGCGGTCGACTCGCTCGACCTGCAGGAAGAGCTGGAGACCAGGCTCTGGGACTATCTGGTCTACGCGGCCCACAGCCTGGTGAACTCGCCGACATAGCGGGCATGACACGCCACATGGATATCCCCTGGTGGCGTGATGCCGTCGTCTACGAGATCTATGTTCGCAGCTTCGCCGACGCCTCAGGAGACGGCGTCGGCGATCTGGCCGGAGTGCGCGAGCGCCTGCCGTATCTACGGCGGCTGGGGGTCGACGCCATCTGGCTGACGCCGTTCTACCGCTCCCCCATGGCCGACGGCGGCTATGACGTGGCCGACTACCGGGGTGTCGATCCGTTGTTCGGCACGCTGGCCGACTTCGAGTCGCTGGTCGCGCAGGCGCACGACCACGGGCTGCGGGTGCTGGTCGACGTCGTGCCCAACCACAGCTCCTCCGAGCATCCCTGGTTCCAGGCGGCGCTGCGGGGCGAGCGGCGCGACCGCTATCTCTTCCGCGACACCACCAACGACTGGCAGTCGACGTTCGGCGGGCCCGCCTGGACGAAGGTGGCGGACGGGCAGTACTACCTGCATCTGTTCGCCCCCGGACAACCCGATCTCAACTGGCGCAATCCGGAGATCCACGCGGAGTTCCTCGACATCCTGCGGTTCTGGCTGGACCGGGGTGTCGACGGGTTCCGCATCGACGTGGCCATGGGCCTCTACAAGGCCGAAGGGCTGCCCGACGTGGGCGACCAGTCGTTCGCCTCGGTCTCGCCGATCTGGGGGCGGCCCGAGGTGCACGACGTCTACCGCGACTGGCGCCGGTTGCTGGACGGCTATCCGGGCGACCGGATGGCCGTGGGCGAGGTGTGGACGGACAGTTCCGAAGACCTCGCCCTTTACGTGCGCCCCGACGAGCTGCACCAGAGCTTCAACTTCGCCTGGCTGCAGGCGCCGTGGTCGGCGGCGGCGTTCAGGAAGGTCATCGACGACACCCTGGCCACCGTGCCGTTCGCCACGTGGGTGCTGTCCAACCACGACGTCGTACGCCACCGCACCCGCTACGGCACCGCCGACCCCGGCACGGGGCTCGCGCGGGCCAGGGCGGCGCTGCTGACGATGCTGGCCCTGCCCGGGTCCGCCTACCTCTACCAGGGCGAGGAGCTGGGGCTGCCCGAGGTCACCGATCTGCCCGACGAGGCCAGGCAGGACCCGGTCTTCTTCCAGACGAAGGGCGAGCAGCCCGGGCGCGACGGGTGCCGGGTGCCGATCCCGTGGACGGTGGACCCGCCCTCCCACGGGTTCTCTCCCGGCGGGGTGGAGCCGTGGCTGCCGCAGCCGGCCACGTTCGCGGAGCTGAGCGTGGAGAAGCAGGAAGGGGACGCCGGCTCGACGCTGGAGTTCTACCGCCAGGCCCTGGCCTACCGCCGTGAGCTGGGCAGATCCATTCCTTATACCTTGGAGTGGCTGGACTCACCCGAGGGTGTGCTTTTCTTCACCCGCGGCCCGCTGACCTGCGCCATCAACTGCGGGCTCCGGTCGGTAAGCCTGCCCGAGCACGACACCGTGCTCCTGTCGAGCGGCCCGCTCCGGCGGGGCCTGCTGCCGCCCGACACCGCCGTGTGGCTCATGGCCTCCCAGGACGCTCCCCGCGGACGGGGATGACGGGCAGCGAGAGCAGCGCGCACGCCAGGCCCCCCGCGAACCCCGCCCAGAACCCGGCGTGCTCGATCAGCACGCCGGCGAGCGGCGTGATGGCGAGGGAGACGGTGTTCTGGATGGTGTTGTGGGTGGCCAGCACCCTGCCGGCCCAGGCGGGTCCGGCCAGTTCGCCGGCCGAGAGGTAGGCGAGCCCGTTGCCGGCCACGGTCACCACCGCGGCCAGGGCGAGCATGACGGGTCCGAACGCGCCGCGGGTGAGCGTGCCGGCGACCAGCAGCGCCAGCACGCCGAGGGTGGCGATGGTGATCAGCAGCAGGGGCCGCATGCGCAGGCCGGTCCTGTCGGACCAGCGGCCGGCCGCGATGCGCACCACCGCCCCGCCGATCGCCGCCACCCCGAACAGCTGGCCCGCCGCCACGCTGTCCCAGCCGTACAGGCGCACCAGGCAGGTCACGCCGTACGTGCCGACCACCATCTGGGGCACCACGTGCAGGGCGCTGGTGGCGTGCACCCGCCACAGGGCGGGCTGCCGGTACGGCGTGCCCGCCGGCGCGGTGCCCGGCCCGGAGATCGTACGCGGCGGCTCGGCCAGGAAGATCGCGGCCAGCACGGCGGCCACCAGGCTGACGGCGGCGCAGACGGTGAGCACGCCGGTCAGGCCGTGCGCCCGCGCGACCGGCGGGAGGACGAAGGCGCTGATGGCCATGCCGAGGGTGAAGGAGACCTGGCGCACGCCCATCGCGACGCCGCGTTCTGGCGGCTCGAACCAGCGCAGCACGATCCGTCCGCCGCCGACCAGCGCGGCCGAGCCCGCCGCTCCCGCCAGAGCCAGCAGCGCGATCACCGCCCAGGCCCGGTCGACGAAGGTGACCGCGGCGAACAGCACCGCCGCCAGGCCCACGCCCGTGCCCAGGACCACCCGTTCGCCGTGCCGGTCGGCCAGCGCGCCCCAGGCGACCAGGGCGAACAGGATGCCGATGCCGGGGGCGTTCGCGATGATCCCCGCGACCGGCAACGAAACTGCGAAATGTCGCTGTATTTCGGGCAGGATCAGGGGCAGGCCGCCCAGGCCTAAGGTGACGCTGGTGTGCGCGGTCACGCCCAGCGCCAGCATCAGCCAGCGCTTCACGAGAAGCGTTTGAGATAGGTCAGTTCGCTCTCGGTGAGCCTGCGCGGGGCCGCCCGCTCGACGTCGTAGGCCGCGAGGACCGAGGTGGCGGTGACGTACACCTCGCTGTCGTCGCGGATCTCGTACCGGAGCGTGAACCGCACCGACCTGATCTCGGTCACCCACGTCTCGACCAGCACCGGCTCGGCGCGGAAGCCGAGGGGGCGGCGGTAGTCGATCTCGTGGCGGGTCACCACCAGTCCCTTGAACGGCTCCTCGCCCGCGTTGTATGGATCGATGTGGAACATGCCGAATCGGGCATCCTCGAGATAATCGAGGAAGCGCACGTTGTTCACGTGCCCTTGGGAGTCGATGTCGGCAAATCTCACCGTTCTGGGGTATACGTGCCGCTGGGCTTGGGAGCGTTCAACCACGTCCGCCACCGTACCCGCCCGGGTCAGGTGTCCCTGCGCCGGGCCAGGCAGGCCAGCACGGTGAGCACGGAGACGGCGGCCATGGAGGCCAGCGCCCAGCGGTAGCCGGTCACGAGCTGCCCGACCGCGCCGCCCGTGAGCTGGGAGAGCGTCCCGGCGAAGACGCGGGCGTGCAGGGCGGCGGGCAGCGGCGCGGTGATGATCGACAGGACCAGGGCGGTGCCCACGACGTTGCCGGTGTTCTGCAGCATGAGGCGCATGGCGTTGACAATGCCGAGCCGGGCCGAGGGCAGGCCGTGCAGGATGGCGGTGTTGTTGGCGGGCAGGAATACGCCGGACCCGAGGCCGATGAGCACGAGCGCGACGGCCATGGCGGCGTACGGGGTGGCCGGTGACATCGTGGCGAACAGGACCAGCAGCCCGCAGGTGGTCGTCGCGGCCCCCGCCATGGCCAGCGTGCGCGCGCTCAGCAGGCGCTGCAGGAAGCCCGAGCCGACCGAGGCGGCCAGCGCCGCGACGGCCAGCGGCAGCACCCTCAGCCCGGCCTGCACGGGATCCTCGCCCCGCACGGCCTGGAAGTAGAGCGCGACCAGGAAGACGATGCCCATGCGCGCGACGGCGTTGAGGAACGACGCGAGCGTCCCGAAGGCGAACGCCCGATCCCGGAACAGGCTCAGGTCCACCACCGGATGCGCCGCCCGCGACTCCCGGCCAGGAACAGCGGCAGCCCGACGGCGAACCCGGCCAGCCCCGCCAGCACCACGGGGTGCCCCCAGCCGAGCCTGGTGAACTCCGACAGCGCCAGCAGCAGCCCGCCCAGCGTGACCAGGACCAGCACGTTCCCCGGACCGTCGAGCCCGCGCTCCCCCGCGTCGGCGGGCTTCGGCCTGAGCACGAGCGCGCCCCAGACGAGGCAGACCAGGCCGACCGGCACGTTGAACCAGAACACCCAGCGCCAGCCGAGGCTCGCCACCAGCACCCCGCCCAGCGTCGGCCCGATGAGCCCGGCGATCGAGAACGACGCCACGTAGACGCCCATCCCCTCCCCCAGCCGCTCGCGCGGGAAGGCGTCGCTGACCAGGGCGGCGCTGTTGGTGAGCAGCATGGCGGCGCCGGCCGCCTGGACCACGCGCAGGGCCACGATCGCCCACGCGCCGGGCGCCGCCCCCGCCAGCAGGGCGGCGGTCGTGTACGTGGCCAGCCCGAGGAGATACATCCGGCGCCTGCCGAACATGTCGGCCAACCGACCGAATACCACCATGAGGACGGTCGTGGTCAACTGGAAGCCGAGGAGGATCCAGCTCGCGGACGTGGCGTCGGCCCCGGTGTGCCTGGCCACTTCGGGGAGCGCGACGTTGATCGCGCTGCCGCTGAGCCCGGTCAGCACGCTGGCCAGGCTCACGACCGACAGTGTGCGCCAGGCGTCACCTATCATTTCTAGATTTTAATACTAGAATCCTATTCGCACAGCCCCGTCAAGGATCGAGGTGTCTGTCGTATGAGCGGGATAGTCGAAGGCCGTGTGGTGATCGTCACGGGTGCGGGCAGGGGGATCGGGCGGGGGCACGCGCTCGAGTTCGCCAGGCAGGGGGCGAAGGTGGTGGTCAACGACCTGGGCGCGGACGTCGACGGCACCGGCACGTCCGCCGCCGCGTCCGAGGTGGTGGCCGAGATCGAGGCGATGGGCGGCGAGGCCGTCGTCGACGGTGAGGACGTCTCCGACTTCGACGGCGCGCAGCGGCTGATCCAGACCGCCGTCGACCGCTTCGGCGGCCTGGACGTGCTGGTCAACAACGCGGGCATCCTGCGGGACCGGATGCTGGTCAACATGACCGCCGAGGAGTGGGACGCGGTGATCCGGGTGCACCTGCGCGGCACGTTCGCGCCGCTGCGCCACGCGGCGGCCTACTGGCGGTCCAGGGCCAAGGCGGGCGAGCCGGTGGACGCCCGGATCATCAACACCACGTCCTCCTCCGGGATCTACGGCAACCCCGGGCAGGGCAACTACGGCGCCGCCAAGGCCGGGATCGCGGGGCTGACCGTGATCGCGGCGAAGGAGCTGGAGCGGTACGGCGTGACCGTGAACGCGATCGCCCCCGCCGCGCTCACCCGGATGACCGAGGGCCTGCTGCCGCCCGGCGCGACCGGCGCCGACCCCGACGACATCGCGCCCCTGGTGGTCTGGCTCGCCAGCGCGGAGGCCAGGGGGATCACCGGGCGGGTCTTCAACGTGCGCGGGGGCGCGATCAGCGTGGCCGAGGGCTGGCACGCCGGCCCCGGCGTCGACAAGGGCTCGCGATGGGACCCGGCCGAGCTGGGCGCCGTCATTCCCGCGCTGGTCGGCAAGGCGGCCCCCAACGCGCTGACCAGCGGCCGCATCCCCGTCCCCGGAGAGGACTGACATGGCGCTCGACCACACCCTGATCGGGGTCGACGGCCCGGCGCACGAGCGCACCTGGACCGCCAAGGACACCATGCTGTACGCGCTCGGCGTCGGAGCGGGGACGTCCGAGCTGGAGTTCACGACGGACAAGGGGCAGCGGGTGCTGCCGACGTTCGCGGTGCTGGCGGCCCAGGCACCGTCGGGGCGGCGGCTGGGCGACTTCGACCCGGCCCTGCTGGTCCACGCCGAGCAGTCCTTCGAACTGCACCGCGAGCTGCCCCCGGCTGGGGGCGTGCGCACCACGTCCCGGGTGACGGGGATCTACGACAAGGGCTCGGGGGCGCTGGCGACTCTCTCGGCCACCGCCGTCGACCTGCGTACCGGAGAGCCGTTGATCACCTCGCGGAGCGCGGTGTTCATCCGGGGCGAGGGCGGCTTCGGCGGCGACCGTGGCCCCCGGGACCCGTGGACGGCCCCCGACCGGGCGCCCGACCACAAGGTGACGTACGCGACCCGGCCCGAGCAGGCGCTGATCTACCGGCTGTCGGGGGACTACAACCCGCTGCACAGCGACCCGGAGTTCGCCGCCCGGGCCGGCTTCGACCGGCCGATCCTGCACGGGCTGTGCACGTACGGGGTGACGGGACGGGCACTGCTGCACACGGTGGCCGGGTCGGACCCTGGGCGGTTGCGGGGGATGTCGGGGCGGTTCACCAGTCCGGTGTTTCCTGGGGAGTCGCTTACGGTGTCGGTTTGGGAGGAGGGGGTGGAGGTGCTGTTCAGGACGTCCAAGGACGACGGAACGGTGGTCTTGGACCACGGCCACGCCACCATCCTCCACCCCTGACCGACCACCGACCGGTCGCAAACACCGCCAACGGCTCTCGTCCCGCTCGCACTTTCCGACCACGGGGCAACGCCGCCATCGGGCTCGCGAAGCAACGCCAACCACCGCCATCCGGCCGGAGGCCAGCACCAACCACCGGCCACCGGGCGACTCCGCCATCCCGCCCGCAGGGCTCGCGGAGCGACGCCGACGACCGCCATTCGGTCGCAGGGCGGCCCTGACGACCGCAATCCGGACGCGCCCTACCCCACCCAACCGGCTACCTCACACACCGCCCGGTTACTCAGCGTGACCATAACTCCGACCGCTCACCGCCGATCGGCTCCACAACCTGGCCCACCTTTGCCAAGCGCACCCGCCACCCGCCACCCGCCGCACCCGCACCCGCACCCGCACCCGCACCAACGCCTACGATTGCCCTGCCTATCCGCCACCCATTAGGTCCCCACCCGTGCCCGCCCGCTGTAGCAACGCGCCTGCCCCCACACAGCCACCCCAGTTGCCCGGCACGCCCACCACCCCGGCCAGACCCGGTCACGGCCAAGCCCGGTCAGCCTTCTTCGAGGACCTTGAGGGGGTCGAGGCGGCGGATCAGGGTCATGGCAGCCTCGATGACCTCCTGCGCCTCCTCCTCCGTGTCCGAGGTGGCGACCTCCCGCGCGGCCTCCCCGATGATGCTGGTCAGCACCGCCACGGTGAACCGGTCGAGCGGATCGCTCCCGGCCCCCAGCAGCACGGCGTTCTGGCGTACCCACTCCCGCCCCCGCGTGCGGCGGATCAGCTCGAACCCCGGCGGCCCGTCCCCGTCGATGAAGAGCCGCACCAGATCGCGCCGGTCCCAGGCCCCGGCGAGGTACGCACGGGCCCCCGCGATCAGCAGCTCGACGGGATCGTCCACACCGGCCTTCTTGGCCTTGGCCACGCTGGCGGCCGACGCCTCCTCGTGCGCCGCCTGGTGATCCTCGTACAGGGCCAGGAACAGCTCGGTCTTACCGCCGAAGTGGTGGTAGAGGCTGCCGACGCTGGATCCGGCGCGGGCGACCACCTCGGAGACGCTGGCTTCGGCGAAGCCGTGCTCGCCGAAGACCTCGCGAGCCGCCTGCAGCATGCTTTTGCGGGTCTGAGCCGTACGGCTCCACTCCCACGAGGACTTACGTGCCACGCAGGAGAGTATAGCCCTGGAAGATTCTAGAATCCGATTCTTGACACCTCACCACAGCGGCTAGAATCCTTTCCTAGAGAAGGATTCTAGAAATTTGGTCCGAGGAGGCATCCGATGGACTTCTCGCTCACCCCCGAGGAACGCCAGATCCGCGACACCGTACGGTCCTTCGTCGAGAAGGAGATCATGCCGCTGGAGCCCGAGGTGCTGCGAAATGAGTGCCAGGGCCGCCCGGCGCTCGCGCCCGAGACCCTGCGCGACCTGCGGGCCAAGGCCAGGAAGTCGGGCTTCTGGGGCATCAACACGCCCGAGGAGTACGGGGGCGCGGCGCTCGGCCCGGTCATGTCCGTGATCGTCGCCATGGAGCTGGGCAGGACGTTCGTACCGTTCATGTTCGGCGGCAGCGCCGACAACATCCTGTACGCGGGCACGGACGAGCAGAAAAGCCGCTACCTGATCCCGACCATCGAGGGCGAGCGCCGCTCCTGCTTCGCGATCACCGAGCCCGGCGCCGGGTCCGACGCCCGCAGCATCCGTACCAAGGCCACCCGCGACGGCGCCGAGTGGGTGATCAACGGTGAGAAGACGTTCATCACGGGCGGGAACGAGGCGGACTTCGTCATGGTGTTCGCGGTGGCCGAGGAGCACGGGGTGACCTGCTTCCTGGTGGACCGGGACATGGGCTGGAAGTCCGAGCCGATCCCGACGATGGGCGAGTGGGGTCCGGCGTCGCTGGTGTTCGAGGACGTACGGGTGCCGGAGGACAACATCCTGGGCGAGCTCGGCAAGGGCTTCGAACTGGCCATGCAGTGGATCGGCCAGGGCCGCTACATGATCCCCGCCCGGGCCATCGGATCGGCCGAGCGCATGCTCCAGATGGCCATCGACTACGCCAAGATCCGCAAGTCCATGGGGCAGACGATCTCGGAGTACCAGGCCATCCAGTGGATGATCGCCGACTCCCAGGTGGAGATCGAGGCGGCGAAGTGGCTGACGTTGTACGCGGCCTGGCGGGTGCAGGAGGGCATGGACGCCCGGCACGCCTCCTCGATCGCCAAGCTCAACGGCGCCGTCATGGCGAACCAGGTGGTGGACCGGGTCCTGCAGATCCACGGGGGCATGGGGTACACCAAGGAACTGCCGATCGAGCGGTGGTACCGGGAGCTGCGGCTGCTGCGCATCTTCGAGGGCACCGACGAGATCCAGCGCCGTACCATCGCCCGCAACCTCATCAAGGGCCACGCCAAGCTGGGGCTCATCGGGGAGTGATCGAATGTCGGTCCAGTCGTTGTTCAACCCGCGCTCGATCGCGCTGGTCGGGGCCACGGACAAGTCGGGGTGGTCGATCAGCACCCTGGTCAACCTGCGTACGCACGGCTTCTCCGGCCCGGTCCACCTGGTGAACCCGCGCGGCGGCGTCGTCCACGGCGCCCCCGCGTTCCGGAGCCTGACGGGGATCCCCACGCCGGTCGATCTGGCGTATGTCATGGTCCCGACGGCCGCCGTGCTGGGCGTGCTGCGGGAAGGGGCGAAGCTGGGGATCCGGTGTTACGTGGTGCTCACGGCCGGGTTCGGGGAGGCTGGGGAGGAGGGGGTCCGGCTGGAGTCCGAAATTTCGGCTTTTGCTATGGAAAATGGGCTTACGATCCTCGGGCCGAACGGCAACGGCTACATCAACGCCGCCTCCAGCGTGACCCCGTACGGGCTACCCATCCCCTCGCCACTGCTGCGCGGGGCCGTCGGGGTGGTGCTGCAGAGCGGCGCGCTGGCCAGCTCGGTGCTCTCCTTCGCGCAGGCCCGCAACGTCGGCATCAGCCTGCTCACCTCGATGGGCAACGAGGCGGTCGTCACCGTCACCGACGTGATCGACTATCTGGTGGACGATCCGGCCACCAAGGTCATCTCCCTCTTCCTCGAGACCATCAGGAACCCCGCCGAGTTCTCCCGCGTGGCCCGGCGGGCCCTGGAGGCGGGCAAGCCGATCGTGGCACTCAAGATCGGCCGCAGCAGGCTCGCCTCTCACACCGCGCAGGCGCACACGGGGGCACTGGTGGGCGACGACGACGTCATCGACGCCGCGCTCCGCCAGCTCGGCGTGATCCGGGTGCGTTCGCTGGAGGATCTCATCATCACGGCCGGATTGCTCGCCTCCTACGGACCGCTGCCCGGACGCCGCATCGGGGTCGTCACCCCTTCCGGCGGCGCCTCGGAGATCATCGCCGACCGGGCCGAGGACGAGGGCCTCGAACTGCCGCCGTTCGCACCCGAGACGGTGGAGCGGCTGGCGGAGATCGTGCCGTCCTTCGGCACCGTACAGAACCCGCTCGACGTCACCGGGTACGTCCTCATCGACCGCACCCTGCTCGGCCGCGCCCTGGAGGTGGTGACCGCCGACCCGGGAATCGACCTGGTCATGCTCCTGTCGGAGCCGCCACGCGTCGCACCGCCCGACCCCTCCCCCGTCTTCGCCCTGTACGCGGCCAGCGCCCAGCGAATCGCCGCCTCCCCCGTACCCGTCGTGGTGGTGAGCAACGTGCTCACGGATGTGACGGAGTTCGGGCGACAGGTGCAGGAGGAGACGGGCTTCCCGTACGTGGTGGGCGGAATCGAACACGGCCTGCACGCCATCGCCGCAGCAATCCGCTGGTCCGAGTCCCGCACCCGCACCCTCACCACCCACCTCGAAGCCCCTGCGGCAACCCCAACCAACAAACCCCCACACCCCACACAAACCCAGCCGCTCACAAACGCCGAACCCCCCGAACCCACCCGACGCGGCGTGCGGGCCGCGCCTCTCGCAAGCGACGCACGCCCCGAAACGACCCGGCACGGCGTGTGGGCCGAGCACCGCGCCTCCGCGCTGCTCGCCTCGGCCGGACTCCCCGTGGTGCCCTCCGCGATGGTGCGCGAGGAGTCGGAGGCGGTGACGGCGGCCGACCGGTTCGGGTATCCCGTGGTGCTCAAGCTCGCCGCCGAAGGACTCGGTCACAAGAGCGACATCGGCGGCGTCCGCCTCGGCCTGTCCGGTCCCGAGGAGGTACGGGCCGCCTACCAGGATCTGACCGCTCTGGCCGCGTCCCTCCCCACCGATCCAGCCCACACAACACCCCCTCCCGCCGAACTACCACCCTCGGACAGCCCGAGTGACACGGCGACGTCCATTGCCGGGATCCTTGTCCAGCCCCAGCGAAGCGGCGGGGTCGAACTGCTCGTGGGCATAGTGCGCGACCCAGCCTGGGGCCTCACACTGGCCGTCGGGCTGGGCGGGGTATGGGTGGAAGTGCTGCGTGACACGGCGTTGAGAGTGCTGCCGGTCGACGCCACGGAGGTGCGTACGGCGTTCTCCGAGTTGCGAGGCGCCGCGTTGCTCAACGGAGCCAGAGGCGGCGAGCCCGTGGACCTGGACGCGGTGGCTGAGGTCATCGCCCGAATCGCCACCTTCGCCGAAACACTGGGCGACGACCTGGAGTCCCTGGAGATCAACCCCCTCCTGGCCCAAGGCTCCCACGTCGAGGCCCTGGACGCCCTGGTGACCTGGCATCCACGAAACCCGTGACCACCCGGCTGGTGCGGGGTCCTGCCACTCGGCCCCACCCGCTCCCGCGCCCCCCGCACCATCCGCCCCCACCCCATCCGCTCCGCGCCCCCGCACCATCCGCCCCCACCCCACCCGCTCCGCGTCCCCGCACCATCCGCCCAAGGCCCTGCCGCCATACGCCCCCAGTGCCGCCCCGCTCTCGCACCCCCGCCTCGCCACCGCGCACCCACCGCCCCGTCCCCGTACGCTCGGCCGCCCCATCACCGCACGCCCGCCTGCCCGTCGCCGCACGCCCGACCCCCCGTGACCACACACCCGCCAAACGACACCCCACTGCCCCGCAGCGCGACGGGCACGGGCACGGCGTACGACGCCGCCCAATCCCGCCCGCCCAAGATCGGGAGCGGAGTACGCCGAAGCGAGACCGCTCCCGTCGCTCGGTCCCGCCCTCCCAGCCACGAAACTGCGACCCTTCAGGGGCTGGGCACACCGTTGCCGTTTCGTCCCCGGCCGGCCAGCACCTCCTCCAAGGTCGGCCGGACATCCCCCGGCTCGCGCGGACCCGGCTGGGCCAGTTGGATCAGGACGCCATGTGCCTCCTTCGGGTGTAGGAAGACCTCGCGCCAGCGGGGATCTGCCTGGTTGAGGCCGTGCAGGCGGTAGCCGCGGGCGGTCAGCAGGGACACCGCGGCCGCCAGGTCGTCGACGTGGAAGTTCAGGTGGTGGACGCCGCCCCGCCCCCTGGTGAGCTCGAAGAAGCTGTCGAAGAACGTCGATCCGAGCAGCGGCTCCATGAGCTCGACCTTGCCGCCGTTCGCATAGGTGAGCTGTAACGTGCGGTAGCCGGCGGCCCGGTTGTCGCCACCGCCGCCCAGGTGCCGGCCGCCGAGCAGGTCGCGGTAGATCGGCAACAGGTCCCTGATCCGGGGAGCGGCCACGGCCGTGTGGTCGAAGGAGACTTCGAGGCCGTCGAGTTCAAGATCCAACACACGACTCCTTACTCAAGGCGATCCTAGAATTTGATTCTAGCCACAGACGAACATCTCACCCTTGACGACGGGCACAGTGAGGAGCAGCATCACAGAAATGAATTCTAGAGCTAGCTTCTAGAACGCATGACGGGGGCCCAGCCCACAGAAAGGCAAGCCATGAGGCTGTCCTACGTCCGCGAGCTCGACGAGTACCCGACCGGCGCCCGCCGCATGAAGATCCTCACCATGGCCGTGCTGGCGATCCTCATCGGCTCCTACGAAGGGCAGATCGCGCCCGTCGTACCTCTCCTCCTCAAAGACCTCCACATGTCGCTGGCCACGTACGGCGCCGTGTCGGGCGCCGCGGCGGTGGCCGGGGCGATCGCCTCCATCCTGGGCGGCAGACTCACCGACCGGCTCGGCCGGGTGCGGCTGCTCATCCCGCTCATGGGCCTGACGGCCGTGTGCTGTTTCGCCATGACGCTCGTGCACAGCCCGCGCGACCTGCTGATCGCCAGGATCGTGCTGGCATTCGTGGACGGCGTGGCCATGGCCAGCACCGCACCACTGATCCGGGACTTCTCACCACGCCTGGGGCGGGCTCAGGCGTTCGGCTTCTGGACGTGGGGACCCGTCGGCGCGAACTTCCTGGCCGCGGCCATCGCAGCCTGGACCCTGCCGATCTTCGGCGATTCGTGGCGCTCGCAGTTCGTCATCATGGGGTGCTTCTCGCTCGTCATTTCGGCGGTCATCGCATTCAACATCGCTGACCTGTCTCCCGAGCTGCGGGCCCGGATCCAGCACACCGAGCAGGCGGCGGCTCAGGTGGTGGATCTCAAGCGACCGGCGCGCGTGCGCTCGCTCTTCACCAGGCGGAACATCTGGGCGCACGTCATCGGCATCTCGCTGTGGCTGGTGCTCTACATCACGCTGTCGCTCTTCGGGCAGACGATGCTGGTCGACTCGCTCGGTATCAGCAGTGCTCAGGCTTCGACGATCATGGCGGCGTTCTGGAGTCTCAATCTGCTCACGCTGATCGTAACAGGGCGCCTGTCCGACCGGACCCAGCTGCGCAAGCCGTTCTCCCTCGGCGGAACCATCGCCGCCGTCCTCGTCACCGCCTACCTGGCCGTCTCCCTGGGCCAGGAAGGCGTCTCCACCGGCACGCTCATGGTGGTCGGCGCGCTGCTCGGCGGCTCGCTCGGAGTGGCGTACGCGCCCTGGATGGCCAACTACTCCGAGGACGCCGAGGACGCCGACCCGCGGCTGCAGGGCACCGCGTGGGGGCTGTTCGGGTTCCTGACCAAGGGGATCGCGGTGATCGGGCTGCTGGTCATCCCGCGGGTCGTCGCGGCGACGGACTGGCAGACGTGGCTGTTCGTGGCGCTGGGCTGTCTTGTTCTGTTCATCCCCGCGATCGTGATGTTCAATGGGCCGTGGCGCCGACCTGCCCGCACGCCTGTCACCGTCGCCCTCGGGGAGGCCGAAGGATGACCGAACTGTCCGACGTCGCCGGTTCCGACCTGCGCGGGATCCGTCACCTCGACATCGACGACGTGCTCGCGTACGTGCACCGCGATCTCAAGCGGCTGCCCGACTACACCGAGCTGTACAAGCGCTACCTGCGCCAGCGGTGGGACGTCTACGAGCTGGACTTCTCCCAGGACGTCGTCGACTGGCGCGAGCGCATGTCGCAGGAGGAGCGGGACGCGTTCGTCGGGATCTCCGCCGGGTTCCATCATGGGGAGCGGCAGGTGGAGGTGGAGCTGCCGGTGTTCATGCTGGGCGGCTCCGAGGAGTCCAAGATCTACATGTCCAGCCAGATCGAGGACGAGGCCCGCCACACGGTGTTCTTCGACCGTTTCTACCGCGAAGTGGTCGGCATGCCGGGCGACTCGGTGCAGGAGGTGCTGGACGCGTCGTTCGAGCACGTGTCGGAGACGTTCGTGGGACCGTTCGGGCTGCTCGCCTACCAGGCCGACGAGCTGCGGAAGGACCCCGAGGACCCGGCCGCCCGGGTGCGCTACGGCACGACGTACTTCCTGTGGATCGAGGGCGTGCTCGCCCTGTCGGTCATGAAGATCACGCTCACGTACTGCCGGGAGCGGGGGTTCCTGCCCGGTTACTACACCGGCTTCACGGCCACGTGCCGGGACGAGGCTAGGCACGTGCAGTTCGGGATGCGGTTCCTGCGCGACTCGGTGCAGGAGGATCCGCGGCTGCTGCTCCAGATCCACGAGACGCTCCGTACGATCCTCGCCATCAACGGCGCCACCAGTCGCAGGCTCGCCCTCGAGTCGCTGGGCTGGTCGCCGGAGGAGGTCAGGCGCCTCATGATCCGCCAGCTCCATATGAAGCTGGTGGACGTGGGTATCGCGATCCCTCCGGACATCCAGGACATGGTCGCCCGCATCGAACCAGAGCTCGCCGGAGGCTGACGCATGCGCTTCTTCACCCCGGAATGGGCCGAAGCCGTCCGCGTCGCCGTGAACACGGGACCTCCCCAGAAGGGCAAGCTGCCGGCGTACTGGGACTGGATCGAACGCGCCCGCGCGGGCTACACCGCCACGTGGGCGCTGGGCGTGCGCGAGACGGGCACGTACCTGGTCCTGACCTGGAAAGACGGCAAGTGCGTCGAGGCGGCGATCACTTCCGATCCAGGAGCCGCCGACTATGTGCTGGCGGCCGGGGAGTCGACGTGGCGCGAGCTGCGGGAGGGTGCCGATCCCGGACGGGTCGTGATGTATCGGGGGTTACGGCTGGAACGCGGGGACGTGCTGGCGTTCTTCCGGGTCATCTACTTCTTCGTGGAATCGCTCGCCGCCCTGTCCCACGTCGCCGTCGAGCCCTGAACGCCCGCTACGGCTGATCACCGCCGAGCCGGCCCGGCGGCCGCCCCGTCGCGCCGCGCTCCGCCGTTCGGGATTTCCATCCGGAACGGCGGAGCGCGTGCGGGTCAGTCGCGGTGGAGCTTCCGGTACGTGACGCGGTGCGGGCGAGCGGCGTCGGCGCCCAGCCGCTCGATCTTGTTCTTCTCGTAGTCGGCGAAGTTGCCCTCGAACCAGAACCAGTTCGAGCCTTCCTCCCACGCCAGGATGTGGGTGGCGATGCGGTCGAGGAACCACCGGTCGTGCGAGGTGATCACCGCGCAGCCCGGGAAGTCGAGCAGCGCGTTTTCCAGCGACGACAACGTCTCCGTGTCGAGGTCGTTGGTGGGCTCGTCGAGCAGGAGGACGTTGCCGCCCTGCTTGAGGGTGAGCGCGAGGTTGAGCCGGTTGCGCTCGCCGCCCGACAGCACCCCCGCCTTCTTCTGCTGGTCGGGCCCCTTGAACCCGAACGCCGCGATGTACGCCCTGGACGGCATCTCCACGTTGCCGACCTTGATGTGGTCGAGCCCGTCGGAGACGACCTCCCAGACGTTCTTGTTCGGGTCGATGCCGCCGCGGCTCTGGTCCGCGTACGAGATCTTGACCGTGTCACCGACGATGATCGAACCGGTGTCGGGCGTCTCGTTGCCGGTGATCATGCGGAACAGCGTGGTCTTGCCGACGCCGTTGGGGCCGATGATGCCGACGATGCCGTTACGCGGCAGGTCGAACGTCAGCCCCTCCATCAGCAGCCGGTCGCCGAAGCCCTTCGTCAGCTCGTCGGACTTGATCACCGTGGTGCCCAGGCGCGGGCCCGGCGGGATCTGGATCTCGTCGAAGTCCAGCTTGCGGAACTTGTCGGCCTCGGCCGCCATCTCCTCGTACCGCTGGAGTCGGGCCTTGCTCTTGGTCTGGCGGGCCTTCGGGTTGGACCGAACCCACTCGAGCTCGTCCTCCAGGCGCTTCTTCCGCTTGACGTCCTTCTGCCCCTCGACCTTGAGGCGCTGCGCCTTGGCCTCCAGGTAGGTGGAGTAGTTGCCCTCGTACGCGTACGCGCGCCCGCGGTCGAGCTCGAGGATCCAGCCCGCGACGTTGTCGAGGAAGTAGCGGTCGTGGGTGACGGCCAGCACCGTGCCGGCGTACTTCTCCAGGTGCTGCTCCAGCCACTGCACGCTCTCGGCGTCGAGGTGGTTGGTGGGCTCGTCGAGCAGCAGCAGGTCGGGGGCCTCAAGGAGGAGCTTGCACAGCGCGACCCGGCGACGCTCACCACCGGACAGCTTCGCCACCTCGGCCTCGGGCGGCGGGCAGCGCAGCGCGTCCATGGCCTGCTCGAGCTGACTGTCGAGGTCCCACGCGTTGCGGTGCTCAAGCTGGTCCTGGAGCTTGCCCATCTCCTCCAGCAGCTCGTCGCTGTAGTCGGTGGCCATCTGCTCGGCGATCTCGTTGTAGCGCTGGAGCATCGCCATCGTCTCGGCGACACCCTCCTGCACATTGCCGAGGACGGTCTTCTCCTCGTTGAGCGGGGGCTCCTGCTGGAGCATGCCCACCGTGAAGCCCGGCATCAGCTTGGCCTCGCCATTGGACGGCTGCTCCAGGCCGGCCATCATCCGGAGCAGCGTCGACTTCCCGGTGCCGTTCGGGCCGAGAACACCGATCTTGGCTCCGGGCAGGAACGACAGCGTGACGTCGTCAAGGACAACCTTGTCGCCATGCGCCTTGCGCACGCGCTGCAGCGTATAGATGTACTCCGGCATGCCCTCTAGCTTAGGGGCTCTCCACCCAGGCTTCCGACGCTCCTCCCGGTAAGACCCGAAAGACGAGCCACCGTCCACCCGTCCGCGGCAAGGCCCCGCTCCCAACCTGGGCAATAAGCAGCACCAAGAGCCAGAGGCACGACGAGTACGCCCCCCTGACACCCCACAACAACACCTCAGCCACACCCCCACCTCCAGAACCACAATCGGGTACGTCCCCCACAACCACCTCGCATCCGGAACCACGTCAAGTACCCCTGCAACCACACTCAAGTAGGCCCGCAAACAACCCCACGTCCGCTGCCGCTGCTGCCGTCGCTGCCGCGCGGCGTTGGCGGTGCTGTCCGCCCGCGTGTGCTGCGCTCTGGGACGAAGCGAGCGTTGGGGGTGGCTGGCGTTGGGTGCCGCCGGTGCCCGATGCCCGGGGTCAGACGCCCGATGCCCATGCCCAATACCCGATGCTGGGGCCCGATGCCGGGGGCCCAATGCCGGGGGCAGACGCCCGATGTCCGGGGCCCGATGGCCGATGTCTGAGGCCCGATGGCCAATGTCCGGGGGCTGAGGGCCGCTCGGGTGCGCTTGAGGTGTCGTTGCGGAGTGTGGCCTGGGGCGCTGGTCTGGGTGTGCCTGCGGTGTCGTTGCGGGGCGTGGCTGAGGTGTGGTTCGTAGCGACGGATGGTGCCCCAGCACCGCGCGTCCATGCGGACCGCACGCTCGCCGAACGCGGGCCATCGGCGACCGGACGCGCCTCAAGTTCGGGACGCTGACGCCCGCAGAACCGGCATCACCGGCAAGAGCCAGCCGCAACCCCGGTGAAGCTCAGGAGGTCAGGAGTCGTGATCGTCGCCGGGCAGGGAACGCGGCGGTGGTGATTGGACGACGGGGATGCAGACGCGGTCCCGCCCCAGCTCCTTCGCCCGGTAAAGCGCCAGGTCAGCGGCCGCCAGCAGGTCGATCAGGTCGTCTCCGTGCACGCTCATCAACGCGACCCCCGCCGAAATGGTCACCCTGACGAGGGCGTCGTCGACAGGGATGGCCATGTGACCGATGCGGGTACGGAGGCGCTCGGCCACCTGGCGGGCCTCGTGCATGTCAGCGCCGGGCAGAAGGACGACGAACTCCTCGCCCCCGAACCGCCCTACGACGTCGTAGTCGCGCAACTGGCCGCGCATCGTGGACGCCACCCCCACCAGCACCTGATCGCCGACCAGATGTCCGTAGGCGTCGTTGACGCGTTTGAAGTGATCGATGTCGATGATCAGGACCGCCAGCGTTTCCCCCGTCCGGCGGGCCCGGACGATCTCGGTGTCCGCCTCGCGCTGCCAGGCGGCGGCGTTCAGCAGGCCCGTCTTGGCGTCGGTACGGGCTGCGGCCTGGAGCTGGGCGTGGAGGAGGCTGCGCTGCAGCAGCACCACTGGCGGCAGCGTCAGGATCAGCAGGGCCAGGTTGAGTCCGCAGCAGATCGAGACCGTCACACCCAGGCAGAGCTCGACGACGTCCAGCAGCACGCTCTCCCTGTCCCACAGGACCTCTCGCCAGGCGATGTCGGGATCGGCGGTGTGAGCGGCGATGGCGATGAGGGCGATGTTGAGCAGGGCGAACAGCACAGCCGCCCCAACCACGCAAAGGATCGGCGGACCGCTCCCGAGCGACAGCACCCACGGGTCCTCGACGAGCCAGTGGAACGTGACGGACGCCGTGCACCCGGCCAGACCGATGGCGGCCGCGCTGAACACCCGGCGGTAGAGAACGGTCGCCCGCACTCGTATCTGGAGCAGAGCCTGCAGGACGATTGGCGCGAAAATGGCGTAAAGCGGCGGTAGCAGCAGCGCGACCGGCAACCACCAGGCCGACAACAGGTCTCGCGCGACGCCAGCGGGCATGCCCAACCGCCGACTGGCCTCGATGCAGACCGCGCCGCACGCCATGAGGGCACCGAACGTGAGCAGGTCCCGCCATTGGAACATGGTGGTCACCGCGAACACCATGATCGCGGCAAGGTCGAGAGCGACGATCGCACACAAATAGATCACGAGCGGGCGACGTTGCCCGAGCAACGGCCAACGGCCGGCCAAGGTTGACACACCGTCGCGAGACCCGATCGAGGCGTGACTGGTCGCCGCCATCTCGTCTCCTCCCTAACTAACGATGTGTAACACAATAATTGCGGAGTGTGCGATGTGCGATGGGAACGGATACGTTGGCAGTGACTACCCACACCTGCTCATGCCGTGAGTGGGTCGTGTTGTACAGCCGTGCCGGAAAGGAGCAGCCATGGTGCGGGGCGTGACCTGGACCTGACAGATGCTCTAGCCATCTGCCGCGGACAACACCACACCATCGGCCGCCCCTCGGGGGTTGTCAGTAAAACGGGAACCACGGCCGGTGCCCCCTCCCCCCTCCTTCCCCTCCACCTCAACCTTCGCCTTCTCCCCTTTGGTCACCTCCCTCTCCAGCAACCTTCCCTTCTCAGACCTCTCGCCCTGGGGAATCTCGCCCCTTCTCCGGTCGCGGCCAATGCCATATGACGAGGGCTTCTGTTTCTCTGCCTCGTACCGTCGCAACTCGCCAGGGGCTTCGCCTCTGTGACTTCTGCCGCGCGATTGCTTTCGCAAGAGCTTCTCCTGCTCCGGCTACCGCCGTCATAGCTCATTCACGAGGGCGCTTACGAGAGCCTCCATTTCTCCGGTTACTGCCGCCGCTCTCCTCGACGTCGCCCGTTCGAGGGCCTTCTCCTCGCCTGCATCTGCGATCGAGGTCGCTGGTGCTGCGTCTCGGGATCCCGCCGCCGGCACCCGGACGTGCAAAGGTCAGCGCCGATGAATGGTGGACGTGAGGGGCACCGGTTGGCAGATCGGGACCCCTCACGTGTGCCTACGCCGCTGCTCGTTCCTCCAGCAACCGCTCTTCAGCGTCGCTGTCTACGTCCTCGGCGACACTGGCCTTGCTCGTTGTCTCGTCGGTCTCGGGGCCCAGGAAGCGGACCGTGTGGTCGCCCGTGCCTGGGGTGTGCCTCGTGCCGTTCTCCTCCCCTGCGGAGCGCATGGCGTCGCCCTCGTCCCCTGAGGAGCCTGCGGTGTCACCTTCCGCGCTCAGTGTGTGCACGGTGCCGCCGGTTTCTCCCGGTGAGTGGCGCTCTGGCGTCAGGGTGGGGGCCGCGTCGTCCGATCCCGAGGTGCGGTCGGTGCTCAGGGCGTAGAAGGGGTCGGATTCGGAGGTGGCGCCGGAGCGAGGGAGGCTTCGGAAGCTGCGGGTGCCCATGGCCCAGTCGCGGGTCTCCTCGTCCAGGCGGTCGCGCATCTCCTTGCTCATCGAGCCACTGCCAGAACGGTCCGGCTTGGTGAAGGCGCCGGTGCCCCAGCGCAGGTCGTGCCCGACCGCGCTGGCCTCTATCTCGGGCACGAACCGGCGGTCACCCTCCGGGCCGAACTCGCGGATGCGCAGCTTGCCGGAGACCACCACAGGGTGTCCCGCCCGGATGGAGGCGGCCACATTTTCGCCCAAGGCTCGCCAGCACCGGACCGTGAAGCACACCCTGTCGCCATCGATCCATTGCCCCGCCTTCTTGTCGAAGTAGCGGTGTGAGGAGAACACCCTCAGCGAGGTGACCCTGCTGCCGTCATCGAAGCTGTATTGCCTCGGCTCTGCTGCGACGTTGCCGGTGAGCGTGATGTAGATGTCGTTCATCCCGTGCCTCCCATGCGGCGGGCCGGCTGCCCGCGACCTGGGATCAGGGTGCCGGAGAAGGGTTTGGTCGCAGGCGCTGGAACGCGGTTCTGTGGATAGGTGGAGCTGTCTGGGTGGGGCCTGTGGATGAAAGGCCTGTTGGGGTCACGTATCTGCGCGAGAGGTGGTGCCGGTGCAGGCGTGTGGCGGGGATGTGGGGTGTGTGGTGGGAGTGCGGGGCGCGGGTGTGGGCGCGGGTGCGGGCGCGGGTGCGGGCGCGGGTGCGGGGCGCGGGTGCGGGGCGCGGGTGTGGGGCGCGGGTGTGGGCGGGGTGTGGGCGCGGGCCGTGGGAGCGAGTGCGGGTGCGGGAGTGCGGGCCTGCTCATGCGGGACAGGAGGCTTCCAGCTCGTGCGAAGGCGGCGAGGCCCATGGCGAAGGTTCAAGCGGTGGGCGTGCAAGCGCACGAGAGCCACGATGCTGGCCTTCGATCCGCAAGCCGCCTTTGGCCAGGCGTCGCGCCTTTGGCTGGGCGTCGTCTGGCTGCCTGGGCGCCAGACCCCACTACCGGCCATGTGCGCATTGGGCCGGCTCGCGGCCGATGCCCGTGAGACGCGGACGGTGCCGGCCGTGGCTCTGGGAGGCGGCGAACGTGCGGTCAACTCCTGGAAGGCGGCGAAGTTGCCGCCACTTCCTGGAAGGCGCCGAGGGCGCGGCTCGGCGCCCCGGTGGCGGCCAAGGTGCTGCTCGGGCCCCGGAAGGTGGCGAAGGCGCGGCTCGGCGCCCAGGTGGCGGCCAAGGTGTGGCTCGGCCCCCGGCCCCGGGAGGTGGCCACGCGCGGCTCGGGCCCCCGGGAGGTGGCCACGCGCGGCTCGACGCCCAGGAGGCAGCGAAGGTGCGGCTCGGTGCCTGGCGGAGGTGCGGCAAGCTTCTGGAAGGTGGCGGAGGTGTGGGTGGGCGCGCAGATGGGCGGCCGAGGGTGTCAGGTCGACAGGTCTCGGAGGGCGGTGTAGAAGGCGTGGTGGCGGGTCAGCTCGCGTTCGACCGGCTCCACGACCATCGTCGTCGACACGGCGGCCACGCGGCGTCGCATCTCGCGTTCCAGCCGCTCCCGCTCCCGCGAAGCGCCCAGTTCGACGAAGTTGCGGGAGGCGATCCCCGACAGGGCCCCCAAGCCGAGCACGGACGCCATCATCAGCCCCACCCACGGCAGCGTCGCGCTGTCGCCCAGCAGTTCCAGGGACGGAGGAAGCTGCCCCGGCATCAGCAGGCCGACGACCAGCCAGGCCAGGCCGGCCGCGAACGCCGCCACCAGGACGTACTGCCACACCTTGAGCGCGCGCCACCACCCGGGGACCCGGTCGAGCTGCGGCGCGACCTCCGTGAGGTCCTCGGTCAGGGCCTGCGGGAGCTGGCCGGAGCGGGAGCGGGCCGCCTGGTGGACCGCCGAACGCCACACCGGGTGCATCCCACCCGACAGCCCGTCGGCGAGTGCCTGTACGGCGTTGGCGACCTCGGCCGACTGGGCGCTCACCGAGCCGGTCGTGATGCCGCGGATCTCCTCCCCCACGTCCTGCAGGCGCAGGCTCTTGAGCGGATTTGAGCGGAACTTCGAGAACCACCGCGGGTACGGCCAGCCCACCCAGTGGCTCGACCGTTCGGCGTAGACGTTCTCCATGGCCTCGCCCACGGCCGGTACGCCCACCGCGTCGCACAGCGCGTCCGTGAGCCCCATCCGGCGGGCCTCGTCGACCGAGGACGGCGCCGACAGGGCCTCGCCCAGCGGCATGGCCTTGCCGAGGCGCTGCTCCAGCCGGTGCAGGTCGGCCTCCAGCTTCTGGATGGCGGCGCGCCGGCGGGTCACCGCGGTCGCGATGACGCTCCTGAGGCTCTCGATGCCGCGGCCCGTGACCGCGGAGGTGGGTACGACGCTGGGATGCTCGACGCCCTCGCGGCGCAGCAGGTCGTTGAGGTCGATGACCAGCTCGGCCAGCTCTTCCTTGGTGAGCCTGTCGGCCTGGTTGAGCGCGAACACGGTCACCGCGTCATGCCCCGCCAGCTCCGTCACGTAGCGGCGGTGCGTGGACGCGTCGGCGTACTTCTGCGGGTCGAGCACCCACACCACCAGGTCGGCCAGGCCGATGAGCCGGTCGGCCTCGGTGTCGGTGAGGGCCCTGATCGAGTCGTGGTCGGGCAGGTCGAGCAGGATCAGCCCGTGGAGCTGGCTGTCGCCCTTGTCGAGCGCGCTGGCCCGGGAGAAGCGGTGCCGCCACTGGATCTGCAGCCAGTCGAGCAGCGGGCCCGCGCCCTCCAGCCCCCACACGCAGGCGTGCGTACGGGCGGTGGTCGGCCGGCGCACGCCGGTGGGCGAGAGCTCCAGCCCCGAGATGGCGTTGAACAGCGACGACTTGCCGCTGCCCGTGCCGCCGGCCAGGGCGACGACGGTGTGCTCGGAGGACAGCTTGAGGCGTTCTCCGGCCTGCGTCAGCAGCGCGTTGGCCTCGTTGAGCAGCTTCTTGTCCAGCCGCCCGGGACCGTGCTCCACCACCTTGGTGAGCGCGGTCAACCGCGGAGCCAGCCCGGGTCTGGTCGTCATGGTGGTCATCGGGCGACCTCGAGGTTGTACGTCGCCTGGTAGAGACGGGTCGCCACGGACTCGTCCGGAATGCCCGCGGTGTCGAGGGCTTGCACGTAACGCATGGATTCCTCGTCGAACAGCATGCCGATCCTGGCCCGCAAATCGCTGAGCGCCTTGGCGCCGATGCCGCGCAGCGACTCCGCGCCGAGCAGGGCGTTGACCAGCCGGTGCGGCACCCCTTCGCCGTTGGTCCCGCTGAACATCGCGACCGTGAAGATCAACGAGAGCGAGTCGGGATCGAACGACACCAGCTTCGACACCGACCGCTTGGCCACGCCGTCGGTGCGTACGAGCTCACTCAGGTGCTCCTGCCACGACGCGATGGCCCGGCCGGCGTGACGTACGAGATTGTCGGAGGGCCTGTCGAGGCCCTCACCGAGCTTGGCGCCCAGCTCGGAACGGTGCCGCCAGCGCGCGACCACCTCCTCGGTGGCGCGGTTGGCGGCGGCGACGATCACCGCCTCGAGCCCGGCCCGGATCGCGGCCTTGAACGCCAGCACCCGCTCCGGCGCATTACTGGCAGACCGGCTGCGTTTGCGCACTTGGAGCGAGCGCATGAGGTCGCCGGAGCCGGCGAAGTCCTGCCAGCGGGCCAGCACCTCGCCGTGCAGCAGCGAGCCGTTCTTGGACGCCTTGTCGACCTCGGCGAGCGCGCCCCGGAAGGCCGCCTCCACGTCGCTGCGCAGCTCCGTCCTGAACGCGACCTGCCCCTCCAGGTGCCTGGCCAGCGCCGGCACGCGGGTGCGGAAGCTGTTGAGGACGCCGTTGAGCGTCTCGCGCACGGCCTGGGCCCTGCGCTCCTCGTCGACCGACAGCTCGGCCAGCCAGAGCCGCAGGTCGGTGACCTCGGCGTCGGGCAGCCTGCCGTCGGTGACCTTCGACTCGTTGATGACGAACCTGTCGATCTCGCCCAGGCCATATTCGGTGAGCATCCGTACGAAATGCTTCAGAACCACCTCGGTCGACCTGGGCTGCACCCGCGAGAGCACGATCGCGAGCCGGGCGCCGCGCTCCTTGGCCAGCTTCAGCAGGTTCCACGCGGGGGCGTCGGCGTAGCGGGCCGCCGTGGTCACGAAGATCCACAGGTCGGCGGCGTCGAGCATGCGGTGGGCGACCTCGTGGTGCTCCTCGACGACCGAGTCGATGTCGGGGGTGTCGAGCAGCGCGACGCCTTGCGGGAGCTTCTCGGTCGCGACGACGACCATGCTCCGCATCCCGGCCTCGGGAGCGGGCTTGTCGAGCCGCTGGAGGGCGCCGAGCAGCTCTCCCTCCGCGAACCACTTCCGGTCGTCCGGGTGACAGACCAGCACGGGGGTGCCGGTGGTCGGGCGGCGCACGCCGGTGCGTGAGACGTTCCTCTCGGCCAGCGTGTTGACCAGGGTGGACTTGCCCGCGCCGGTGGAGCCCGCGACCACGATCAGGGCGGGGGCGGTGCTGGTCCTGACCCTGGGGAGCACATAGCCCTCCAGCTGGGCCAGCAGCTCGGCCTGCGTCTGCCTGGCCTCTTCCGCGCCGGGCAGGTCGAGGCCGAAGCGCAGGTCCGCGACGCTCACCCGGAGCGTGTCGAGCGCCGCCATGAGCGCCTCGGCGGCCTCGCGGGGCAGCTCCTCCGCGCGCGCCGCCGGCTTCTCGGCAGCTGCGCCGCCGGCCTCCGGCTTCTCCTCAGGGGTGTCGCTCGCGGGCTTCTCGCCGCCCCGAGACTCCTCGCTACCCGGCGATGGCTCGTCGGCCGGGGAGGGCTCGTCAACCGTCGGCTCGGCCTGCGACTGCTCGTCGCCCGGCTCCGCGTCCTGAGGCTGCTCGTCACGCGTCTGCCCGTCGCCCGGCTCCGCGTCGCCCGGTTCCTCGTCCTCCGTCGCCGCCGCCTCGTCCTGAAGCCGCTCGTCCTGAAGCCGCTCGTCCTGAAGCCGCTCGTCGAGTGACGGCGGGCCATCCGGCGACGAGGGCTCCTCGGCGCTCGGCTCAGGCTCGGGCTCGAACTCCTCCTCGAACGAGTCCTCCGTCAGGAAGGACGTCCGCACGCCGCTCGCCTCCCCCGCGCCAGGCGGATCGGGCACGGTGGGTACGTCCGGCGCAGACGGCTCCTTCCCGGCCCCAGGACCGCCCAGGGCGGCCGGCTTCACGAAGAGGGAGGGCCGCTCGGCCTCGCCCGCGTCCACGGGATCGTCGGCCTCCTCAGGCACGTCGTCATCCATCGTGGCGGCCGGACCCGCCTCGGCGTCGGTCGCGCCGCCACTTGAAGCGGCGGCCTCGGCATCACCAGAAGCGCCACCCGAAGCAACGGCGGCAGCATCGCCCGAAGCAGCGGCTGCGGCATCGCCCGGATCGGTGGCCTCGCCGGGCCCATCCGGAGCCGGTGGCTCCGCGGAAGCCGGTGGCTCAGCGGAGGCCGTAGAAGCCTCGCGATCCCCCGGAGCCGGTGGCTCCGCGGGAGCCCCGCGTTTCTTCCGCGCGCTCTTCGTGCCGAAGGCGTCGAAGGCGTCGTCGCCCTGGACCTCCGGTAGGTCCTCGTCAGTCACCGGACGGAAGCTCAACGTCTGCTCTCCCGGTGACTCCTGCCGCCCATCATCCATGGCCGTGTTCACGGCAAGCGCTCCGCTCGAACCATCTCGACCTCCTGGCCGACCCTCACGACGTCGCCGACGATGACGATCGCCGGCGGCCGGATCCCAGCCGCGGACACGCGGTCGGCCACGGTGGAAAGCGAAGCGGTGACCGCCCGCTGGGTCGGAAGGGTACCGTCCTGCACCACCATTGCGGGAGTCTCCGGGGGGCGTCCGTCTCGGATGAGTGCCTCCGCCACCTTCGCCAGCCGCTCGACGGCCATCAGCAGCACCAGCGTGCCCTGGGAACGAGCCAGAGCGGGCCAGTCGACGGTGGACTTGGGGTCGTCGGGCGCGACGTGCACGGAGATCACGTGGAACTCCTGGCTGACCCCCCGATGGGTCACCGGCACCCCGGCCGCGGCGGGCACCGCCACGGCGCTCGTGATGCCCGGCACCACCAGCACGGGAATGCCGGATTGGGCGCAGGCGATCATCTCCTCGCCGCCGCGCCCGAACACGAACGGGTCGCCGCCCTTCAGCCGGACCACGAACTTGCCCTGTCTGGCTCGGTCCACGAGCAGCTCGTTGATGGTCTCCTGGGACAACGCGCGGCCGTAGGGGACCTTGGCGGCGTCGATCAGCTCCACGTCGGGGGCCAGCTCGTCGAGCAGGGCCCGGGGCGCGAGCCGGTCGGCGACCACCACGTCGGCCTGCGCGAGGAGCTGCCGCCCGCGCACCGTGATCAGGCCGGGATCGCCGGGACCACCGCCCACGAGCGCCACGCCGACCGGTTTGGTGCGGTTGCGCCGGGCGTCGACCGTGCCGTCGCGCAGCGCCTCCACGACCGCGTCTCTGATGCCGGCGGCCCTGCGCGGGTCCCCGCCCGCGGTGACGGCCACGTTGATCTCGTCGACCCGCCCGGTGGCGGGCGTCCAGGCGGCCGAGGCGTCCTTGTCGTCGGCCCGCACGCACCACACGCGTTTGGCGTCCGCCTCGGCGGCGATCGCCGTGTTGACGGACCTGTCGTCGGTGCAGGCCTGTACGAGCCAGGCACCGTCGCAGTCACCGACCTCGTAGGGCCGGGCGTGCCAGGTGACCCTGCCGGCGGCGATCAGGTCGTCGAGCGCCGGCGTCACACTCGGCGACACGACCGTGACCTCCGCACCGGCCTCTAGCAGCGCGGGAACCCGCCGCTGTGCGACGCGCCCGCCGCCCACGACGAGGACCCGGCGGCCGGAAAGCCGCAGGCCGAGGAGGTAGGGGCCCATGGGGGGAATCTCCCGTTCGCGAAGGTTCTGTGTTAGGACGTAAACCTACCGGCTCCGGAACCGTCATTTGCTGCGCCCGGGTTAACGACCGTCGAGAAGGGGCTGCCGCGGATCCCAGCGAGGCCCGCCCTGAGCATCCTTCCGGCGTCTGGCCATCGCTGACAGTGCCTCAAGGATAACCCGGTTTCCCAGGTAGGCGGTGATGTCCGCATGATCGTACGGCGGCGCCACCTCGACCACCTCCATTCCGGCGACGGGCAGTTCATAACAGATGCGGCGAACGGAATCGAGCAGCTGCCTGGCGGTCAGGCCCCCGGGCTCTGGCGTGCCGGTGCCGGGGGCGTGGCCGGGGTCGCAGACGTCGATGTCCACCGACAGGAAGATCTGGTCGCACTCGTCGAGAGCGATCGCGAACGACTCCGTCAGGCACTCCTCCAGCCCGCGGGCCACGATCTCCGTCATTTCGTACGAACGCATGTTTTGAGCGGCCATCCAGCCCAGCGTCTCCGGCTCGGGCCAGTAGCCGCGCAGCCCGATCTGCAGGAACCTGTCGCCCCTGATGGCCCCGGACTCGATGAGCCGCCGCATCGGCTGGCCGTGCCCGTAGAGGTGGCCGAACGCGATGTTCCCGGTGTCGGCGTGCGCGTCGAAGTGGATCATCGAGGTGCGGCCGGCCGCGTAGGCCCTGGCGGTGCCCCTGGCGTCGGGCAGCGCCACCGTGTGGTCGCCCCCGAGCACCAGCGGGATCGCCCCCGAGGCGGCCACGCGGTGCACCGCCTCCTCGATCGCGGCCAGCGAGCCCTCGACGTCGCCCGAGTAGCACTCGACGTCACCGGCGTCCAGCACCCGCAGGTCGCGCAGAGCGTCCACGCGCAGCGCCAGGCTGGGCCTGGAGCCGTCGTGCGGCAGGTAGCAGGCCTGGCGCAGCGCCATCGGGCCGAACCTGGCGCCGGGGCGGTTGCTGGTGCCTCCGTCGAAGGGGGCGCCGACGATGACCACGTCGGCGCCCTCATAGGAGGCCGGATCGTTGACGTCGCAACGGTCTACGCCCAGGAATGTGATGTCAGGACCGTACATGGGGCCGTAGCGGGACACTGCTCACCTCCAGTGCCCTCCATCATCACATGGTCTTTTCGGTCACTCCTGCCGAATCGAAGGTCGCGACGTCATGCATCACCCGTACGGCCGCGCAGACCACCGGATGCGCCAGCAGCCCGCCCGTGCCCTCGCCCAGCCGCAGCTCCAGGTCCACCAGCGGGCGGAGCCCGAGGTGGGCCAGCGCGGCGGCGTGGCCGGGCTCGGCCGAGCGGTGGCCCGCGACGCAGTGGTCGATCGCGGCCGGGTCCAGCGCGGCGGCCACGAGGGCGGCGGCACCGGCGATCACGCCGTCGAGGATCACCGGTACGCGGGCGGCGGCGCCGCCCAGGATGAAGCCCGCGATGGCCGCGTGCTCGAACCCGCCGACCGCGGCCAGGGCGCGCAGCGCGTCGCTGGGCGTGGCCAGGGCCCCCGACAGGCCGTTCGTGCGCAGGGCCGCGCGCACGATGCCCACCTTGCGCTCGTACGTCTCGTCGTCGATCCCGGTGCCCCTGCCGGTCACCTCGGCCGGGTCGCAGCCGGCGAAGACGGCGATCAGGGCGGCGGAGGCGGTGGTGTTCGCGATGCCCATGTCGCCGGTGATCAGGCAGCGGGCCCCCGACGCCACGAGGTCGCGGGCCACGCCGATGCCCGCCTCCAGCGCCCTGACCGCCTGGTCGACGCTCATCGCGGGGCCCTCGGACAGGTCGGCGGTGCCGTACGCGATCTTGCGGTTGACCAGGTCGGGGGCCTCGGGCAGGTCGGCGGCGACGCCCACGTCCACGACCGTCACGGACACTCCGGCCTGGGCGGCGAAGGCGTTGGCGACGGCGCCGCCGGCCAGGAAGTTGGCCACCATCTGCACCGTGACCTCCTGCGGCCACGGGGTGACGCCACGCGCGTGCACGCCGTGGTCGGCGGCGAAGATGGCCAGCGCGGCGGGCTCGGGCATGGGCGGCGGGCTGACGCCCGCGGCGCCCGCGAGGCGGACCGCGATCTCCTCCAGCGCGCCGAGCGAACCGCGGGGCTTGGTGAGGCGGTCCTGGTACGCGCGGGCCTCGGCGATGGCTCGGGCATCCGCGGGACGGATCGCTGCGAGCGTCTCAGCGAGCACGGCAAACCTCCACTTACGGGACGAGTTGGAGCGCTTCCTCGTATCGGTCGATCACGATGTCGGCCAGGGTCTCACAGTCGCCGATCACCTCGGCGCAGCGGATGTCGAGATCGGGGTGGCCCGCCCCGTACGCCAGCGCCTGCGCCCACACGCGCTCCAGCATGCCGCCCGCGAACAGCAGGTACGGCACCACGATCACGCGCTTGGCCCCCAGGCGGCGGCAACGTTCGAGCCCGCCGGGCACCCCGGGCGGGGTGACCGACACGAACGCGGTCTCGACGGTCATGTAGTCGTAGGCGTGCGTCTCCCAGAACAGCCGGGAGACCCGGTGGACCTCGGCGTTGGCGGCCGCGTCCGTCGAGCCCTCGCCCACCAGCACGACCGCCGTCTCGCCCGGCTCGACGTCCTCGAGGTGGTCGTCGACGGGCAGGGAGTCGACCGCGCGGAGCCGGGGCCTGGCGCCCACGAGCTCCAGGGCGCGCGGCTTGGAGATCTCGGTGGCGGCCTCGTTCAGGCGCTCGGCCAGCAGGCCCAGCATGCGGGGGTCGGGGCCGAGGGGGCGGCCGTAGTCGTACATGAGCGTCGGATGGCGCTTCTGCTCCAGCTCCATCGCGGCCGGGAACTGCTCGCTCATCCTGCTGAGGCTCAGCGGCAGCGCCACGAGCCGGTGATGGCCCTTGGCCACCAGGGAGGCGACGGAGTCGCTCAGCCGCGGGGAGGCACGTTCGAGGTAGCCGCCGGACACGTCGGCACCCGTCTGGTCGAGCCGGCAACGCAGCCGATGGACGAACCGGCCGAACTCCGCGGCGTAGGCGTCATCTTGTGAGCCCTGCCCGATCAGCAGGAGCGGCGGCTTCATTGTGAGGGAATCTCCGGTGCGTTAGACAAAGACACGCGAGGATATCCGATGTGCCCTGGTAGGGAACAGGTCACTCTGTGTGCGCGGGCCTCGCATGCACGACGAACACGGGGTCGGAGGCGCTCAGACGATGTGAACCGTCGGGGTCGAGCGCCAGCTTCGAGGCCAGGATCTGGGTGCCCTCGCCACGGTAGCCGTGCTCGCGCAGCCGGTGGAGCACGGCCACGACCTGCTCGACCTTCCTGAGCGCGCACACCAGCGTCCGCGGGCCGCGGGCGGCGCAGGCGACCACCACGTCGAGGCCGCCGCCGCCCACGTAGACAGCGTCGGGGTCGGGCAGCGGCTCCAGCGCCGGCGGCGCCTGGCCCCTGGTCAAAGCCACTTTGACGCCGTGCTTGAGCACGTTGGCGCGCAGCCGGGCGCAGGACGCCTCCTCGCGCTCCACGGCCACGACGGCGGCGCCCATCCGCGCGCACTCGACGGCGATCTCGCCCGCTCCCGCGCCCACGTCCCACACCAGGTCGCCGAGCCGCGGACCCAGCTTGGCCAGGATGAACGCCCGCACCTCCGGCGGCAGCGCGCTCTCGAACGGCAGCGCCCACTCGTCCGGGCCGGGCTGCGCGCCCGCCAGCCAGCCCGGCTCCTTGGGCCGGTGCAGCGGGTCGATGACGAGGACGACGTCGGGGTCCTTCCAGGGCCTGGTCGTGGCCTCGCCCATGCGGCTGTGCGTGACCCGCTCGTCCGGGCCGCCGAGGTCCTCACAGACGATCAGCGCGCGGGGCGTGGTCGGCGCCAGCTCCCTGGCGATCTCCGCGGGGCCGACGCCGGGCGCGACGAGCAGCGCCACCTTGGGATGGGCCCGGCAGGCGTTGACCACCCGGTCGAGCCGGCTCGGGCCGGACGGGGCCACGACCAGCGCGTCCTCCCAGTTGAGCCC
This sequence comes from Nonomuraea sp. NPDC005650, assembly GCF_040605375.1. Lineage (NCBI taxonomy): Bacteria > Bacillati > Actinomycetota > Actinomycetes > Streptosporangiales > Streptosporangiaceae > Nonomuraea > Nonomuraea sp. NPDC005650. The sequence goes on from NZ_JBEXCR010000010.1 coordinate 104,524, forward strand.
GGCGCAGGCGAAGGCGCGGGTGATCAGCGAGATCGCCGGCACCACGTCCGGTTTGAGGCCGTGCGCCCGCAACGTGCGGACGACGCCGAAGAATCCGGGATCGCCCTCTGCGACCACGACCGCGGGGCCTTCTCCGTGTTCGAGGTGATCGTCCAGGACGTCGAGCAGCGCGTCGTCGGCCGCGGTCGGCGCGGACAGCCTGAGCTGCCCGAGCACGGCGTCGGGGCCCACGACGAGCTTCGCCTCGTGGAGCTTGTCCAGCGCCTTGGCCGAGAACTCGCGCCCGTCCCACCCGACCACCGTGATCATCACGCCTCACCGTCCTCACCTCAAGGGTGACGGCTGCGGCGGGGTTTCACAAAGGGGTACCGGGGTCAGTCCGGTGTGCCCTCACGCCAGGTCGGACGGGATGAGGCTGTAGACGATCACGTCCTGGCCGCCCAGCGAGGCCCTGGCGACGCCCTCGCGCACGAAGCCCGCCTTCTCCGCCACCCGCTGGGAGGCCGTGTTCGTGGCGAGGGCGCGCAATTGCAGCCGCCGGAAGCCCTGCCGCTCGAACAGCCAGCGCGCGATCGCCACCACGGCCTCGCCCGCGTACCCGTTGCCGCGGGCCCACGGCGCGGTCATGTAGCCGATCTCGGCGCTCCTGTGGGCCCAGTCGACGTCCCGCAGGTCCACGTTCACGGCGAAGCGGCCCGTGTCCCGCTCCACGACCGTCCAGGTGATGCCCCCGCCCCGCATCCGGATCCGTTCGGCCGATCCGACGGACGCCCGCGCGTGGTCCTGCGAGTAGTCGCGCGGATAGCCCGTGTTGGCCTGGGTGATCGGGTCGGCGACGGTGGCGGCCAGGTCGGGCGCGTCCTCGGCGGACGGCTGCCGCAGCAGCAGCCGCTGGGTACGCAGCTCCGTCCGGGGCAGGGCGTCGGCCTGGCGGCGGCCGTCGTAGGCCAGCAGGCCGAACATGACCAGGTCGTGCGGCCCGTCTTCCTCCAGCACGGCGTCGCGCAGCAGGCCCTCCCAGGTGAAGCCGGCTTTCAGCGCCACGCGGAGCGAGGCGAGGTTGTCCAGCTTGGCGGTCAGATCGACCCTGCGCAGCCCGATGGCCTCGAACGCCCATCTCACCAGCCCGCGCACGGCCTCGGTGGCGAAACCGCGGCCCCGGTAGAGGGGGTGGACGCCGTACCCGACCTCGGTCGTCCCCGCGGTCCATGAGGTCTTGAACAGGCTGATCGCGCCCACGATGACGCCCTCGGCGTCGACCATGGCCAGGTGCACGCCCTGCCCGGAGCGGCGCAGCTCGTGCACCCCGATCGACAGCCACCGAGGGATGCCGGAGGTCTTCTCGGGAGCGCCGGGCGGGAGGAACCGGACGCCGGACCGCACGATCGTGCGGATCCTGGCGGAGTCCTTGAGGCTGAACGGCCGCAGTGTCAGCCGTTCTGTGGCGATGCTCACGTCAGCGTCGAACACGCTCGGCAGCGTACACATTCGCGATGTTTGCTCAGAAAAGCGGGGGTAGGGGCGCAATTGAGAGGTGTAGCGGAGGTGGTGAACGGTGCGGCTCGATTTCATCCGCCCGCTGTACGAACGGCGCGGCCCGTACGCGTCCGTCTATCTGGGCGCCTACACCGGGCAGGAACGTGAGGCCCATTGGCGCGGCGTACGCGACCAGCTCGAGAAGGACGAGGCCGACAAGGCCACCCTGGAGGCCCTGGACGAGGAGGCCGAGCGCCCGGCGGCCGGGCGGGCGATGTTCGCCGCGCACGGCGACGTGGTGCTGGCCGAGTGGCTCCGGCGGCCGCCGGGGGAACTGGGCAGGTGGTCGCCGTTGCCCCATGTCACGCCCCTGCTCATGGGGCGCGGCGAGAACGTCCCGCACATCCGGGTCATCGTGAACCACGCGGGGGCCGAGCTGGCGGTGTTCGGCGGCGGGTCGCCGCGCAAGGCCGTCGTGGAGGCCGAGGACTGGCCGCTGCAGAAGACCGCGCAGGGCGGCTGGTCGCAGAAGCGGTACGAGCGGGCCGTGGACGAGACCTGGGAGAAGAACGCGGTGGCCGTCGCGCACGAGATCGACGAGCAGGTACGCCGCATCGGCCCCGAGCTCGTCCTGGTCGCCGGCGAGCCGAAGTCCCGCTCGTACCTGCTGCACCACCTCAACACCAAGTCCGCGGACCGGGTGATGATGGTCGAGCACGGCAGCCGCGCCGACCACGGGCAGTTCGACGAGGACGTGGAACGGGCGCTCGACCAGTGGCTCGACCGCAAGCGCGCCGAGCTGCTGGAGCGCCACCAGGAGACGTCCGGGCCCGCCGGGGTGGCCCGCGTGGCGCTCGCGCTGCGCGAGGGCCGCGTGCAGGCGGTCCTCATGCCCGGCGAGCTGCCGCGGGAGATCTGGATCGGCGACGGCGGCACCCAGCTGGCCACCGATCCGGAGGAGCTGCGGCGCTGGGGCGTCGCCGAGCCCGTCCGGGAGCGGGCGGACTCGGCCCTGGTCAGGGCCGCCGCGATGACGGACGCGGAGCTGTGGTTCTCCGGCGACGTCGCCGACGTGGCGGCCGTGCTCAGGTACTGATGATCACTTCGAGGGTCCTGGGGCCGTGCACGCCCTCGACCCGGTTCAGCTCGATGTCGCTGGTGGCAGAGGGGCCGCTGATCCAGGTGAGCGGGCGCGCCGGGTCGAGCCTGGCGAGGGCCTGGGGCACCCCGGCCACGATCTGGTCGGCCCGCACCACGCACAGGTGGTAGTCGGGGACCAGCGTCTGGGCTCGCGTGCCCTGGCCGGGGCCGTGGTCGAGGACGATCGTGCCGGTCTCCGCGACGGCCACGGCGCAGTACGTGATCACGCCGTCGGCCGTGTCGAGGTCGGTCCAGCCGCCCTCCCGGTCGAAGCCGTCGGGGACGATCATGCGGCGGCCCGCCACGGTCTCGTCGATCTTGGTCGGCACCTCGGCGGCGGGCAGCACGTGGACGATGGCCCGGTAGTCGTCCACCCGCTCGGCGAACAACCCCACGATGTCCGCCACGTCATGGTCCGTCCGATAGTTCCGGGGGATCTCGACGTCCGCCGCCCCTGCCACGGCCTTGCCGATCCTGGCGAGGATCTCCTCACGCGCGTTCATTCCGCTCCCACCAGTCTCTGAAGGATTCTTCCGGAATTTCCGGCAAGTCCCTGGTGTCCGTCCAGGCCGAGAGCGGCCCCGGCAGGCGCCTGGGTACGAGGCCGCGCATCCGGGTGGCCGCCCGCTGGGCCGTGGCCAGGCGTTTGTGGTCGTTGAAGATCCAGCCCGCGACCTTCATCCCGGCCCGCTCGGCCGCCGCGTGCGGGGCCTTGGCGCGCAGGTCGACCAGGACCTCGGGGATGTCGATGGCGACCGGGCACACCTCGTAACAGGCCCCGCACAGGCTGGAGGCGTACGGCAGGGAGGCGTCCAGGTCCGACGACATGCCGCGCAATTGCGGCGTGAGGATCGCGCCGATCGGGCCCGGGTAGACCGAGCCGTACGCGTGGCCGCCCGCGCGCTCGTACACGGGGCACACGTTCAGGCAGGCCGAGCAGCGGATGCAGCGCAGCGCCTGGCGGCCCACCTCGTCGGCGAGCACGTCCGTGCGGCCGTTGTCCAGCAGCACCAGGTGGAAGTCCTGGCCCTCGACGGCGCCCGTCCACATGCTCGTGTAGGGATTCATCCGCTCGCCTGTGGAGCTTCTGGGCAGGAGCTGGAGGAACACCTCCAGATCCCGCCAGGAGGGCAGGAGCTTCTCGATCCCGACGACGCTGATGAGCGTCTCCGGGAGCGTCAGGCACATGCGGCCGTTGCCCTCCGACTCCAGCACCACGAGCGTGCCGGTCTCGGCGACCATGAAGTTGGCGCCGGAGATCGCGACCTTGCTCTTGAGGAAGCGTTCGCGCAGGTGGAGCCGGGCCGCCTCGGCCAGGGCGGGCGGGTCGTCGGTCAGGTTCGGGGGGACCTTGGGCATCTTCTCCAGGAAGATCTCGCGGATCTCCGACCGGTTGCGGTGGATGGCCGGGACCAGGATGTGGCTGGGGAAGTCGTCGCCGAGCTGGACGATCAGCTCGGCCAGGTCCGTCTCGTACGCGGTGATGCCCTGCGCGGCCAGCGCCTGGTTGAGCTCGATCTCCTGGGTGGCCATCGACTTGACCTTGACCACCTCGGTCTCGCCGGTGGCCTTAACCAGGCTGGTGACGATGGCGTTGGCCTCGGCGGCGTCCCTGGCCCAGTGGACGGTGCCGCCCGCCCGGGTCACGGCCGCTTCGAGCTGGACCAGGTAGTGGTCGAGGTTGCGGAGGGTGTGATCCTTGATCGCCTTGCCGGCCGCGCGGAGCTCCTGCCAGTCGGGGAGCTCGCCGACGACGTTCGCGCGCTTGCCGCGGATCGTGTGGGTGGCTTTGCGAAGGTTGAAGCGGAGCTGCGAGTTTTGCACCGCTTTTGCGGCATTTTTCGGGAAATTGCCGGGCATTCCGATGAAGGTCGCGCTCATTGGGCCTCCTCCGTCGACGCCAGGATCTCCGCCAGGTGCATCGTCCTGACGCCGGTCTTCTGGCGGCTCAGCGTGCCGCCGATGTGCATCAGGCACGAGTTGTCCGCCGCGCAGATCACCTCGGCGCCCGTGTCCAGGATGTTGCGGGTCTTGTCGGCGCCCATCGCCGCGGAGACGGCCGGGTTCTTGACCGCGAACGTGCCGCCGAAGCCGCAGCACTCCTCGGCGCCCGGCAGCGGGACCAGCTCCAGGCCGCGCACGTTCCGCAGCAGCCTGGTGGGCCGGTCGCCCAGGTGGAGGCCGCGGAGCGAGTGGCACGTCGGGTGATATGTCACCCGGTGCGGGAAATATGCGCCTACGTCGTCGACCTTCAGCACGTCCAGCAGGAACTCGGACAGCTCGTACACCTTCGGCACGACCTCCGCGATGGCCACCGCTCCCCTGCTGCCCGGCTTGGCCAGCTTCGGGTACTGCTCGCGCACCATGGCCGCGCACGACCCCGACGGCGCCACAACCGCGTCATACCCGGCGAACACCTCGGTGAAGTGGCGGGCCAGCCGCACGCCCTCCTCGCGGTAGCCGGTGTTGACGTGCATCTGGCCGCAGCACGTCTGGGCGGCGGGGAAGTCCACGTCGCACCCGAGCCTGCGCAGGAGCGACACGACGGCCTTGCCGGTGCCGGGGAAGAGCGTGTCGTTCACGCACGTGATGAACAGGGCGACTCGCACGGCTCTCCTTCCACTCTATGGTCTGACCACAGTATGGTCAGACCATACCGAACCACATCCTTTCCGGCCACCATGAGGGGGTCCGTTGGACGACAGCGGCTGGCGTCCCGTCAAGCGAACGCGGACGTTCGAGGACGTTCTCGCACAGATCGAGCGGCGCATCGCCGAGGACGGCCTCACCGTGGGCGACCGGCTGCCCGCCGAGCGCCACCTGGCCGAGCAGCTCGGCGTCAGCCGCTCGTCGGTACGCGAGGCCATACGCGTGCTGGAGACCCTCGGCGTGGTGTCCTCGCAGGTGGGCCGGGGCCCGGACGCGGGGGCCGTGCTCACCTCACGCCCCGACACGGCGCTGACGGACCTGCTCAGGCTGCACCTCGGCCTGGCGAGCCTGGAGATGCGCGAGGTCATCGACACCCGGCACATGATCGAGCAGTGGGCCGCCGCCCACGCCGCCGCCACGCGGGCCGACACCTCCGCGCTCGCCGCCGCCCTTGCCGGGATGGACGGGGCGGGCACGGCCGAGGAGTTCGTGGAGCACGACACGGCCTTCCACTGCGCGATCGCGGACGCGTCGGGCAACCGGCTCATCGCCGCCATCATGCGGTCGCTACGCGACTCGATGCGGAGATACTCGGTCGAAGCAGTGCAGCGCCTGGGCGACACGTCGATCCTGCGCGCCGACCACGTGCGCATCCTCGACGCCATCTCCCGCGGCGAGGCGGACGAGGCCACCCAGGCGGTCTCCGATCACCTGGCACACGCCTACCCGTCGTTGTTCGAGCTCTGACGGAGGTCGGCCTGCCGGCAGGTGGGGCCCGAGCAGGCCACCATCGCGTCCAGCCGCTCGCGCAACCCCCTCACGAGCTCGGGATCGGCGTGCCCGGCCAGGTTGCGCAGCTCGTACGGGTCCTCGCGCAGATCGTAGAGCTGGCTCTCCCCCGTCGCGTACCGGACGTACTTGTACCGCTCCGTACGCAACGCGCGATAGGGCGGCACCGGCGTCTGCGCGGCCGACGACTCGTCCGTCGGCCTGGCGAACTCGACCAGCACGTTCCGCCGCCACACCGGCGGCGGCCTCCCCTTGAGGAAGGGCACCAGCGACCTCCCCTCCGCGAACGGCGGCGCCACGGCCCCGCCCAGCTCCGCGAACGTCATCGCCAGGTCGACCGACGAGGTCAGCCGGGTGACCGTGGCCTCCGCCTTGATGCCGGGGCCGCGCACGATGAGCGGAACCTTGATGGCCTCCTCGAACGGGGTGGTCTTGCCCTGCCTGAGCCGGTGCGTGCCGAGATGGAAGCCGTTGTCCGAGGTGAAGAAGATGTAGGTGTTGTCCAGCTGGCCGGTCTTCCGGAGCTCGTCCACCACGGCCCCCACGAGGTCGTCCACGCCGAGCATGGACCGCATCCTGGCGCGGTAGCGCTCGTCGACCTGGTCGATGATCGGCTCCTCCAGGCTGGGCCGCGAACGCAGCCACTCCGGCTCCTCGCTCACGTCCAACTGGTTGAAGGACGGCGTGCGCGGCGCGAGCGCGCCGGCGAACGCGTTGGCGTGCCGGACGGCCGGGTTGGCCGGGTTGTGCGGGCCGATCGGGGCCAGGTACAGGAAGAACGGCTCCCCCTTCGAGCCGGAGATGAACTGGCGGGCCTTGCCGGCCAGCACGTCCGACAGGTAGTCGCTCTCGCCGAAGCCGTAGTCGCGCACGGAGCCGTTCTCGTTGAGCCGGTAGTCGTACTCCTCGTAGAGACGCCGGACGGGCACGTCCCACTCGTCCCAGCCGGGCGGCACGAACTTCTCGTCGGCCGTCCCGCCCGGATAGTGGTTGAGGTATTTGCCCATCAGCCCCGTGCGGTAGCCGGCCTGCTTCATCCACGTCCCGATAGTGGAACGTTCCAGATCGCTGGTATGAAACCGGTCGAACCCGCCTTCCGGCGGCGTGTTGGTCCACACGCCGTGGCTGTGGACGTACTGGGAGCGCAGGATCGACGACCTCGACGGGCAGCACCAGGAGTTCGTCACGAAGTGCCGATCGAACGAGGTGCCCCGCTGCACGAGTTCCCGGGTGATGTTGGGAAAGTACGGCAACGTCCCGTATTCGAGGTCGTCGGCCATCACGAACACGATGTTCGGCCGGGACTCACCCTCGGCCATCGCTGGGCCTGCCGCCAGCAGTAGTAGCAGCAAGCACACGAGTCGACACAGACCGTTGACCACAGGGTCTGACTACCCCGGAATGTCCACCATTGACACTCTCGACTGCCACACCCGTAATAGAACTTAATTCCGGAGGTGTCATATGAAGCTGGGCTTGAACCTGGGTTACTGGCAGCGCCACGCCGACGACGCGACCGAATCCGTGCTCGCCGCCGAGCGGCTCGGCTATGACTCGGTGTGGACCGCCGAGGCGTACGGCAGCGACGTCTTCACGCCGCTGGCCTGGTACGGAGCACGTACGAGCCGCATCAAGCTGGGCACCTCGATCGCCCAGATCTCCGCCAGACCGCCCGTCACGACGGCGATGACCGCCATGACCCTCGACCACCTCACCCGCGGCCGGCTGCTGCTCGGCGTGGGCGCCTCGGGCCCGCAGGTCGTGGAGGGCTGGTACGGCCAGCCGTTCGCCAGGCCGCTGGCCAGGACGCGCGAGTACGTCGAGATCATGCGCAAGGTGTGGCGCCGCGAGGAGCCGGTCACCAGCGACGGCCCGCACTACCCGCTCCCCCTGGCGGACGGCCTGGGCAAACCCCTCAAGCTCATCACGCATCCGCTCCGCGCGGACATCCCCGTCTATCTGGGGGCGGAGGGGCCCAAGAACGTCGCCCTGGCCGCCGAGCTGGCCCAGGGGTGGCTGCCGCTGTTCGCGTTCCCCTCCAAGATCGAGGAGATGTACGGCGAGTCGCTCGCGGGCGCTCCCCCGGGCTTCGACGTGGCCGCGATGGTGATGGTGGTGATCTCGGACGACGTGCGGGCGGCGCTGGACGGCGTGAAGATGATGCTCACGCTGTACATCGGCGGCATGGGCGCCCGGCAGCGCAACTTCCACGCCGACATCATCGGCCGCATGGGGTACGCCGAGGCCGCCGAGCACATCCAGGCGCTCTACCTGGCGGGCCGCAAGGACGAGGCGTTCCGGGCGATCCCGGACGAGCTGGCCGACGGCATCTCGCTCGTCGGGCCGCCCGGGCGGATCAAGGAACGCCTGGAGCTCTGGCACAAGAGCCCGGTCACGAGCCTCCTGGTCATGGGCCCGCGCGACGAGCCCTCGCTGAAGCTCATCCGCGACCTGGTGCTCGGCTGAGCCCCAGCCGAGCCGGGCCCGTACGGCCGGCCCCGAGCTAGCCCGTACGGCCGATCGGGGTGGAGCCAGGCGCCGGATGGGGCGGCTGGGGCGAGAACGCGCGCACCGTGCCGGGCTCGGCGGCGCGGGGCGCGCGGGCGGCCCGCTGGAGGCGCATCAGCTCGCGTACCGTCCCCGCGCACAGCAGGGCCGCCAGCGCCGAGCAGATCAGCTCGGGCAGCCCCACGCCCGTCAGGTCGCCGGCGGACGAGTCGAGCGGGAGCCGGATCGTGATCAGCGCGAGCATGGCCAGCCAGCTCAACCACCACCCGGTCAGCAGCGCCAGCCATCTCACCCTGCGACCCGCGGGCGGCCTGGTGCCGCGCCACACCTCGTCCACCAGCACGACGGGCGCCACCAGGTTGTAGCCGGGGACCAGCCAGGCGGCCGCCACGGGGCCGGAGACGGCCGAGCGGTCGTTGGCCTGCCTGGCACGTACCAACCACGTCACGTAGGCGGCGGCCGCGGCGATCGAGGTGCCCGCCACCAGCATCATCAGCACCGCGAACGCCGTCACCGCGCCCACCACGGCCTCCGCGTCGGCCCCCTGCGGGCGACCGCCGAACGCGGCGAGCTGGGCGGCGAGATGGCGTCCGCGGGAGTGCTCGAAGATCACAAGGGCGCCGAGGGAGAGAACCTGGGCGGCAAGCGTCACATATACGGCAGAGGCGGCTCTCGTCGGTGGTGTCTGTTCATAGCGCACGTTGTTCTCCCCCCGGGCCATGCGCTGAGGTTCTGATTCACTTGTATCCCGGGAGCCCCGCTGTTAATCAGCTCACCACGCCGGATTCCCACGCCCAAGCTGCGATTTCGACTCGATTTCTGACACCGAGCTTGGCCTGGATGCTGCCGAGGTGCGTCTTGACCGTCGAGAGCGACACGAACAGCTCCGCGGCCACCTCCTGGTTCGTCCGGCCTCTCGCCACGAGGCGTACGACGTCCAGCTCGCGATCGGTCAGCGGATCTTTCATGGGGGGCGCGGCCCGCCTGGGCTGGGACAGGTGCTGCAGCAGCCGTACCGTGACCGACGGTGACACCAGCGCGTCACCCGCCGCGGCCGCGCGGACCGCCTCGATCAGCAGGGTCGGCCCGCTGTCCTTGAGCAGGAAGCCGGTCGCGCCGGAGCGGAGGGCTCCGTAGACGTACTCGTCCAGGTCGAACGTGGTGACGATGACCACCCGCAGCGGGTTCTCCACCCCCGGCCCGGCCAGCGCCCGGGTCACCTCGATGCCGTCGAGCTTCGGCATCCGGATGTCGAGCAGGCACACATCCGGCCTGAGCCGCCTGGCCTCCGACACCGCCTCCGCACCGTCGGCCACGGCGGCGACGACTTCCATGTCCGGTTGAGCGTCCAAAATCATCTGGAAGCCGGTTCGTACCAATTGCTGGTCGTCGGCGATGAGAACCCGAATAGTCACGGCCCCAACTCTAAGGATCGGCCGTTCGGCCGAGGCGGAAATGGTCGCACGGCCGATCCGCCGCACCCCGGCCCGCCGGGATTCTTGACGCCATGAACGACGTGCTTGTTGGACAGGCCCTGACCAAGAGGTTCGGGCAGACGGTCGCCCTGGGCGGCGTGGACATCGCGGTACGGGCGGGCGAAGCCGTGGCGATCATGGGGCCGAGCGGTTCCGGCAAGTCGACGCTGCTGCACTGCCTGGCCGGGATCATGCGGCCGGACTCCGGGGAGGTGCACCTGCTCGGTCAGCGCATCGACGCGATGGGCGAGCGGGGGCGCAGCGCGCTGCGCCGCACCCGGTTCGGCTTCGTCTTCCAGTTCGGCCAGCTCCTGCCCGAGCTGCCCGCCGAGGAGAACGTGGCCCTCCCGCTCATGCTGGGCGGGGTGCCGAGGGCCCAGGCGGTACGCCAGGCGCGCGAGTGGTTCGCGCCCCTCGGCCTGCACTCCATGGAGGCCCGGCGGCCCGGCGAGCTGTCCGGCGGGCAGGCCCAGCGGGTGGCCATCGCCAGGGCGCTGGTCACCAAGCCGGCCGTGGTGTTCGCCGACGAGCCCACGGGGGCGCTCGACCAGCAGACCGGGCACGACACGATGCGGCTGCTCGTCGAGGCGACCAGGCACAACGACGCCTCCCTGATCGTCGTCACCCACGACCCGAACGTGGCCGGCTGGTGCGACCGAACGGTCGAGGTCCGCGACGGCCAGCTCCTGTCGACCACGTCCCAGATGGGCGGGGCACGCGCGTGAACCTCGACCCGACGCTCCACGCAGCGTTTCGGAGGGCCGCATGAACCTCGACCCGACGCTCCCTCCGATGCGCAGGCGGAGGGCCGCATGAACCTGGACCTGACCTGGCGGCTGCTCAAGGGCGGTGGCCGCAAGGGGATGCTGGGCACCTGGCTCACGCTGGGCGCCGTTGCCGTGTCCACGGCGCTGCTGCTGTTCGCCGTGGCCGCGAACTTCGCCTTCGAGGCCAGGGGCGAGCGCGGCGCCTGGCGCAACCCGGTCCCCGCCAAGGGGGACGCGGTCGCCGTCGAGGCGGCCCGCTTCGACTTCGTCGGCGACCAGGCGATCACCGTCGTCGACCTGGCCGCGCTCAAGGCCGGGGCGCCGGCGCCGCCCGGGATGCCGCGTTTCCCCGCGCCGGGCGAGGTGTGGCTGTCCCCTGCGCTGGCCGAGCTGGCGCAGCGGCTTCCGGCCGACCAGCTCGCCAAGCGCTACCCCGGCCCCAAGGGCGTGCTGGGCGACGAGGCGCTGGTCCACCCGGGCGAGCTGGTCGCGGTCGTCGGCCACGAGCCGGACGCGCCCGCGATGACGGCCGCGCGCAGCCGCGACTGGATCGTCGGCAAGGGCCCGACCCGGGTGGCCGACCTCGCGGGCACGCCTTCGGAGGACTCCGAGGCCTACCGCGCGCTCACGCTCGTCGCGAGCGTGCTCATGGTGGTGCCGCTGCTGGTGTTCGGCGGCGCTGCGGCCAGGCTCACGGTCGCCCGGCGCGACCAGCGGCTGGCCGCGCTGAGGTTGGTGGGCGCGACGCCGGGCCAGGTGATCCGCATGACCGTGACGGAGGCGGTGATCGTCGCGCTGGCGGGCGCACTGCTCGGCGCCGCCGGCTACGCGGCCACCGCGCCGCTGCTGGCCCGCATCCCGATCGGCGGCGGCGGGTGGTTCGTCTCCGATCTGTTCCCCACCCCGCTCATCCTGGCCGCGATCCTGGTCGCGGTGCCGCTGCTGGTGGGCCTGTCCGCCGTCGTGGGGCTGCGGCGGGTCGTGGTGAGCCCGCTCGGGGTGGCCAGGCGCGAGACGCCGCCCGGCATGAAGGTCGTACGGGTTCTCGCCCTGCTGGCCGTGCTGGCCGTGTTCCCGCTGCTGACCAGGGGGACCGGCATCGGGATCGTGGCGGTGGCGATCGGGCTGGCGTTCCTGTGCATCAACCTGGCCGGCCCGTGGGTGGTCGGGATCATCGGCCGCGTCACGGCCAGGAGCGCCCGGGCGCCCGCCCAGTTGCTGGCGGGCCGCAGGCTGGTCGACGATCCGCGTTCGGCCTGGCGTACGGTGAGCGGCGTCGCCCTGACCGGCTTCGTGGCGGGCTTCCTCGGCCTGCTCAGCCCGGGCGCGTTCGCCGACGACCCGGCGGCTCCGCAGCTCCGGGTCTCCGCGCCCGCCGCCCAGGCGACGGCCGTCGCCGGCCAGGCCCGTGACCGGCTGCGGGCGGCCGGGGTCACCGCGACGGTCCAGGTCACGGGACGCGCCTCCGATCGGGTCGTGGTCGCCGCCCTGGGCAGCTCCGCCGACCCGGCCACGGTCGACCGCGCCCGCACCGCGCTCGCCGGGCTCGTTCCCGGGCACACCCCCACGACGGAGGACGACGACCAGCGGTTCGGCCTGCAACTCCTGGCCGACGTCCGGGTGGGCACGATCGTGGTGCTGTCGGTGTCGTTCCTGGTGGCCATCGCCAGCTCGGGCATCACGGCCGCGTCGTCGGTGCTGGACCGGCGGCAGACGTACGGGCTGCTGCGGCTGGCGGGGACGCCGCTGGAGGTCCTGGACCGGGCGCGGCGCGCGGAGACGCTCATCCCGCTGACGGTGATGGGCGGCGGGGCGATCCTGGTGGGGGCGTTCTGCGCGGTGCCGTTCATGATCGGCGCGGTGAACGCGGTGGGCATGATCACGCTGGTGGGCTGCGTCGTCGCCGGCTTCGGCGGCGTGATCGCCGCAGGCGCCCTCAGCCGTCCCCTGCTCCGCTCGGTAACCGCCGACCCGGCCCCCCGCCCGGACTGACCCCCACCCGGGACACTCCTTACGACCCCGGCCCGCCCCCTGACGCCCACGCCGGCCACCACACGCGTTGCGCCGTCCACCACCGCACCACGTCTCGCCGACCCGGCGCCAAGGGAGCGCGGCCGAGGTGGGGCGGGCGCGGCGGGGGTGGTGTGCCCACATGGCGGCGCGGGCAAGGTGCGGCGGCGGGCGGTGGTTGAGAGGCGTGGGAGGTGGTCAGGCCGCGGTGGGGCCGGAGCTGCCGGGGCTGGCGTGCCAGAGCTGCCGGGGCGGGGTGGTGACGGCGGGGCCGAGGTCGGAGTAGGGCGAGAGGCGGAAGCCGTTGGCGTACTCGATCGTGCGGCCCCCGACCCCCTCGACCGCCTCCGGCTGCTGGGCGAGGAGGGCGCGGACCGCCTCGATGCCCTCCGCGCGCCAGAGCCGGTCGAGGTCCGCGAGGTTCCAGCAGTCCACCGCGCGCATCGACACCGCCCGCGTCCCCGTGCGCCTGACCACCCCCCTGGCCAGCATGAGCCACGAGCCGAACACCGTGGCCGCGCACCGCCCCTGCACCGACTCGAAGAACGTCAGGTCGATCGGCCCCGTCGAGTCGTCGAGCGTGGTGAAGATGACCCGCTGCCCCGAGCGCACCGCCGGCGTCTGGGTCGCCACCTTGACCCCCGCGACCAGCACCTCGGCCCCGTTGCGCTGCTTCAGGAGATCCCTGGAACGTACCACCCCGAGCGCGTCGAGCAGCTCGTCGTGGAAGCTGATGACGTGACGGCTGATGTCGATGCCCAGGATCTCCAGCTCGGCCTCGACCATCTCCGTCTCCGTCATCTCCGGCAGCTCCCCCGGCGGCAGGTGCTCGGTGAAGCCCAGCGGGAGCTGCACCGACGGCGGTTCGTCCGTGCGGGCGGGTCGCGAGGCGTAACGCTTGGAGGCGCGCGGGCCCGACCGCACGCCGATCGACGAGGCTCGTTCGAGGGCGCCCACCTGGGCGATCAGGTCGCGCCGGGTCAGCACGCCAGGACGCCAGCGGGGCCCGCCCGGGTGCAGGTCGTGGAGCGCGTCCAGCCCGCCGACCTGGACGATCCGCTCGATGGTCGGCCGCGAGGGCCGGGCGCGGTCCCAGAAGTCGGCCAGCGACGTGTACGGCTGCCCGGCGACCATGCGTTCGACCTCGGCCTCGCTCACCCCCTTGATCGCCGAGAACGGCACCCGCAACGCGTACCCCTTGCCGATCTCTCCGACCTTGAACTCCCTGCGTACGGGGGAAGAGGCGCCCTTCAGCGAGGAGGGGCGTACGCGCAGCCCCAGCCGCTCCACCCGCCAGTCCTTGCCCGACCTGTTGATGTCGAGCGGCAGGATCTTGACCCCGCACTGCCGGGCCTCGTCGATGATGACGCGCGACGGGTACATGCCCGGCTCGTGCGTGAGCACCCCGGCGAAGAACGCCGCCGCGTGGTGCCGCTTGAGCCAAGCCGACTGGTACGTGGGCAGCGCGAACGCCGCCGCGTGCGCCTTGCAGAACCCGAAGGCCCCGAACGCGTCCAGCACCTGCCAGGCACGTTCGACGGCCGTGTCGTCGAACCCGTTGGCCCTGGCCATGGGCACGAACGTCTTGCGCACCCGCTCCCGCCCCTCGGTCGTGGCCAGCGTGCGCCGCAGCTTCTCGGCGAACGACAGGTCCCGCCCCGTCATCACCTCGATGATCCTGAGCACCTGCTCGTGGAACACCACGACGCCGTGCGTCTCCTTCAGCGACTCCCGCAGCCTCTCGTGCGGGTAGTGCGGCTGCCGCCACCCGTGCCTGGCCTCCAGGTAGGGGGTGACCATGTCGGAGTTGACCGGCCCCGGCCTGAACAGCGAGATGTCCACGATCAGGTCGTGGAGGGTGCGCGGCTCCAGCTTGGCGACCAGCTCGCGCTGCCCCGGCGACTCGATCTGGAAGCAGCCGAGGGTGCGGCTGGCGCAGATCATGTCGTAGGTGTCCTGGTCGTCGTGCGGCACGTACTGCACGGCAGGGTCGTCGCCGCGCTGGGTGTCCAGCTCGACCACGACGTCGTCCACCCGCTTGATCTCGCTCAGCGCGTACGCCATCGCGGACTGCATCCGCACGCCCAGCACGTCGAGCTTGAGCAGCCCGGCCTCCTCCACGTCGTCCTTGTCGAACTGCGACATCGGGAAGTCCAGCAGGCTGCGCTCCACCGGCGTCCTGTCGCGCAGGCCCGTGTTGCCGATCAGCACGCCGCACGGGTGCAGCGCGATGTGCCTGGGCAGCCCGTCGAGCTTCTCCGCCAGCCGGAACACCCGGTCCAGCCCCGCCTCGCCGAGCCGGCTGTCGCGCAGCTCGGGCAGGTCGTTGAGGGACGCGGTGATCTGCCTGGCCCTGATGTGCGGGAACGCCTTGGCGATGGCGTCGATCTCGTACGGCGGCAGGCCCATCGCCCCGGCGACGTCGCGGATGGCGCTGCGCGCCCGGTAGGTCTCCATCATGGACACGCAGGCCACGCGGGCCTCGCCGTACCGCTCGAAGATGGCCTTGTAGCAGTCGAGGCGGCGGGCCGACTCCACGTCCACGTCGATGTCGGGCAGCCCGACGCGGCCCTCCGACAGGAAGCGCTCCATGAGCAGGGCGTGGTCGAGGGGGTTCACCTCGCCGATGCCGATGAGGTAGTTGACCAGGCTGCCCGCGCCCGAGCCGCGGATGGCGCAGCGGATGCCCATGCCGCGGATCATGTCCGTGATGCCGGCCACGGCGATGAAATATCCGGACAGGCGCTTGCGCTCGATGATGGCCATCTCGTCCCGGAGGCGCCGTCTGGCGTCCTCCGAGCGGCCGAGGCCGCGCGAGATCAGCCCGTCCTCCACCCGGTGGCGCAGCAGCGGCACCGGGTCGCGGCCGATCTCGGGCAGGTGCAGGTTGGGCGGGTCGCTCCGCAGCGCGAGCAGCTCGTCCGGATCCATCGAGCACGCCTCGGCCAGCCGCCTGGTCGTGAACAGCAGCCGCGACACCCGCTCCTGGTCCGCCCCGCAGACCTTGTGCGCCACCTGCCACATCTCCTTGGGACCCTTGAGGTAGGCGTGGGAGGTGGTGCGGTCGAGGTGGCGCGGGTGCAGCGGGACGAGCTGGCGGGCCGCGTCGAGCACGTCGCCGACCTGGTGGTCGGCCGGGTCGAGGTAGCGCACCGCGTTGGTCAGCACGGCCGGGACGCCCATGGACTCGGCCAGCCCGAGCATGCGCACGGCCGTGGTGGCGTCGCGGTAGCCGTACTGGTCGACCAGCTCGATCACCACGCCGGGCACCGCGGCGCGCCAGAGGCCCAGCAGCGTCCTGGCGTGCTCGTCGCGCCCCCCGGCCACCGCGCGGCCCACGTCGGACCTGGGGCCGAGCAGCACCACGAGTCCGTCCTCGGCGCCGAACCCGTGGTCGCCGCCACGCTCATCACCGGGCCCGCCGGCCCACTCGCCGATCAGCTCGCGGGTCACCTTGGGCGCGCCGCGCTCGCCCGCGTAATGCGCGGCCGTGACCAGGCGGGACAGGCGCGACCAGCCCTTGGCGCGGGCCAGCACCGTGACGCGGTCCTCGGCGTCGGGCCCGGTCCTGGGGGCGGGCGCGCGGCGACGCCCGGGCAGGTCCAGCCCGGGCACCCCGAACCCCGGCAGCGGGGGAAGGGCGTCGAGCGCCAGGTTGACGCCGAAGACCGGGGAGATCCGGGCCTCCGCGCACGCCTGGGCGTGCTTGACCGCGCCGTAGAGCCCGTCGCGGTCGGTCAGCGCGAGGATGTCCATCCCGTGCTCGACCGCCCGGTTCACCAGCGCCCGCGGGAAGGCCGTGCCGAAGCGCATGGAGTACGCGGAGCACACGCTGAGGTGCGGGAACGGCGGCGCCATCAGTCCCACGCCCTCAGCAGCAGCCAGGCGTTGCCGGCGGTGTCGTAACGCAGCTCGTACGAGCCCACCTCGCGCCCGGGGCTGGCCTCCACCCGCCAGAACTTGCGCTCCCCGGGGTCGCCCTCGCCGGTCTTCCACCACTCGCGCGCGACCACCCAGTGGTCGAGGACCCGGCGGACGAGATAGAGCCGATCTCGCCAGACGAACTGGGTCGGCTCCCCGTCCCTGGTCCACACCTCTATCGGATCGCCATAGAGTCTGCTCAAGACGCTTCTCCCCGCGGCTCTGGTCGTTTTGCTGAGCCACCCGGGGGAAGGCGGGCGCTTATATGTCGAACATATGTTCTCAGCGCCCCGAGCGCAAGTCGCCGGCCTGTCTCACGAGAGGGTTGGCGCCGATCGAGTTGCGGATGCTGAAGGTCACGCTGCCCGCCCGGTAGCGGTCGTCCGAGGACTCCACCGGGCGGCCCTCGTGCGTGGTCGTGATCCTGCGCTGGCGCAGGAGCGGGCTCCCGCGGCGCACCCCCAGCAGGCGGGCGTCCTCGGCGCCGGCGGACACCGCGTCGATGAGGTGCTCGCCGTAGGCGAACACGAGGCCGATCGAGTCGTACAGGGCCTCGGTGACGGACTCGCAGTCGGCCGGGAGCCCTTCGACGGCGGCGGCCACCCACTCGGCGTACACGGTGCGTTCGAGCAGGACGGGCTCGCTCTCCAGCGAGCGCAGCCGCAGCACCTCCAGGACCTCGCCGGAGCCGAGCCTGGCGGACTCGGCGGCGCTCGCGGCCCTGCGGCGCTGGGTGATCACCTGGCCGCCGAAGCGGTAGCCGTTCGCGCGCGCCCACTGCGCGAAGCTGTGCAACTCGCCGAAGCTCTGGCTGCGCGCCCTGCCGAGCACGATGCGCCTGGCCCCCTGCCGGGAGCCGACCAGGCCCTCGGTGGCGAGCACGGCCACCGCCTGGCGTACGGTGCCGCGGGCCGCGGCGTAGCGTTCGGCCAGCTCAGCCTCGCTGGGGAGCTGCGAACCGACCGGGAGCGCGCCGGAGACGATCTCGTTTCGAAGATCATCAGCGATCAGTTCATAGCGCGCAACCATCCGCGACCCTTCCCATTCACGAAAGAGCAACATTCGTGGGACTTACTAGTGCTCGCTTGTTTGTACAAGTTGCCTTAAATTCCTTCCACACCCCTGAAAGTGGAGGCGTTGTGTTCGCTCCTCGCGCCCGTGCGGCCGGCATTGCCGCAGCCCTTACCGTAGTCACCGCGGCGTGCGGCGCCGCGCCCAGCACCCAGCAATCCACCGCGTCATCCTCCGGCCCGAACGCGGCCAGCGCCACCTCGGCGGCGGACTTCGGCGGCTTCGACAAGCTCGTCGAGGCGGCCAAGAAGGAGGGAAATCTCCACGTCATCGCCCTTCCCCCGGACTGGGCGAACTACGGGGAGATCATCCAGAAGTTCCAGGCCAAGTACGGCATCAAGATCGAGAGTGAGACGCCCGACGCGGCCAGCGCCGACGAGATCAACGCGGTCAAGACGCGCAAGGGCCAGGACCGCGCCCCCGACGTGCTCGACCTCGGCCAGTCGTTCGCGATCAGCGGCGCCGGCGAGGGCCTGTTCGCACCGTACAAGGTGCAGTCCTTCGACAAGATCCCCGAGGGGCAGAAGGAGGCCACCGGGCTCTGGGTCAACGACTACGGCGGCTACGTGTCCATCGGCTGCGACGCCAAGAAGATCTCGACCTGCCCGACTAGCTTCGCCGACCTGCTCAAGCCCGAGTACAAGGGCAAGGTCGCGATGAACGGCAACCCGACCAAGGCGGGCTCGGCCTTCGCCGGCGTGTACGCCGCCGCCCTCGCCAACGGCGGCTCGTTCGACGACATCCAGCCCGGCATCGACTTCTTCAAGAAGCTGAAGGACGCCGGCAACTACAACCCGGTGGAGACCACGCCGGCGACCATCGAGAAGGGCGAGACCCAGATCAGCATCGACTGGGACTACAACAACGCCGCCTACGCGCCCCAGATGGCCGCCAAGGGCCTCGACTGGAAGGTGAACATCCCCTCCGACGGCAAGTACTTCCAGATGTACGCCCAGGCCATCAACAAGGACGCCCCGCACCCGGCGGCCGCCAGGCTGTGGCAGGAGTACCTCTACAGCGCCGAGGGCCAGAACCTCTTCCTCAAGGGCTTCGCCCGCCCGGTCCTGCTGCCCTCGATGACCTCCGACGGCACCGCGGACAAGGCCCTGGCGGAGAAGCTGCCGGCGGTGGAGGGCTCGCCCACGTTCCCGACGACCCAGCAGGTGGACGCGGCCAAGGCCAAGCTCGCCGGCGGCTGGGACGCCGCGATCTCGGGATGAACCGCTCCCGTTCGAAGGGCTGGCTCGGGGCGCTGCCGCTGCTGGCCTTCTTCGCGCTCGTCTTCGGCGTCCCCGCCATCGCGCTGGTGGCGGGGGCGTTCACGGTGAAGGGGCGGCCGAGCCTGGCGAACCTCTCGCAGAGCCTGCAGGGCGGCTATCTCACCGCGATGCTCGGCAGCGTGCAGCTGTCCGGCGTGGTCGCGCTGCTGGGGGCCGTGCTGGGGACGTTCCTCGCGTACGCCGTCGTGACCTCCAGCCTCACGTGGCTGCGCGAGGCCGTGCTGACGGCCTCCGGCGTGCTGGCCAACTTCGGCGGGGTGCCGCTGGCGTTCTTCTGGATCGCCACGCTCGGCAACTCCGGCGTGGTCAGCGGCCTGGTCGGGCTGCCGTCCGGCTCGCTCTACACGTTCTGGGGCCTGGCGGTGGTCTACCTGTACTTCTCGGTCCCGCTGATGGTGCTGGTCATGGCGCCGGCGCTGGACGGGCTGCGGCCGCAGTGGCGAGAGGCGGCGGCCAACAGCGGGGCCACCTCCTGGCACTACTGGCGCTTCGTCGCGCTGCCGGTGCTGACGCCGTCGATGCTGGGCGGGGTGGTGCTGCTCTTCGGGTCGGCCTTCTCCGCGTACGCCACCGCCAACGCCATGGTCGGGACCGTCGTCCCCCTCGTCACGTTGAAGATCGCCAGCGCCCTCACCGGCGACGTGCTGGTCGGCTACGAGAACATCGCGCTGGCCCTCAGCCTCGACATGGTCGTCGTGGCCGGGCTCGTGATGGCGATCTACCTGCCGCTGCAGAAGAGGAGCTCCCGATGGCTGCACTGACCGGCCTGGAGCGCATCTCGGGGGGCTCCGCGCGCCCTCGCGTGTGGCGCGGAATCGTGTTCCTCCTGGCGGCGGCCTACTTCCTGATCCCGCTCGGCGCCTCGCTCTGGTACACGATCTACACCCCGGCCACCGGGGTGTCGTTCTCGGCCTACAGCTCGCTGCTGACGGCCGACGGGTTCGTGCGCTCGCTGCTGCTGTCGCTGTCCCTGGCCGTCGCCACGATCGTGCTGGTGCTGCTGCTGGCGTTGCCCGCGATGCTGGCCGTACGGCTCTTCGCGCCGCGGCTGCGCCCGCTGATGGAGGTGCTGTGCACGCTGCCCCTGGTGGTGCCGCCCATCGTCTTCGTGGCCGGGATCGGCACGTCGTTGCGCACCGGGACGGACGTGCTGGCTCCGACGCCGTTCTGGGCCACGCTGATCGCGGTCCAGGACCCGGCGTTCCCCGTGGTGCTGGTGCTGGCGTACGTGGTGCTCGTGCTGCCGTTCGTCTACCGGTCGCTGGACGCCGGGCTGCGCACGATGGACGTGCGGACGCTGGTGGAGGCGGCCCGCAACCTGGGCGCCTCGTGGCCGTACGTGCTGGTCAGGGTGGTCGTGCCCAACCTGCGTTCGGCCCTGGCCAGCGCGTCGTTCCTGAC
Organism: Nonomuraea sp. NPDC005650; assembly: GCF_040605375.1. Lineage (NCBI taxonomy): Bacteria > Bacillati > Actinomycetota > Actinomycetes > Streptosporangiales > Streptosporangiaceae > Nonomuraea > Nonomuraea sp. NPDC005650. The sequence continues at coordinate 125,011 of NZ_JBEXCR010000010.1, forward strand.
GCTGGCCCTCGTGCTGGGCGAATACACCGTGGCCAGCCTGCTGGGGTACGCGCCGTTCGCGGTGTGGATCGTGACCGTCGCCGGCTCCAAGGGGCAGCTCTCGGTCGCGGTGTCGATCCTCAGCCTCCTGCTCATCTGGCTGCTGCTGCTCGCTGTGTCCTCGGCATTCGGTAAGGAGAAGGGGAATTGACTTCCTCCCTCGCATAAACGAGGGGATTCCCACGGTCACCCGTGGAAGTTCCTGTTTCACCGCCGGTCGCCCGCCTGAGAGGACTCTCGTTGAGGTCTTACACCAGCTCCGCAGGCGTTTTACTTGTCCGCCTGCCCGGCGGCCAAAATGTTGCGGGCCGCGTTCACGTCCCGATCGTGGGCCGCGCCACAAGCGCATGCCCATTCCCGGATATTCAGCGCCATCTCGTCTTGCGCGCTCCCGCACGCCGAGCACAGCTTGGAGGAGGGGAACCAGCGATCCACCGCGACCACGACCCGCCCGTACCAGGCGGCCTTGTACTCCAGCATGCCCCGCAGCTCCCGCCACGAGGCATCGGAGATGGCGCGGGCGAGCTTGCCGTTCTTCACCATGTTGCGGACGGTGAGATCCTCGATCACGACCGTTTGGTTCTCGCGGACGAGTCGAGTGGTGAGCTTGTGCAGGAAATCCCGGCGACGATCGGCGATCCTGGCATGGACACGGGCCACCTTGAGCCGGGCCTTGGCCCGGTTGGCGCTCCCCTTGGCCGTGCGGGCCAGCGCCCGCTGGGCCCTGGCCAGCTTGCGCCGGTCGCGGCGTTCGTGGCGGGGATTGACGATCTTCTCTCCGGTGGAAAGCGTGGCCAGGGCGGTGATGCCCGCATCCACCCCCACCGCCTGCTCCTCCGGTGGGAGGAGAGCGATCGTCTCTTCCACGAGCAGGGAGACGAACCAACGGCCCGCCGCGTCCCGGGAGACAGTGACCGTGGACGGTTCGGCGCCCGCCGGCAGCGGACGCGACCAGCGAATGTCGAGCGGCGCGTCCATCTTTGCCAGCCACAGCCGACCCTCGCGCCAGCGGAAGGCCGAGCGGGTGTACTCGGCCGAGGCCCGCGACTTCTTGCGCGACTTGAACGTCGGGTATTTGGCCCGCTTGGCGAAGAAGTTCGCGAACGCCGCCTGGAGGTGGCGCAGCGCCTGCTGCAACGGCACGGAGGAGACCTGCGACAGGAAGGCGTAATCGCCGCTGCGTTTCCATGCGGTCAGGGCCGCCGACGACTCCACGTAGGAGACGCGACGCCCTTCGATGACATAGGCACGGGCGCGCTCCTCCAGCGCCTTGTTGTAGACGAGGCGGACGCAGCCGAACGTCCTAGCGAGCTCTTCAGCCTGCTCGGGGGTCGGGTAGAAGCGGTACTTGTAGGCCCGCTTCACGGTCTGCGCCACAGTTCACATTCTAGTACGCGATCAGTCACTCATCGTGCACACGTTCGATCCCGTCGCACTGTTCCACGTTCCTTCCCCGTCCTGGAGGACGGGGTTTCCACGCTTTAGGAGATTTGATGACCGCATCGGTGGAGTTCCGCGCGCTGCGGCGGGTGTTCGGCAAGACGGTCGCGCTGGACGGCTTCGACCTCATCGTCGCGCCCGGCGAGTTCGTCGCGCTGCTGGGGCCCTCGGGCTGCGGGAAGACGACCGCGCTGCGGTGCGTGGCCGGGTTCGAGCGGCCGGACTCGGGCGCGGTGCTCGTGGACGGCCGGGACATCACGGACGTACCGGCCAACAAGCGGGACGCGGGCATGGTCTTCCAGTCCTACTCCCTCTTCCCCAACCTGAACGCCCGCGACAACGTGGCCTTCGGCCTGCGCGTCCGCAAGGTGCCCGTGGCCACCAGGCGGAAGAAGGCCGACGAACTCCTCGAACTGGTCGGCCTCCCCTCACACGCCGACCGCTACCCGCACCAGCTCTCCGGCGGCCAGCAGCAGCGCGTCGCCCTGGCCCGCGCGCTCGCCCTGGAACCGCGCGTCCTGCTGCTGGACGAGCCGCTGTCGGCGCTGGACGCGAAAGTACGCGTGTCGCTGCGCGAGGAGATCCGCCGCCTCCAGCTCGACCTGGGCATCACCACCATCTTCGTGACCCATGACCAGGAGGAGGCGCTGTCGATCGCGGACCAGGTGGCGGTGCTGCGCGACGGGCGGCTCGAACAGGTCGGCTCGCCCGCCGAGATCTACGACCGCCCGGCGACCCCCTTCGTTGCGGAGTTCGTCGGCACCATGAACCACCTCGCCGGCCAGGTCTCGGGTGACCAGGTCACGGTGCTCGGCCAGCTCCTGCCCGTGGACGGCCAGGTGCCCGCCGATCCGTCCGTGGACGTCCTGATCCGTCCCGAGGCCGTCCAGGTCGTCCCGGCCGAGGACGGTCCCGCCGAGGTGCGTGCCGCCTCCTTCCGCGGCGCCTCCGTCCGCCTCCGGGTGGCGGTGGAAGGCGGGGAGGTCCTGGCCGACGTCCCCGGCCACGAGGCGGCCCGCCTCGCACCCGGAACGCGGGTCACCGTCCGCCTGGTGGACCGCCCCGTCCTGGTGGCGCCCCGCACGGTCACGGTCCCGGCCCCGGTCGTGGCGGCCGATGCGATCTGAGCACGCCGGCCTGGATGCCGTCCTGTTCGACATGGACGGCACCCTGGTCGACACCGAAGGGCTGTGGTGGCAGGCCACCGCCTCCATCGCCGCCTCCCTCGGGCGGTCGCTGGGGGCGGAGGACGTGCCGTACGTGCTCGGCCGCACGATCGAGGACGTGGCCGCCCACCTCCTCACTCCCACACCCCCACCCCGTCCCTCGCCGGACCCACCGCTCATGACCGAGGTGGTCAGGGAGCTCACGGACGCCTTCGCCGACCGCATCGAGCAGGGCGTGAAGGTCATGCCAGGGGCACCGGAGCTCCTGGCCGAGCTGGCCGCCACCGCCATCCCGACCGCCCTGGTCACCGCCTCCCCCCGAACCATCGTGGACCTGGTGCTGCCGCGGCTCGGGCACACGTTCGACCTGGTGATCACGAACGAGGACACGGCCCGCGGCAAGCCGCACCCGGACCCGTACCTGGAGGCGGCCCGCCGACTCGGCACGACGCCCTCCCGTTGCGTCGCCGTCGAGGACAGCCCCACCGGCATCGCCGCCGCCACGGCCGCGGGGTGCCGCGTCCTGGTGACGTCCCCCGAGAAGGGCCTGCCATCGCTGACCCACCTCATGACCAACGACCACCCACCAGTGACGGCTGACGGCAAGGGACGGACGGGCGACGAGTGACGGGCGAGGGATGACGGCTGACGGGCGACGGGCGACGGGCGAGGGGTGACAGGCGACGGGCGACGGGCGACGGGCGACGGGCGACGGGCGACGGGCGACGGGCGACGGGCGACCAGAGTTGGTAGATGCGGTCGCCGAGGTGGTGGTGGTTTGTCAGTCGGTGCTGATGCGGGCCAGGGCGCCTGCCTCCAGGGCCACCCAGATCGCCCCGTCCGGCCCGACCGTCAGCCCGTGCGGCTCGGCCTTTCGGGTGCCGTCATCCCCCGCCAGCGGTCCGATCGAGAGCGGGTGCGATTCGATGGTGCCGTCGGTGGTGATGCGGCCGAGGCGGTCGGCGGCCCACTCGGTGAACCAGAGGGCGCCGTCGGGGCCGGTGACGATCGCGTGCGGTCGGGCGGCCCGGTCGGGCAGGGGGTACTCGGTGATCTTTCCGGCGATGTCGATCCGCCCCACCTGACCGGCGCCGATCTCCACGAACCAGAGCGCCCCGTCCGGCCCCAGCGTGATGCCCACCGGGGCGGCGCCCTCCGTGGGGAGCGGGTGAACGGTCACCTCGCCCGCCGGCGAGATCCGCCCGATGGCGTTGCCCTGGTTGATCGTGAACCAGAGGGCGTCATCCGGCCCCGCCGTGATGGCGGCGGGCATGCCGCCCTCCCCCGGCACCTCGAACTCCGTCCGCTCCCCGCCGGGCCCGATGCGCCCGATCCTGCCGGTCTGCATCTGGGTGAACCACATGGCACCGTCGGGTCCGGCGACGATCCCGTACGGTGAGTCCGCCTCGTGGGAGGTCACCTGTCCGTCGGCGGTGATCCGGGAGACCCGGCCGCCCTTGCCCTCCGCGAACCACATCGCCCCGTCCGGCCCCGGGGTGATCACGGTCGGCTGCCCGTCGGCCGGATCGAGCCGGTGGATCACCGGCCGCTCGCCGGGCACCATCCTGCCGATGCGCCCTTCGTGGACGAGCGTGAACCAGAGCGCTCTGTCCGGACCGGCGGCGATGCCGTACGGCGCGCCCTCACCGATCATGGTCAACATCTGCGGTCCTTCACTGGTCGATCCTGCGCGGCTCAACATCTATGTCCTCCTGCCATCGTGATCTCAGTCCCCCGGAAGCGCCGGATGAGGGCGCGGTCATGCGACACCGCGACGGGCCCGCCTCGGGAGTCGCCGAGTGCCTGTTCGAGCTCCTCGGCCAGGAGCGGCGACAGGTGGTCGGTCGGCTCGTCGGGCAGCAGCACTCTCGGCGCGGCGCCCAAGGCGCAGGCCCGCCGTGGCCCGAATGGTGCCGCTCGGCGGCACCCTCGGCGTGGCGGCCAAGGCGCAGGCCGGCTCAGGCGGGCTTGCTTCCCGCCCGAGAGGGTGGACAGTGGCCGGTCGCGGCCCACGTGGGGACAGCCCCAGCCCGTGGAACGCCCCGTCCACCCATGCGTCCGGCTCGTAGCCGTCCCGTTGCTTGTACGCCGTCAGCAGCCTGCCGTACTTCGCCATGACGTCATCGGTGAGGGCCGACTCCAGATCGCGGATCCGGCGCTCCACGGTGCGCAGGCCGGCCCTCGCGGCGGCGACGACGGCCTGCTGAACCGGCAGGTCGAGCGTCCGCTTGAGGTAGCCGACGTCGTCGGGCGGCGTCGCCTCGACGTCGTCGGGCCGCTCGACCCTGGCCAGGAGTCGCGGCGGCGTGGACTTGCCCGGACCGTTCTCGCCGACGACGCCCAGGCGCTCGCCGGACCTGACGGACATGGACACGTCGGCGAGGACGGCTCGCTCGCCGTACGACTTGGAAACGCCTCGAAGGTTGATCAGGATAGAACTCCAATCGCAACTGATGTAGCGTTAGTGTGCCATGCGGGGAGCGCTAATGCAACTGGAGTAGTTTTTGGAGTCGAACAAGCGGCCGGGTGGGCGAAGCGCCCGGGTTCGGGACGCCGTGCGGCAGGCCACCCTCGCCGAGCTGGCCGAGCACGGATACCGGGGCCTGACGGTGGAGAACGTGGCCGAGCGGTCGGGAGTGCACAAGACGACCGTCTACCGGCGCTGGGGCAGTGTCGCGGGGCTGATCTCCGACGCCCTGGAGCTGGCCGGGGGCGAGCCGTGGCCCATTCCGGACACCGGCTCGATCGAAGGTGATCTGAGGGGCATCGTCCAGTTGGTGCGGAGTGGTTTCGACGATCCGGAGCTGGGGCCGGTGTCGTCGGCGTTCGTGGCGGCGGCTGTTCAGGATCCCGATGCGGCGCGGGCGCTGCACGAGTTCTTCATGGCCCGGCACGAGCAGTCAGCCGAGGTGGTGCGGCGGGCTGTCGAACGCGGTGAGCTGCCCGACATGGTGGATGTCAGGGAGGTGATCAGGGTGGCGGTCGCGCCCGTTTACTACCGGTTGTTCGTGGCGCACGAGCCGGTCACGGAGCGGGACGCCGACCGCGCCGCCGACGCGGCACTGGCCGCCGCCCGAGCCGGCGTCCTATGAGCAGCCGACCCGCCGATCCAGGTGGGCGTTCTACGAGTCGACGACCCCCGGCGGGGGTTCTACGACCCGACCGGCCTCCGTGGGTGTTCCACGTGCCGGTCGGTCGGGGCGGTGTTCTGGGAGGGGCGTGCGTCGGTGTTCCGCGGACCGGGTGCCCGAGGTGTTGCCGAGCAGGCCGTGGGGGTCAGGGCTCCTTCTGGCCGCGTAGTTCGAAGTCGTCGAACGTCGTCTTCAGCAGCGACGTGCCGTCCTTCGGCGTACGCGCGAACAGCCCCACGTACCCGTTCCCGAGCCCGTTAGGATCCTCCACCTGGTGCACCTGATGATCGTTCACCCACATCGTCAGCCGCACCGCCGATCCGACCTGCTCGCACGCCGCCGCCAGCCGGGCCCTGCCGGGCAGCCCGTCCACCTGCACCGGCTGGGCCAGCGTTCCGCCCGAGCCGTCCACGATCCGCCGGATCCTGGCCTTGCCGGTCGTGTCGAGGGCGAACTCGTAGTACGTGTCGTCTTCGTCCACGTTGTGGCAGTACACGCCGTACTCACCGGTCCCGACGGACTTCTTGACCTCGGCGGTGACGGCGACCACGACGGTCGAGGGCAGCATCGGCGTGGGCGTGGCCGACGGTTCGGGGGTGGTGGTCGGCTTGGCGATGAGGAAGGGTATGGGGGCCTTCGCCGACCGCTCTTCGGACCCCTTCTCCACATCCAGCCCGTACGTCCCGTCCGTCCGGTAGCCGTAGCTGGCCGTCTCGTCGGGGTCGTAGACGCCGCTCCAGCCGCCGCTGGTCTGCGTGAAGTCCTCGCGGTAGAGGACGCCCAGGTCGGGCGGCCCACCGGGGCTCAGCACCGCCCACGCGGCCACCGCGCCCGCCACGAGCACCGCCGCGGCCGCTGCGGCCCCCGCGATCAGCTTGGTGCGGTTGCTCCCGGTCGGCTGCTGGACGGCCGTGTACGGCGCCGTGGCCTGCTGCCAGGCCACCTGTACGGTCTGCGCCGCCTGCTCGGGCGCGGCCGAGCGCCCGACGAGGTGGTCGAGCAACTGCTGCGCGGTGGGCCGCGTGGCCGGGTCCTTCCGCAGCGCGGCGCCGACCAGCTCGCGCAGGCCGGGCTCGACCGCGTCGAGGTTCGGCTCGGTGTTGAGCACCTGGTAGACGATCGCGGGCAGCGTGTCGCCCCCGAAGGGCGGCCTGCCGCTGGCGGCGAACGCGACCAGACATCCCCACGAGAACACGTCGCAGGCCGGTGAGACCGGTTCGCCCCGCAGCACCTCGGGAGCCATGTAGCGGGGCGTGCCCACCAGCTCGCCGGTGCCCGTGACGCCTCCGAGCGTGTCCAGCGCCCGCGCGATGCCGAAGTCGATCACGCGCGGGCCGACGGGCGACAGCAGCACGTTCGACGGCTTGAGGTCCCTGTGCACCACTCCGGCGCCGTGGATGGCGGTCAGCGCAGTGGCCACGCTGACGGCCAGCGCGTCGAGGCTGGAGCCGCGCAGGGGGCCCGACTGGCTCAGGGCGGCTTCGAGGTTCGGGCCGGGCACATATTCGGTGACGACGTAGAGCTGGTCGCCGTCGAGCGCGGCCTCGATCACCGCGGCCGTGCAGAACCTGCGCACCCGCTGGGCGGCGTCCGCCTCCCTGCGGAACCGCATGCGGAACTGCTCGTGCTGGGTCAGCTCCGGGTTGATCACTTTGACGGCGACCCGCTGCCCGGCCGGATCCTCGGCGAGATGGACCGTGCCCATGCCGCCCCGCCCCAGCACGCCGAGCAACCTGTAGCGCCCGATATGGGAGGTATCACCGCTCACGCCGGGCAAGCTTACCGATCCGCCGCACTCCGCGCAGGGGCCCGAGTACGCCACGTATATGCCAGCGCCGCCACCGCCAGCCCGGCTCCCCAGAGCACGTACGCGGGGACGGCGACCCAGTAGAAGACCTCCGGCAGGCCGCTCCCGGCGAACGGGACGACTCCGGAGAGCCGTTCGGCCACCATCTGCCCGAGCCCCACCCCGAAGTACGCCAGCAGCCCGCCCGACACCGCGACGCCCGGCCACAGCACCAGCCGCCGCGGCACGCCCCGACCGGCCAGCACCGGCACCCAGCGCGGCCACACCCGCCCCCACCGGTGGACAAGCGCGAGCGGCAGCACCGTCCCGGCCAGCAGGAACCCGGCCTCGAAACCCGGGTCCCCACCCCCGATGCCGACGGCCGCCTGCGCCAGGATCCGCGCGAGACACCCGCCGACGGCGACGTACGCGGCCACGAAGGCCCACGTCGGGGTGCGCGCCAGAGTCCTGGGCCGCGGGGGCGGGTACGCCCGCGCGGCCCGCCACATCAGCACTCCCGCCCCCACGCACGCCGCCTTGCTGAGCGCCCCCAGCGGATAAACCGGGATCCTCAGCCCGGGAAGGACGAACCCGACGACGTCGAGCAGCAACAGCGCCCCCGACCCGACGAACGCGCCGCCCACGACCCAGGCCGCGCCCGCCAGAACCCGTCCCCGAGGCAGGATCAGCATGGCGGCCAGCACCGCCACCGCCGCCCCGCACAGGCCCACCGCCCACCACCCGGTGAACACCAGCAGGTCGGGACCGGCCGGGGACAGGCGTTCCGGCAGGTGGCCGAGCTGCCAGTAGACCCGCAGCCCGCCGTAGAGGGCGACCCAGACCAGCGTCACGCCCACTCGGACATTCGACATGCCCACCATCCTGGGCGGCCCGCCCCCGCCAGGCGTTCCCCCGCGAGAGCCATCCCCATCCCCCGCGCGAGTGGTCCTCAGATCCGGACCCAGGTGGCGATCCCCCGCGCGGACGGAGTTGACTAGGAGTCATGCATGCCATCGTCGTCTCCGCCCCTGGCGGTCCTGAGGTTCTCGAATACGTCGAGCGGCCCGATCCCGTCCCCGGTGAAGGGGAGATCGTCGTCGACGTCGCCGCGAGCGGCGTCAACTTCATCGACATCTACCACCGCTCCGGCGCGTACCCGCTCAACCTGCCCACCTCCATCGGCTCCGAAGGCGCGGGCACGGTCTCGGCCGTCGGGCCGGGGGTGCGGGACGTGGCCGTGGGCGACACCGTGGCCTGGGCCAACGTCCTGGGCAGCTACGCCGAGAAGGCGGTGATCCCGGCGATCCGGGCGGTGCCCGTGCCCGACGGAGTCCCGGCCGAGGTGGCCGCGGCGACGATGCTGCAGGGGATGACCGCCCACTACCTCACCCACTCCACTCACCCGGTGCGGGAGGGGGACCAGGTGCTCGTCCACGCCGGCGCCGGCGGCATGGGCCAGCTGCTCATCCAGCTGGCCAAGTTCAAGGGCGCCAAGGTCTACACCACCGTCTCCACCGACGAGAAGGAGAAGCTGGCCAGGGAGGCCGGCGCCGACGAGGTGCTGCGGTACGACGACTTCGCCGAGGCGCTGCGGAACAAGATCGACGTCGTGTACGACGGCGTCGGCAAGGCCACGTTCGACGGCGGGCTCGAAGCGCTGCGGCCGCGCGGCCTCATGGCCCTGTACGGCGCCGCCAGCGGCCCGGTCCCGCCGATGGACCCCCAGATCCTCAACCGGCAGGGCTCGCTCTTCCTCACCAGGCCCACGCTGGTCCACTACATAGCCGAGCGCGAGGAGCTGCTCCAGCGCGCCTCCGACCTGTTCGGCTGGATCAAGGCGGGACAGCTCACCATCAACGTCTCGCACCGCTACCCGCTGGCCGAGGCGCACCAGGCGCACGAGGACCTGGCGGCCCGCCGGACGACAGGAAAACTGCTCCTCATACCCTGACGCCATGGACATCGCAGGATCAATCTGGTCGTTCGCCGCCGTGGTGGCACTGCTCACGCTCACCCCCGGCCTCGACACGGCCCTGATCCTGCGTACGTCCTTGCTGGCGAGCAGGCGGGCGGCCTGGGGCGTGACGCTCGGCATCCAGCTCGGCACGCTCACGTGGGGCGTGCTCACCGCGGCCGGGCTGTCGGCGCTGCTGGCCGCCTCACGGCTCGGCTACGAGATCCTGCGCTGGGCCGGCGTGGCGTACCTGGTGTGGATGGGCCTGCGCATGCTCCTGGCCAAGGCCGCGCCCCACGACGAGCCGGAGCAGGCGGTGCGGTTCGGGGGCGGGTTCCGGCGCGGGCTGGTCACGAACCTGCTCAACCCCAAGGTCGGGGCGTTCTACGTGGCCATGCTTCCGCATTTCATCCCGGACGGGGCGCCGCACGCGGTCATGGGGTTGGTGCTGGCCGGCGTGCACGTGGCCGAGGGGCTGCTGTGGAGCGCGGCGCTGATCGGGTTCGCGTCGCTGGTGGGAGGCTTCCTGCGGACGCCCGCCGTACGCCGCTTCCTCGACCGCCTGACCGGCGTGGTCATCGTCGGCTTCGGCATCCGCCTCGCCGTCACCGACTGAGGCCGAAGGGCCCCGCCGTCACCGACTGAGGCCGGGGCTCGTGGGCCAGCCCAGGAGGCGGGCCCCGAGCACGGCGGTCTCCAGGGTGAAGCGCTGCGTCGGGTCGTCCGGCGAGAAGCCGGTCAGGCGGCGGATGCGCTCCAGCCGGTACGTGACCGCCCGCGTGCTGAGCCCCAGCCGCCGGGCCGCGGCCGTCTGGTTGCCGTGCGAGGCGAAGACGGCCTCCAGCGTCTCCAGCAGCGGCTCGTGCCCGCCCCGCGCCCCCAGCAGCGGGCTCAGCACGCTGGTCACCAGGTCCTCGATCGCGCTCCTGTCACGCAGCAGCACGGGGAAGACGAGCAGGTCGGCCGCCTTGACCACGTCGGCCCTGAGCCCCAGCCCATCGGCCAGCTCCAGGGCCTGCGCCGCTTCCCGGTAGGAGGACACGACGCCGCCGGGGCCACGCTGGGGGCGGCCCACCCCGACGCGCCACCCGGCCGGGAAGCGGGCGCGTACGTGATGGGTGAACTCCCCCACCGCGGCCGGCAGCGTCTCCGGGGCCACGCACACCAGCAGCCCGTCGCGCACGGCCACGAGCACGTTGTGCGAGCCGAACCGGGCGATCAGGTCCCGCTCGATGCGGTCCTGGTCGCCGTCGCGCATGCCGCGGGCCACGGCCACCACGTAGGACCCCGCCAGCCGCAGCCCGAAGTGCTCGGCCCGCTCCGCCAGCCGCTCGGCCCGCCCCTGGAGCAGGTCGTCCACGAACTCCCTCCAGGCCCGCTCCTCCTCTCGGACGGCGGCGAGCTGCGCCCGCTCGTACCCCTCCATCAGCGCGGAGACCGCCTTGCGCAGCGCGGGCAGCGCTCCCGGCAGCCCCTCGCCGGCGGCGAGGGCGCCGTCCACCAGCGCCCGCAGCGGGACCCCCAGCCTGGCGGCGCGCCTGCCCGCGGCGCGGTAGGCGTCGAGCGCCTCGCGGGAGGGTAAGCGGCCGGTCGCGGCGTGCTCGGCCAGCACCTGGCGATGCCCGCCGAGCAGGTCGGCGGGCATCTCGGAGATCGCCATCACACTCCTACGTCACGCCTGTCGAAGGCGAGCACGGCGGTGAGCGCCAGCACGACCGTGGCCCCCGCCAGCACAAGGTAGTCCCCGACCGGCAGCCCCTCATAGAGCGGCCTGCCCTCGGCGTAGTAGTGGAACGGCGAGAGCCACTTCAGCCAGGAGACGGCGTCGATGTTCCGGCCGATCGTGACCACGACGTAGCCGGCCACCACCCACACGCCGACCACGGCCGAGGCGATCGTCCTGCGCCCGGTGGCCGCTCCGGCCGCCAGCCCGATCGTCCCGAACAGCAGGCCGACCAGGAACACCCCGAGGTGCGCGGCCAGGATCCGGTCGAACGGCACCCCCATCTCCACGGCCTGGCTCGTCGCCCACGTGACCAGCAGCGTCACGACGGCCACCGCGAGCATCGCGGCCGCCAGCGCGGCGAACCTGTCCAGCACCAGCCGCCGCCGGTCCACCGGAAGCGTGACGACCAGCTCCAGCGTGCCCGACTCCTCCGGCTGCGCGATCGCCCGGTTGGCCAGGGACATCGCGAACACGATGAACAGCATGGGGACGAAGAGCTGGTAGACGACCGTCTGCAGGTAGCCGGTGCCAGAGGCGAAGTCCCCGAGCCCGCCCATCAGGTCCCTGAGCGGCCCGGGAAACTTGGCCACAGCCATGGCGCCGTAGGTCTCGGGGTTCAACCTGATGTTGGCGTACGTGCCCAGATAGACGGCCATGAAGGCGCTGATGCCCAGGCACCACCAGATGAGCGACCGCCGGTTGTCGCGCAGGCTCTTAGCGATCATGGTGCCGCTCCTCGTCCCCGTAGTAGGTCAGGAAGATCTCCTCCAGGTCCGGCTCCGCGCTCACCATGTGCACCACGGTGAACCGGGCCGCCGCCTTGATCAGCGCGTCCGGCCGGCCGTCGATCGTGCAGCGCACGCCGGCGCCCTCCACGCGCAGGTCGCGCACGCCGGGCAGGTTCTCGAACGCCGCTCGCGGCACGGGCGCGTCGAAGTGCAGCTCGACCCGGCGCACCGCCTTCTCGCGCAGCGCCGCCACGTCCTCCACGGCCACCAGGCGCCCGTCCCGTACGATCCCGACCCGGTCCGAGACGTTCTCGACCTCGGCGAGCACGTGCGAGGACATCAGCACGGTGCGCCCGGCCTGGCGCACCTCCCTGAGCATGGCCAGGAACTCGTGCTGCACCAGCGGGTCCAGCCCGCCCGTCGGCTCGTCCAGGATGAGGAACTCCGGCTCGTGCATGAACGCCTGGATCAGCCCGACCTTCTGCTTGTTGCCCTTGGAGAGCTTGCGCATCTGCACCGACAGGTCGGCCTCGAACCGCTCGGCCAGGGCGTCGATGCGCGTGTCCGGCACGCCGCCGCGTACCCTGCCGAGGAAGCGCAGGTAGTCCTTGGCCCGCTCGCGGCCCTCCAGCGCCAGCTCGCCGGGCAGATAGCCGATCCTGGAGCGGATCGCGGACTCGCGCGGGTCGGCGCCGAGGACGCGTACCGTGCCCCGGGTGGGCCTGATCACGTCGAGCAGCAACCGGAGCGTGGTCGTCTTGCCTGCGCCGTTCGGCCCGAGATACCCGAAGATCTCCCCCGGCTGGATCTCCAGCGTGAGATCTTCCAGGCCGCGGCGCCTGCCGTAATACTTGGTCAGCCCTTCGGTCTGCACCACTGCTGTCATGGCCGAATCGTCCCGCCGCGCGGGACTTCCGTCACTGGAGGGGTCCGGCAGCGTGCGGATGGCTTTGCTTCCGGGACGCGGCAACGAGAGGGTGGGTCGGGTGGAGACGGCGTTCGTGCTCGGTGGTGGGGGCGTGCTCGGCGCGCACGAGGTTGGCATGCTGCAGGCGCTCGACGAGGCGGGCATCAGGCCCGACCTCGTGGTGGGCACCTCTGTGGGCGCCCTGAACGGGGCGGTCATCGCCGCCGCCCCTTCCGAGGCGGTGGAGAGGCTGACCTCGCTGTGGCGCTCCGACGTCGTGCGTACGGCCTTCGCCGGCTCGTGGGTGGCCCGGTTGTCCACGCTGGCCAGGACCGGCACCCATCTGCACCCGATCGGCCCGTTGCGCGAGGTTCTGAGCGGGACCGTGGGGGTTTCCCGGATCGAGGAGCTGGAGGTCCCCTTCCAGTGCGTGGCGGCCTCGGTCGAGCGGGCGGCGGCGCACTGGTTCACCGGCGGGCCGCTGGTCGAGGCGGTGCTGGCGTCGTGCGCGGTGCCCGGGCTGCTGCCGCCCGTGGTGGTCGGCGGCGAGCACTTCTACGACGGGGGGCTGGTGCACAGCATCCCCGTGGGGCGGGCCGTGCAGCTCGGCGCCAAACGGGTATATGTCCTGCACGTCGGGCGGATCGAGCGGCCGCTGACGCCGCCCAGGAGGTTCTGGGAGGTGGGCATGGTGGCGTTCGAGATCGCGCGCAGGCACCGGTTCGCCGAGGACATGGCCAGCCTGCCGCCCGGCGTGGAGGTGCACGTGCTGCCCGCCGGGGTGACCGAGCCGCTCTCGACGCTGCGCTACCGCGACGTCTCGCAGATCTCCGACTGCATCGACCGCGCGTACACGGCTTCTTCCCGCTATCTGCGGAACAGAGGAGACTGAGAGACAGACCGTCACAGGGAGGCCGCCGTTGCTTCCACCGCGTATTCTGCGCCGGCTGGTGCTGGCTCCGCTGGTCATCGTGATGACCGTGTTCATGGTGGTGACGCTGCCGTTCTGGCTGGTCGTCTCGGCGGCGGCCTCGCTGCGCCTGCCGCCGCCGCAGCGCAGGGGGGCGAGGTTCGTCTGGTTCGCCACGGTGTGGCTGACGCTGGAATCGGGCGTGCTGATCACGTGCCTGTGGCTGTGGGTGGCGGGCGGGGCCCGGCGCCAGGAGCGGCACTACGCCCTGATCAGGTGGTTCCTGGCCAAGGTGTACGCGGCCGCCGTGCGGATCTTCCGGCTGACGCTGGAGATCCAGGAGCCCGAGCTGACGGCGGAGGAGCAGGCCGCCAGGCTGACGCGACCGGTCATCGTGCTGTCGCGGCACGCCGGCCCCGGCGACTCCTTTTTGCTGATTTATCACCTCCTGTCGCTCTATCACCGACAGCCCCGCATCGTCATGAAGGCCGCGCTCCAGTACGACCCCTCGCTGGACGTCGTGGTCAACCGGCTGCCGAACGCGTTCGTGTCCCGCAAGTCCGGACAGAAGCGGATCATCGAGGAGATCCACCGCCTCGCCGCCACGATGGGCGACCAGGACGCCCTCGTGATCTTCCCCGAGGGCGGGAACTTCACCCCGCGCCGCCGCCGGCTCGCCATCCGGCGGCTGGAGGAGAAGGGGCTGACCGAGGAGGCGGAGCGGGCGCGCGGCATGGACCACCTGCTCCCGCCCCGCCCGAACGGCGCCATCACGGCCATCGAGGCGTGCCCGTCGGCGGACGTCGTCTTCGTCGCGCACACCGGGCTCGACGACCTCATCACGCTGGGGGACGTCTGGCGCAAGCTGCCCGTCAACGCTCACATCACCGCGAAGTGGTGGCGGGTGCCCGCGGCCGAGATCCCGAAGGAGCGGGAGGAGCGGATCCGGTGGCTGTACGACCACTGGGAGCAGATCGACGCCTGGATCGACACCCAGCGCATGGCCCGCACGCAATCGGGCTAGCCGAGCGGCGGCGCGCCCGGGGGCAGGAACGGGACGTCCGTCGGGCCGTGCTCGATGAGGCGGAGCAGCGCGTCCGTGTCGAGGTGCCGCTCCACCAGGTCGCCGAGCGCGTCGAGCCGCTCCTCCCTGAGCCCGGCGAAGTCCGTGCCGGGAGCCGGCACGAAGTCGCGCCCCGCCCGCGCGGCCACGTCGGCCAGGAAGGCCCGGCGGAAGCCGTCGTTCTCCAGGGCGCCGTGCCAGGTGGTGCCCCAGACGTTGCCGACCCGGCAGCCGTCCAGGAACGGCTCGCCGCCGTCCACGGAGGCCAGCCCGTGGTGGATCTCGTACGCGCGGACCGGCTGCCCGTACGCGCTGCCCTCGGGCCGGCCGAGCCGCTTGTCCTTCCCGAACTCGATCCGCACCGGCAGCCGCCCCAGCCCTTCGACCTTGCCCGCCCCCGACTCCACCTCGTCCACGATCTCCCGCCCGAGCATCTGGAAGCCGCCGCAGATCCCCAGCACAGGCCCGGCCCGGCCGGTGATCGCCGCCGCCAGCCCGCGCTCCCGCAGCCACGCCAGGTCGCTCACCGTGGCCCTGGAGCCCGGCAGCACCACGAGGTCGGCGTCGTCCAGCTCGACCGGATCGGTCACGAAACGCACCACGACCCCCGGCTCGGCGGCCAGGGCGTCCGCGTCGGTGAAGTTCGAGATCCTGGGCAGCCGCACGACGGCCACCCGGAGGGTCTGCCGGCCGTACGGGGGGTGTACGGCGACCTTCCTGCTGTCCAGGGCCAGGGAGTCCTCGACGTCCAGCCAGAGCCCGTCGAGCCAGGGCAGCACGCCGTACACCTCGCGCCCGGTCAGCCGCCTGAGCATGTCGAGCCCGGGCTCCAGGAGCTCCCGCGCGCCGCGGAACTTGTTCACGACAAATCCGGAAATATGCGATTGGTCGTCGGCATCTAAGAGGCCCACCGTGCCGTAGAACGCGGCGAACACCCCTCCCCTGTCGATGTCGCCGACCACGATCACGGGGAGGTTCGCGGCCCTGGCCAGGCCCATGTTGGCGAGGTCGCCGCGGCGCAGGTTGATCTCGGCGGGGCTGCCCGCGCCCTCGCACACGACCACGTCGTACCGGCTCCTGAGCCTTTCGAGCGCCTCCAGCGCGGTGGCGCGCAGGAGGTCCTTGAGCGCGCCGTATTCCATCGCGTCCACGTCCGCCACCGGGTTGCCCATGAGGACGACCTGGCTGCGGCGGTCGGTGCCCGGTTTGAGGAGGATCGGGTTCATGTCCACCGTCGGCTCCAGGTAGGCGGCCTGCGCCTGCGTCGCCTGGGCCCGGCCGATCTCGGCGCCCTGCGCGGTGACGTACGAGTTGAGCGACATGTTCTGCGCTTTGAACGGCGCGACGCGCACGCCCCTGCGGGCCAGCCACCGGCAGATCCCCGCCGTCAGCACGCTCTTGCCCGCGTCGGACGTGGTCCCCGCGACCAGCAACCCCCCTCTGACCATGCGATCACCGTACAGGCCCGGCGATAGGCTGGCCGCATGCCATCGGCCGACCTGCCCATCTGCCGCACCTGCGGCGTCCAGTACGCCGAGCCGCGCGCCGACTGCCCGATCTGCGAGGACGAGCGCCAGTACGTCGGCTGGGCCGGGCAGCAGTGGACCACCCTGGCGGGCCTGGCGGCCGAGGGCCATCGCGGCCGGGTGGAGGAGGAGGGCCCGGGCGTGGTGGGCATCGGCACCGCCCCGCCCACGGCGATCGGCCAGCGCGCGCTCCTCGTCCGCACGCCGGCGGGCAACGTGCTGTGGGACATGGTCTCCTACCTCGACGACGACCTGCTCGCCCAGGTCCAGGAGCTGGGCGGGGTGTCGGCCATCGCCATCAGCCACCCCCACTTCTACGGCTCCATGATCGAATGGTCCCGGGCCTTCGACGCCCCGGTCTACATCCACGCCGCCGACAGGCAGTGGGTGGCCAGGCCGGATGACGCGGTGGTCTTCTGGGAAGGCGACACCCACCGGCTGTCGGAGGACCTCACCCTGATCAACGCGGGCGTGCACTTCCCGGGCGGCCAGGTGCTGCACTCCTCGTCCGGGCGCGCCCTGTTCTCGGGCGACATCCTCCAGGTCGTCCAGGACCGGCGCTGGGTGAGCTTCATGTACAGCTACCCCAACTACATCCCGGAGCGCCCACACGTCGTGCGCCGCGCCCTGGACCTGCTGGAGCCCTACGCGTTCGACAGGGTCTACGGGGGCTGGTGGAAAAGCGTCGTGTACGGGGACGGCGCGGAGGCCGTCCGCCGCTCAGCCGACCGCTACCTCTCCTTCGTCGAGGACGTCGAGAACGTCGAGGACAGGTAGCCGGCCGTTCAGCCCTCGCGCCTCTGGTCCTTGTTCTCCTCGTCCCCGTCGGACGGCTGCTTCCCGCCGCCGTACCGCTCCTGCAACGCGTCCGCGCCCTTCGAGATCTGCTCGTCGTACTTGTGGCCGGTCCGCTCCTTCGCGTACTGCTCGGCGCGGTCCACCACCTCGTCGGCCTGCTTGGAATGCCCTCTGGCCAGGTTCTCCGCCTTCTTCAGCCATTCTGCGATGCGGCTCATGAACGTTTCCCCGTTTCTTCGGACTATGAGCGCCCCCTACCCCCGCATCCGGCACATTCACGCCGCCCGCCAGGCCCCTGAGCTGGGACGTGGCTCGTCGACGATCCCGGATGGCCTAGAATCCGGCAGATGTTCTCGGCCCCCGCCCGGCTGGCCTGGCTGGACGCCCTGCGGGGACCGGCAGCGCTGGCCGTCACCATGCACCACGCCGGCTGGACCTACGCCCCGGTCCTCTGGGCGGAGGTGGACCGCAGGATCGACTTCGGCACCTTCGGCGTGTTCGTGTTCTTCCTGGTCAGCGGGTACATCATCCCCGCTTCCCTGGAGCGGCGCGGCGACGTGCGGGCCTTCTGGACCGGGCGGGCCTTCCGCCTCCTCCCCCTGCTGATCAGCGCCTGCTGCCTGGTGCTCCTCCTCGCCCTGGCAGGCGTGCTCCCCCTCGAACCCCGGCTGGCCGACCGGCCCGTCGCCGTGGTCGCGCTCGGCAACCTGACCATGCTGCAGGAGCTGCTCAACCTGCCGGCCGTCATCAGCGTGACCTGGACGCTCTCGTACGAGATGGCGTTCTACCTGATCAGCGTCGCGCTGTTCCAGGTCCGGCAGGCCGGCAGGTCAGCGGAGATCGCCGTCGTCCTGGCGCTGGTGGCCGTGGGGCTGGGGCTGCTGGTGCCGCAGACGATGCTGGGCGGCCAGGACGACGTGGCCGCCACGCTGCTCCCCCTCGCGGTCGTCGCGGCCATCGCGGTGACCGCCCTCGGGCGCGGCGGGGTCCGTACGGCCGCCGCGGTCGCGGGCGGTCTGCTCGGGCTCGCGCTGGTGATCCTGGGCAGCCGGGGCGGGACCTGGCAGGGTGTGATCATCCTGGCGACGATGTTCGCGGGGACGGCGGTGTACCGGGCCGAGCGGGGAGCCATCCCCTGGCGCACGGCGGCCGTCGCGGTGGCGGCGGTGCTGGTCTGCGGGCTCCCCGCCAAGGACGATCCCGGCTGGGCGCCGGCGATCGCGCTGGCGTTCGGCGCCTTCGCGCTGGCGTTCGCGCTGCGCCGGCGGGCGTTCCCGCGCTGGCTGCCCTGGCTCGGCGTGATCAGCTTCTCCGTCTACCTGCTGCACCCGATCCTGCTGCACGTCCTCCCGAACCCGGTGCTGTACTTCCTCGTCCTGATCCCGCTCAGCGCCATGACCTACCGGCTGATCGAGGCCCCGGCCCAGCGTCTCGGCAAACGCCTGCTCGCGGCCGGGGCCGAACGTCGTTGAGCCCTCAGGGCTTGCGCCCGACGCCCCCGTACAGCCACCGCGTGGCGGCGGGAGCCGGGTCGGCCGGGTCGGGGTGCCAGGTGTCGATGGTGACCACACCGGGGTCCACCAGGTCGAACCCGTCGAAGAAGCCCGCCACGTCCGTGTGGTCGCGGAAGTAGATCGGCGTCGGCGTGGCCGCGTACACCGCCTCGATCTGGGCCACCGCGTCCACCGAGTGGCCGTCACCGGTGACGTGGGTGGCCGTGAGGTGGCTGCCGGAGGCCAGGGCGTGGCGCAGCTGGCCCATGACGGAGCCACGCTCTTCCAGGGTGAGGAAGTGCACCATGGCGATCATCAGGACGCCGACCGGCTCGTTGAAGTCGATGAGCTTGACCGTCTCCGGATGCCCGAGGACGTCGGCCGGGCGGCGCATGTCGGCGGCGGCCACGGTGGTGTTCTTGTCGGTCGCCAGGAGCGCCCGGCCGTGCTGCAGCACGACCGGGTCGTTATCGACGTACACCACGCGGGCGTCCGGGATGATCCGCTGCGCGATCTCGTGCGTGTTGCCCACGGTGGGCAGGCCGGAGCCGATGTCGATGAACTGCCGGATCCCCTGCCGGGCCATGTGGCGCACCGCGCGGCGCAGGAACGCGCGGTTCTCCTGGGCCAGCTCGCGGATCTCGGGCATCGCCTTCTCGACCCGCCGCACGGCCTCACGGTCGATCTCGAAGTTGTCTTTGCCTCCGAGGTAGTAGTCGTACATACGGGCGACGCTTGGCCTGGTGACGTCGATCCCCATCGCACCGCCACCGCCTTGCTCCGGCATGCCACGGCCTCCATTCGTGATCATTCCGTACACAAGTTATCGCAATCCGCGAGGGAGGCGAGTCAGGTTTTGGTGTCAAACGCGGCGTTCTGCTCCCTTCACCCGCCCTGACAGGTGACATGGCTCACAGTCAACCCCCCGGAGCCGCCGGCAGGAGGCCGTCAGCGGTCGCTCATCCAGAATCACCCCCCTTGCGGCCGAACGGAATGATGGTGGATATCCGCGCGGCGAGCTCGGCCAGATGGGCCTGCCACGCGTCGGCGGCAGGGTCGGGGACGGCGACGATGACGTGGTCGATGCCCAGGGCGGCGAGCTCGGCGCAGCGCCGCACACTCTGCTCGACGCTTTCGCCCTCGGGGATGCGCAGGTGGAGGGTCTTCTCGATGTCCTCGTAGGGCCGGCCCAGCCGCTCGCAGTGGGCGCGCAGCACGCCGAGCTTGTGCCGGACGTCGGCGCCGTGCAGGAAGTTGCAGGCGTCGGCGTACTGGGCGACGAGGCGGAGGGTCTTCTTCTCCCCGCTGCCGCCGATGAGGATGGGCGGGTCGGCCTGCGGCGCGTTGAGCGTACGTTCCAGGGTGTGGTGCCGGCCCCGGTACGGCTCGTCCCGGTCGCTCCACATCTGCCGGGCGATCTGGAGGGTCTCCTCCAGCCGTTCGAACCGTTCGGCCAGCGGCGGGAAGGGCAGCCCGAGGCCGCGGGCCTCGGGCTCGTACCAGCCGGCGCCGATGCCGAGGACGGCGCGCCCACCGGAGAGCGCATCCAGGGTGCTGACCTGCTTGATCAGCAGGCCGGGCGCGCGGTAGACGGCGCCGGTCACGAGGGCGCCCAGGGTGACCCGGCTGGTGAGGGCGGCGGCGTAGGACAGCGCCCCGTACGCCTCCAGCATCGGATCCTCCGCCGCGCCGAAGTTGGGGATCTGGAAGAAGTGGTCCATCACCCACAGGCTGCGCAGCCCCGCCCGGTCGGCACCGCGGGCGACGGCGGCGAACTCACCGGCGATGTCGCCGCCGGGCCAGAGGAAACGCGGGCAGGTCAGACCAAGGTCCATGGGGACACTCCTTGATGAGGTGAAGGCAGCTGCCCGCTGCGGGCGGGCATGAAAAAACCCTCTCGCCTGGGCTGCGCCCGAGGCCGAGAGGGCTCCGATAAGAGCATTATCTCACGGATGCCGGACCACGCACTCGGCCGAAGCAGGCTGTCCTCCTATTTGTTTCATGGGTTGACGTAACCAGAAATGCCGACGTAACGTGACCTTCAACTTCGGATGAGCGGCCTGCTTCCGCAGGTCGCCGCCGTATCAGGCGCGTACGGCCGCCGCGCGGCCGGCGTCCTGGTCCCGTGTACGCACACGCCCTTATCCCCCCCAGGACGTCCTGTCGCCGGCTCGCCGGCGCCCTCCCGAAGGGACCGCGCCCAGATGACCCCTCGATCCGCTCGAATGGCCCCGACGTCGTTAAGCCGCCGGAATCTGGTGAAGCTGGCCGGGCTGTCCGGCCTCGGTCTCGGCCTGGCGGCGTGCGGCCGGGGCTTCGGCGGAGGCGGATCCGGTGGCGGCGGCGTCCAGCTGAACATGGTCTGGTGGGGCGACGCCTCCCGGGCACAGAAGACGCAGGCCGCGCTGGATGTGTTCAAGAAGAAGAACCCCGGCGTCACGGTGAAGACCGAGTACCAGGACAGCGGCCCGTACAAGGACAAGCTGGCCACGCGCTTCGCCGCCGGCGACCCGCCGGACCTGATGATGATGCGCATGGACAGCCTGCGCGAGTACGCCGACCGCGGCGCGCTGCTCGACCTCAACCAGCACGCGGACGCGGTCGACCTCTCCGGGCTGGGCGAGAGCGCGCGGGCGCTCGCGGTCGTCGGGGACAAGAGCTTCGGCGTGCCCTCCGGCCTGAACAGCATCGGCTTCGTCGTCAACAGGACGCTGACCGAGAAGTACGGCGTGAAGATCCCGGACGGCGACACCTGGAGCTGGCAGGACCTGGCGGCCTTCGCCCGCGAGATCAGCAAGGCCAGCGGCAAGAAGGTGTACGGCACCGGGTTCGAGGCGTACACCCTGGCCAACCTCATCGTGTTCACCCGCCAGCGCGGCGAGGACTTCTACACCCCCGACGGCAAGCTCGGCGTCAGCGAGGCCACCCTCGTCGCCTGGTTCGAGATGTTCCAGGCCATGCGGGCCGACGGCGGGTTCCCGCCGGCCGGGTTCTTCGAGAAGGTGGGCGGCTCGCCCCAGCAGTCGTACCTGGCCAAGGGCGCGATCGCGTCGCAGATCATCCCCACCAACAACTTCCTGGGCTACAACGCCGCCGCCGGGGGCAACCTCGTGCTGCTCCGCATGCCCGGCGAGACCACCGAGAAGCGGCGCGGCCAGTCGATCGACACCCCCGCCCTGTGGTCGGTCGCCGCGCGGTCGAAGCACCCGGCCGAGACGCTGAAGCTGCTCAACTTCCTCATCAACGACCCGGACGCCTCAAGGGCGACCGGCACGACCCGCGGCGTGCCCGCCAACGCGAAGGTGGCGGCCGAGGTCAGGCCGAGCCTGCCGGCCGACGACCAGGTCGCCACCGACTACCTCATCGGGCTGCAGAAGGAGCAGCTGCCGCGCGCCTACACCTACCCGCCGGGTTCGAGCAGCATCGCCACCAGCATGGAGTCGATCGCCACCGAGGTCGAGTTCAAGCGCCAGACGCCGCAGCAGGGCGCCGCGGCGCTCCTCGACGCGGGCAGGAAGGCGCTCGGCGGGTGAGCAGGTCGGAAGGCGCGCCGGTCCTGGACCGACCGGTCACCGTCGCGGACGCGTCCCCCGGGCCGCGGCGCGGTCGGCCGGCCAAGCCGCCCCAGGACCGGGCCGGATACCTCTTCCTGCTGCCGTGGTTCATCGGGATGCTCTTCACCGTCATCCCGTTCTTCGCCTCGCTCTATCTGGCGTTCACCGACTACAACCTCCTCAACGCGCCGAAGTGGATCGGGCTGGACAACTTCGCGGAGATGCTCCGCGACCCGGTGCTGCACCAGTCGCTGAAGGTCACCTTCGTCTACACGTTCGTGTCGGTGCCGCTGTCGCTGGCGGCGGCGCTGGGGGTGGCCATGCTGCTCAACCGCGGCGTCCGGGGCCTGTCCGTCTACCGGGCGGTGTTCTACCTGCCCTCCCTGCTCGGCGGGAGCGTCGCGATCGTCCTGCTGTGGCGCTACATCTTCGGCCTCGACGGCATCGTGAACGCGTTCCTCGGCTGGTTCGGCATCGACGGGCCCGGCTGGACGACCGACCCCGACTACGCCCTCACCACGCTCATCGTCCTGCACATCTGGACGTTTGGCTCCCCCATGGTGATCTTCCTGGCCGGGCTGCGGCAGATCCCGGGCATGTACTACGAGGCCGCCGCCATCGACGGCGCCTCGCGGTGGCGGCAGTTCCGCTCGATCACGCTGCCGCTGCTGAGCCCGATCATCTTCTTCAACCTGATCCAGTCCCTGATCTCGTCGTTCCAGACCTTCACCCAGGGATTCGTGATGAGCGGCGGCAGCGGCGGGCCGGCCAACTCCACGCTCTTCTACAACCTGTACCTGTACCAGCAGGGCTTCTCGCAGTTCAACATGGGCTACGCCTCGGCCATGGCCTGGATGCTGCTGGTGATCATCGCCGCGTTCACCGCGATCAACTTCCTGGCCGCGAAGTATTGGGTCTTCTATGACAACTGAGGAAAGTTTCGTCGAGCGCGTGGGCCGGACCCGCCGTTCCCGGTACGCCAAGCACGTGCTGCTCTGCGTGGCCGGCGCGGTCATGATGTACCCGCTGGCGTGGCTGATCTCCAGCTCGCTCAAACCGGACCGGTTGATCTTCACCGACCTGTCGCTGTGGCCCTCCGAGTGGAACCCGGCCAACTACCTGGACGGGTGGACCGCCCTGGAGCAGCCGTTCGGCGTCTACCTCGCCAACTCGTTCGTGATCGTCGTGCTGAGCATCGTCGGCAACCTGGTGTCCTGCTCGCTGGCCGCGTACGGCTTCGCCCGCCTGAGGTTCACCGGCCGCAAGCTGTTCTTCACCCTGATGCTCGGCACCATGATGCTGCCCGGTCACGTGCTCCTGGTGCCGCAGTACATCGTCTTCGCCAAGCTGGGGTGGCTCAACACCTACTACCCGCTGCTCGTGCCCAACTTCCTGGCCACGAACGCGTTCTACATCTTCCTGATGGTGCAGTTCATGCGCGCCCTGCCCAAGGAGCTCGACGACGCCGCCCGCATCGACGGCTGCGGGCCGTTCCGCACCTTCTGGAAAGTGATCATGCCGCTGTGCATGCCGGCGTTCGCCACCACGGCGATCTTCACGTTCATCTCGGTGTGGAACGAGTTCTTCGGCCCGCTGATCTACCTGACCGACTCCGAGCTGTACACCGTGCCGCTGGCCCTGCGGCAGTTCATCGACTCCGAGGGGCAGTCGCAGTGGGGGCAGATGTTCGCCATGTCGTTCCTGTCGCTCGCGCCCGTCATCGGGTTCTTCATCGCAGGCCAGAAATACCTGGTCAAGGGCATCGCCACCACCGGCCTGAAATAGGGGCCTGAAATAGGGGATCGAAACGCATGGCCCAACCTCGCCGCTACGCCTTCGTCGGCACCGGTTCACGTGCCCGCATGTACCTGGGGGCGCTGCTCGGCCCGTACGCCGACGTCGGCCACCCGGTGGCGTTCTGCGACACCAACGAGGTACGCATGTCGTACTACGACCGCCTCGTCGGCGAGACCCGGCCCGACCTGCGGATCGCGCACTACGAGCCCGGCGACTTCGGCCGCCTGCTCGACCGGGAGCGGCCGGACGTGGTGGTGGTCACCTCGCCCGACGCCACCCACGCCGGCTACATCAGCCAGGCGCTGCGCGAGGGCGCGGACGTGGTGTCGGAGAAGCCGCTGACCGTGGACGTCGCCGGGCTGCGGCAGATCCGCGACGCGCTCGCCGCCGGGACCGCGGGCCTGATCCTCACCCACAACTACCGGTACTCGCCCAGGAACGCCCTGGTGCGCCGGCTCATCGCCGAGGGCGCCATCGGCGAGGTCACCTCCCTGACCTTCGAATGGTGCCTGGACACCGTGCACGGCGCCGACTACTTCCGCAGGTGGCACCGGGACAAGAGCGTCTCCGGCGGCCTGCTGGTGCACAAGGCGAGCCACCACTTCGACCTGGTCAACTGGTGGCTCGCCGACCTGCCGGAGACCGTGTACGCCCGCGGCGGCCTGCGGTTCTACGGCTCGGACAACGCCCGCAGGCGGGGGCTCGGGCCGCGCCCGGAGCGCAGCAGGGACGCCGACGGGCCGGGCGACCCCTTCGCGCTCGACATCGCCGCCGACGACCGGCTGCGGCTGCTCTACCGGGACGGCGAGCATCTGGACGGCTACATCCGCGACCGCGACGTGTTCTCCGACGGCATCACGATCGAGGACAACCTCAACGTCGTCGTCGGCTACCGCCGCGGCGCGTCGATGTCGTACACGCTGCACGCGCACAGCCCCTGGGAGGGGTACCGCGTGGCGATCAACGGCACCGGCGGGCGCGTCGAGCTCGACGTCGTCGAGCGCACGCACGTCGAGCCCGTCGCCACCAGCGCGGCCATCGCCGCCGCCACCGCCGTGGACGCCCGCGCCGCGGACGGCGGCCGGGACGGCGAGCCGGGGCAGCCGCGCCGCCGGGGCGCGCGGCTCCTCCTCCAGCGGCACTGGGAGCCCGCCCGTTCGGTGCCGATCCCCGAGGGCGGCGGCGGACACGGGGGCGGCGACACGATGCTGCTCGACGAGGTGTTCCGCGGCGCGTCCGGCGACCCGCTGCGCCGGCAGGCCGGGTTCCTCGACGGCGCGGCGAGCGTCCTGGTCGGCGTCGCGGGCAACGCGTCGTTGCGCACCGGGGAGGCCGTCCGCCTCGACGACCTCGGGCTGCCGCTGACCTCCGCATCCCCTCCCGCGTGACACCACCGAGGCACGCCCTGCACACCCGCCGATCTCGAAACTGGGGGAACCGGGAAGTGTCGTACGCTCAACCCTGGGGAGAGACCCTCGGCCCCGTCGAGGCCCAGAGAGGCGGCGACACGACCATGCACGCTCCCGGCGTACCTCCCGCGCGCACCGACCGGCCGCGCGGAGTCGCCGTGCTGCGGCTGCGCGGGCACGACGTCGCCGAGTACGTCTGGGAGCCCGACCTGCCGCTGTCGGCGTCCCCGCGCCCCTACCTCCATCCGGTGCGCACGCTCGGCGGCGTCACCGTCACCGACGCGGCGCCCGACTCGCATCCCCACCAGTTCGGCATCAGCGTGGCCGCCCCCGACGTCGACGGGCGCAACTTCTGGGGCGGGCGCACCTTCGTCGCCGGCCACGGGCCGGCCTGGCTGGACAACCACGGCACGCAGCGCCATCAACGCTGGCTGCGCCGCACGAACACCGAGCTGCGGCACACCCTCGAATGGACCGACCCGCGCCAGGAGACGCTGTTGCGGGAGGAACGCTCGATCACCTGCCGGCCGGTGGACGAGACCGCCTGGTCGCTGAGCGTCCACACCTGGCTCACCAACGCCACCGACGGGCCGCTGCCGTGGCGCACCCCGGCCGCGCTGGGCCGGGTCGGCGCCGGCTACGGCGGCATCTTCTGGCGCGGCCCCGCCTTCGCCGGCGCCGCGCAGGTGCTCAGCCCGCACGGCGCCGACGTCCAGAGCGTCCACGGACACGCCGCCGACTGGGTGGCCGTCACCGGAGGCGATCGCGACGGCCGCCCCTGGACGACGCTCTTCACCCCGGCGGACGAGGCCACCGCGCGGGACAGGTGGTTCGTCCGCGCCCGCGACTACCTCGGCGTCTGCTCGTCGCCGGCCTGGGACGAGCCGCTCGTGCTGGCGCCCGGCGAGACCGTCGACCGCCACGTCGTCACCGTGGTGATCGACGGCGTCGTATCCGCCGCCACCGCCGCCGAGCTCGCCGCCGCCGCCCGGCCGGCCGCATGACCGCGCGCATCCGGCCGAGCAGGCCCCGCCAGTCCGAAGAACCCGTACGGCAGGAAAACCTGCGCACGCTCAACCTGGAGCTGGTCTTCCGCCACATCCTCGCCGCGGCGCGCCCCATCTCCCGCACCGAGCTCGCCTCGATCACCGGGCTGACCCGCCCGACCATCACCCGCATCGCCGAGGAGCTCCTGGCCGGCCAGCTCATCACCGAGGCGGGCCTGTCGCACAACGGACGCGCGGGGCGGCCCCGCGTCGGCCTGACGCTGTCGGAGAAGGGGCCGGCCGGGCTCGGGCTCGACATCCGCGCGGACGGCCTGGCGGCCTGCGTCGTCGACCTCACCGGCACCGTCCGCCATCTGGCCTTCACCCCCGCGGCCTACTCCGGCTGGAGCGCTCCCGACGTGCTCGCCGAGCTGGCCCGCATGGCCAGGGCCGCCGTCGACGCCACCGCCGCCGAGGACCTCACCGTCCTCACCACCACCCTCGCCGTCCCGGGCCCCGTGCAGGCGGGCATCGTGCAGTCCGCGCCCGAGCTCGGCTGGCGCGACGTCGACGCCCAGGCGCTGCTGCGCGGCGCCGTCCAGCCGCTCGGCCTGCCGCCCGACCTGCCGATCACCGTCGACAACGAGGCCAACCTGGCCGCACTCGGCGAGCTCTACGCCAGCGACAACACCCTCGACAGCTTCGTCTACGTCTCCGGCGGGCTCGGCATCGGCGCCGGCATCGTCCTGGACGGGCAGCTCATGCGCGGCGCCCGCGGCTGGAGCGGCGAGCTCGGGCACGTGACGGTCTATCCCGACGGCAACGCCTGCCCGTGCGGCTCGCGCGGCTGCCTGCAGACCTACGCCAGCCTGCGGGCCGTCCTCGGCGACCAGCCCCCGCCGGCCGGCACCACCCCCGACGCCGCCGCCACCGGCCGGGCCGAGGCGGGCCACCCCGCCACCATCGCCGCCCTCGACGCGGCCGGCACCGCGCTCGGCATCGCGCTGGCCGACATGCTCAACATCCTCGACATCGACACCGTGCTGCTGGGCGGCAGCTTCTCCCTGCTGGCGTCCTGGCTCACCGCGAACGCCCGGGCGGAGATCGACCGGCGCGTCCTGACCGCCGCCTGGGCGCCCATCACGCTCCGGCCCGCCCTGCTGGGCCCGGACGCCGCCGTCATCGGCGCCGCCCTGACCTCGATCGACCAGATCCGCCGGCATCCGACCACCTGGCTCGCCCGCCGGCCGAACCACATGACCTCAGCCTGAGGGTCTTCCCGGCGGGCCACCGGGAAGACCCCCGCCCGTCAGCGGGCGTGCAGGCGCCAGGGCAGGCGGACGGTGATGAACTCGTCGTTGTCCGGCTGACCCGGCGTGCGTCCCGACGAGAACGGGAAGTTGTTGTCGTTGAGGATCCCGATCGTGCGGTCATCCAGGATGACGACGTCCTCGATGGTCTGGAACGGGAAGCGGAACGTCTCCCCGAACCCGCCGAGCCCCTTGGGGTTGGCCAGGTTCAGCAGGTCGGCGGCCAGGGTCTTGTCCATGGCGCCGTCGTGGTCGCGGTCGCGCTTGTCGGCCAGGTAGACGCGCTTGAGCGCGGCCGCGTCGCCCTGGTTGTTGTCCCGCTCGATGATCAGGAAACGGTTCTCGTCCACCGAGATGGCGTCGCCGATCGCGTTGGCCGGGCTGTCCAGCCGGTACGTCCACCGCTTGCCGGTGTAGGCGCGTTTGCGGACGTCGAACTCGTTCAGCCGCAACGTGCCCGCCGGGTCGCCGTTGACCGTGCCCTCCAGCAGCGGATACAGCCGCCGCCCGTCCGCGGAGCGGGCCATGCCCTCGAAGCCCTTGCTGCCGGCCAGGTTGGGGGTGGCGCCGTTCAGCGTCGGGTTCTCGGGCGCCTTGACGCCCGGCAGCTCGATCGGCGCTTCGAGCAGCGTGCCCCGCGCGGAGAAGTGCAGCAGGAACGGGCCGAACTCGTCGCCGATCCAGTACGTGCCGTCGTCGGCCCGCACGATCGACTCCACGTCGAAGTCGGCGCCGGTGAGCTTGCGGTCGGCCCTGGTCAGCGGCCAGGACACCCGGCCGTCGGGGTCGGCCAGGTTGAAGCCGCCGAGCACGTTCACGGTGCCCGCGCGGAAGTCCGGCTTGATGCGGTGGACGCGCAGGAGGAAGTCGGCGCTGTTGGCCTTGCCGCCGTACCCGTTGTCGGACAGGACCTCGAAGGTGCCGTCACCGCGCCGGACGATGCCGCTGAACCCCTGGACCGGCTGGCCGGAGAAGGGCGGGGTCACCCCGTTGATCGGGGCCGTACCGATCTGGGAGCCGGACGGCTCGCTGCCGGGCACGAAGGTCTGCGCGGGGAGCGAGGCGAACCCGGTCAGCGTGGCGCGGCCCGCGCCGTCCGGGGTGGCGGTGGCGTAGGACGCGGGGCCGGTCGCGGCGGCGAGGCTCACGGCCAGCGCGGCGGCACCTACCGCCAGAGGGATGCGTTTCATGCCCGGCACGGTAGAGGTCGCAAATGACGCGTTTCCTAACAAAACGTGCATGCCGCGTTCACCTTTGGCGGGACCTCACCGGTTCGCCGCCGCCCGCATCGCGGCCGCCATCGCCGCCGAGTCGTGGTCCGGCTCCACGCCGTCCACCAGCACCAGGTCACCGGGGAGGTGGTCGGCACGCAGGCGCAGGATCGCCTGGTAGGCAGGCGAGTCGTACCACTCGCGCGCCTGCTCGATCGACGGGAACTCGATGATCACCAGCCCGCCGGGCCACTCGCCCTCACGCACCTCCACCGGCGCCCCGTGGACCACGAACCTGCCGCCGAACGGGTCCAGGGTGGCCTGGATGCGCTCCATGTACTGGTACACCTCCTCGTGCGGCTCCGCCACAGGACGCAGGTGGGCAAGGGCGTACGCGCTCATGGCTGTCTCCTTCGTCAGCGGGCCGCCGTCCCGGCGGCCTCATGGACGACATCCTTTCGCGCACGCGTAATGGCGTCGATTACCTCACAGGTAGGCAGAACCGTCAGAGCGGCAGCGGGATGCGGTCGAAGAACCAGTACAGGCTGACCGCCACGATGGGGACGGAGATCGCGACCACCGCCCAGCGGGCCGCGGACGTGCGGCGCAGCAGCGCCAGCAGCGGGAAGAGCACGGCGATGAGCACGAGCTGCGTGGCCTCGATGCCGAGGTTGAAGCTCAGGAGCGACAGGAGCAGCCCCCAGGACCCGCTCTCCTTGATGTCCAGCGCGCCCGCGAAGCCCAGCCCGTGGATCAGGCCGAAGGCGAAGACGATCGGCAGCCGCCACCTGCCCAGCCGGTCCTCGTCGCGGCCCAGGAGGTTGGCGACCGCCACGACGATGATCGACACCGCGATGACCGGCTCGACGATCGCTCCAGGAACGTCCACGACCCCCATCGCCGCCAGCAGGAACGTGATGCTGTGGGCGACGGTGAAGGCGGTGGCCGTGACGACGACGTCGCGCAGGCGGCGGGCCCCGATGACCAGGGCCAGCAGGAAGAGGATGTGGTCGAGGCCGAACAGCAGGTGCTCCGCGCCGAGCAGGAAGAACTCCCAGATCTGGCTCGACGCCCGGTGCGCGCCGACCGTCACCGTCGGCGCCGTGGCCTCCAGGACGGCGGAGCCCGTCTCGCCGTCGAGCTCGTAGCGGACCATCGTCTTCGTGCTGTGGACGAAGCTCTCGGCGTCGGGGAAGAGCGCGCTGGAGATCGCGTGCGCTCCTCCGCTCTGGCCCTGGCAGGCGTAGGCGAAGGTGAGCACGGCGAAGGCGGCCTTGCCGCGCATGCGGATGTCCGCGTCGCCGGCGAGGGTGGGCGTGCACGGCTTGCCGGCGTACGTCACGGCGAAGCGACGCGTGACGTAGTCGGTCACCGCGTCGCGGTTGATCTTGAGCTGGCGGAGCTGCTCGGTCCGCTCCTTGGCGTCGTAGGCCTCGGCGTAGAGCCAGGCCGACTTCATGAGGAGGTCGTACTCGAGGTCGAGCACGGCCTTGACGCCCAGGCCCGTGCCGGTCACCTCGGCGTGGGCGGTCGTGGTCGCGTCGTGCGCCGCCGCCGGGGCGGGACGCGCCAGGTCGGCCAGCACACCGCCGAGGACCAGGGCGAGGACGACGGCGGACAGCCAGCGCATGCGGCGCATGTCTCGTCTCTCCAGGTAGGGGATGAAGGGCCGCCCCCGGACCGGGGTCCGGGGGCGGCGGGGATTGGGTTAGCGGTTGAACCAGTGGTACATGGGCGAGTCCGGTCCCCACTGGCCGGGGCGGCCGTGCTCGTCCTTGGTGACGAAGACGCTCGGCTCGGAGGCGGTCACGCCGCCGCCGGCGGAGCGCGCCGTGACGAACCAGGCGTAGGCCGTGTCGTCCTTGAGGCGCTTCCAGGTCACCGAGGCGACCTGGCCCGACGTGACCTTGCTCTTACCGATGATCCGCGTCGGCTTGTAGATCGCCAGCGAGTCGGTCTGGAAGGTCGTCGTACGGGAGGTGAGGTCGACCGGCAGCACCATGTTGTCCTCGAGCCCGTTGTAACGGCGCAGCGGGTCGTACTCGTTGGCGCCGAACTCGTTGAGCAGCGGGGAGAAGGTGTCCACGCTCAGCTCCGCCCGCTTGACGTTGAACTGCAGCAGCCGGAAGAAGCTCGCGCCGAACTGGAGCTGGTCCTGCGGGTTGTACCCGCCGATCGCGGTCAGCCCGAGCCGGTCGGCCGACACCGTGTAGAACTGGTAGTCCGCCAGGAGCTCGACCACGCCGTTGCCGACCTGGCCCACCTTCGGCTTCACGTTGGTGCCCACGCCGTGCTCGTGGCCGGCGAGGATGAGGAAGACGTTGGCGTTCTTCTCCACCACGGTCTTGTAGAGCATCGAGCCGTCGGGAGCCGCGAAGCCGGCGCCGCGGCCGTCGGGGTTGGTGCTCGGCACGAGGTAGTCGTGCGAGAGCAGGATGCCGTTGCGGTTGGGGAACTTCTTGAAGATGGAGTCGGCCCACTCGGCCTCCTCCCTCGTCACGCCGTACGACAGGCCGACCACGACGAAGTCCAGCCCACCGGCGGAGAACAGGTCGAAGTGGTTCTGGTTGTCGCCTTCCTTCCACGGGCCGCCGTACTTGGCGTGCTGCCAGCCCTGCGAGGCTCCCTCGTACCGGCTGGGGCCGTAGTACTTGTTGTAGATCGCCTCCGGGCCGTTCTCGGTGCCGGACTGGTTGTCGTGGTTGCCGGCGATCACGCCGTTCGGGATGCCCGCGTCGTCCAGCACCTTCTGCTGCCTGGAGGACACCTCCATCTCGCCGTCGACCTGCTTCTGCGTGGCCTCGTCGGCGGGCTTGCGGATGTTGTTCTCGATGATGTCGCCGGTGTGGGCGACGTACGAGATCTTGCGCTGGTCCTTGTTGTCCTTGATCCAGTTGACGACGCCGGCGTAGGCGGACTCCCACACCGCGCGCTCCTCAGCCGTCTCCTGCTCCACCGCGCCTTCGGAGATGTACTGCGTGTCGGTGTAGTGGACGATCGAGAAGTCGTAGGTGGAGGGGTCGGCGAAGCCGTTGGGGTCACCGGGGTCGATGTCGTCGGCGAACGGGTCCTCGCCCGTCACCATGACGTGGACCTGGTTCCGGTCGATGTAGGAGTCGTCGACGACGGCCGTCAGGACGGTCTTGCCCTCGGCCGCGCCGCGGGCGCTCGTCAGCAGGTCCCACGCCTTGGACTCGGTGTTCCACACGCGCAGCCCCGCCAGGCGCTCGGGGTCGATGACGCCCTCCCAGCGCAGGACCGGGGAGTCCACGTGACCCTGCACCTCGACGTCGTAACGCTGGTAGACGAGGTCCTGCCCGGAGGGCGCGTCCAGCGTCTTGCCGTCGGCGGGCTCGAGCCCGTCGGTCTTGACGCGCTTCTCGCCCGGCACCCGCAGGGTCGTCGGGAGAGACTGGACCGTGCCCTGGTACGCCTGCTCCGGCGTGAGGATCTTGGCCTCGTTGAACGTCGCCGTCACCTGGCCGCCGTCGGGCTCGGCCACCTTCGCCGAGAGCGTGACGGGGTCGGACACGTCGGTGGCCCCCCGCGCCGGGGTCAGCTCGGCCGGCATGTC
Source organism: Nonomuraea sp. NPDC005650 (assembly GCF_040605375.1). Lineage (NCBI taxonomy): Bacteria > Bacillati > Actinomycetota > Actinomycetes > Streptosporangiales > Streptosporangiaceae > Nonomuraea > Nonomuraea sp. NPDC005650. The sequence goes on from NZ_JBEXCR010000010.1 coordinate 157,519, forward strand.
AGGGATGCCCGCGGACTCGAACACGACCTCGCGGACCGTGGTGTTGCCGAGCCCGTCGGCGCCGGTCACGGCCAGGGTGTGCTTGCCGGCGCGCAGCCCCGGGCCCACCTGGGCGCCCAGCTCGATCGGCTGGCCGTCGAGCTTGACGTCCGGCCCGGACACGACGCCGGAGGCGTCCTCCAGCTTGACGTCCAGCACGACCGTGGCGGTGATCTTCGCACCGTCGGCCGGGACGCTCTTGGCGACCTTCGGCGCCGAGTTGTCGGTGCTCAGGGTGCGGGTGGCGACCTCGCCGGTGGCCGACTCGGCGGCGAGCTTGTGCTTGCCGTCCTTGATGGCCGCGGTGTCGAGGTCGGCGCGCAGGCCGCGGGCCGGGGCGTCCACCAGGAACTCGAGGTCGATCTCGGTGAGCGGGCTCACGTTGTCGCCGCAGTTGCCGTCGCCCATGCTGTACGAGGTCTTCAGCATCTGGCCGGCAGCCGTGCCCTGCGCCGGGGTGAGCGCGATGTTCGAGATCGCGAAGTCGTCGCGGTTGTTGCCGCACGACGTCGGGAAGGTGCCGGCCACGAAGTCGATCGTGTTCCAGCCGGGCACCAGGAACTCGTTCGGGATCGTGAAGTCGACGCGCTTGCTCACGAAGTCGCCGTCGAGCACGACCTTCTGGCCGTTGACGAGCAGGAAGTTCTGGTAGCGCGCCTCGATCGAGTTGCTGCCCACGTTGAAGCTGAGGGTCGCGTTGCCCGAGCCGAGGGTCTCGATGACGGCCACCGCCGGAGCGTCGATCTTGTAGCGCAGCTCGGCCTCGCGCAGGAGGGTCTGGACGCTGCCGCAGGTGCCGTCGCCCATCTCGTACGACGGCTTGATGTCCTGGCCGGTGATGGTGGCGCCGTCGAGGACGAGCTCCAGGTTCGTGATCGTGAAGTCGTCGCGGTTGTTGCCGCAGGTCTCCTTGGCGTCGCCGGTGACGACCTTGATCGTGTTGTCGCCGGGCACCAGGAACTTGGCCGGGACCGCGATGGTCACGCGCCGGCTCGCCCAGGTGCCGCCCAGGTCGATGCGCTTGCCGTTGACGAGGAGGAAGTTGTCGTACTTGTCCTCGATCCCGTCCGCGCCCACGTCGAAGCTGAGCATCGCGGCGCCGTTGCCGAGCGTGGCCTTCGTGACGGGCTTCTCGCCGTCGACGGTGAGGGACTTGACGCCGCCCGCGCTGTTCGCCGGGACGTTCGCGAAGACCGGCTTGGTGCCCGCCACGAGCGTGCCGTCCGTCGGCAGCAGGCGCGGGGCCCCGGCCGGGGCGTTGTTCACGGTCACCGTGTTCTTGACGGTCACGCCGGCCGCGGTGGTGGCGGTGATGGTGTGCTCGCCGTTGGACAGCGTCGTGGTGTCCACGTCCGCGGCCAGGCCCGTGGTGCCCTGCGGGTCGCCCTGGACGAAGAACTTGAGCGTGGCGCGCTTGAGCAGCGTGGTGTTCGTGCCACAGCTGCCGTCGCCGAAGGACAGGGTGTACGGGTTGTCCTCGCCGTCCGCGACCTCGCCGAGGAGTTCGAGGCCCACGTCGGACAGGACGAAGTCGTCGTAGTTCGTGCCGCACGAGGACTGGATCGTGCCGACGACGATCTCGACGGTGTTCTCTCCCTTGACGAGGCGCTCGTTCGGGATGTCCATGGTGGCGCGCTCGTTCACGAAGTCGCCGATGTCGCTGCGGTACTCGCCGTTGACGAGCACGTAGCTGTGATACTGCGCCTCCGTCGAGTTCGAGCCCACGTCGAAGCGGAGCTTGGAGACGCCCACCGTACGGGTGGCGTTGAGCGCGGTGTCGTCGATGGCGAGCTTCGCGACGCTGTCACCGGCCGCGGTCGGGACCGCCGCGACCTTCGCCGTGCCCTCCAGGTACGAGCCCCCGGCGGGGGTGAGCGTCGGCGGGCTCGGGGTGGCCGTGGCCGTCGGCGTCGGGCTGGGCCGTCCCCGCTCCTGTTCCGCCGCCCCCGGGTCGGCGTACGCCGCGGTGACGAAGCTGCTCACCAGCACCGCCGCGATCGAGGCGGCCAGGGCGAGCCGCGCCCGGCCCCCTAAACCGCCCAGTGACTTTCGTGCTGCCATTGGCAGTCCCTTCCTATGCGCATAAGCAGCCCATAAAGCGGCTGCTCTCGGGCGGACACATTGGAGCGCACGAGTGAACGCTGTGAAGAGTGGGGCTGAAGTGACGCCAAACTGTTGCCTGATTCTGGTCATCCGTCACAAATAGGTACCAATGGGCGCGTACCGGAATATTGGGATGTCACACGGCGGCCCTCTCAGGGGCTCTAAGAGCAGCAGTCACATGTATAGGGGGATCTGAGATGTCCGATGTCACCCAGGTGTTCGCCGACCACCGCGAGCTGCTGTTCTCCATCGTCTACAACATGCTGGGCAGCGTCGCCGACACCGAGGACGTGCTGCAGGAGACCTGGCTGGCCTGGGCGTCCAGGGATCCCGACGAGATCGGCCATCCGCGCGCCTACCTCGTACGCGTCGCGGTGAACCAGGCGCTCGCCCACCAGACCGCCCTGCGCCGGCGCCGCGAGACCTACGTCGGGCCCTGGCTGCCCGAGCCCCTCGTCACCTCCCCCGACGCCGCCGACCAGGCCGTCCGGACGGACACGCTCTCGCTCGCGCTGCTGGTGGTGCTGGAGACGCTCACCCCGCTGGAGCGGGCGGTGTTCATCCTGCACGAGGTGTTCGCCTACGCCCACACCGAGATCGCCGCCATGATCGACCGCAGCCCCGCCGCCGTGCGGCAGCTCGCCCACCGCGCCCGCGAGCACGTCCAGGCCCGCCGCCCCCGCACCCAGGTGGACGCGCGCCTCCAGCGGCAGGTGACCGAGCGGTTCGTCGCCGCGGCCTTCGGCGGCGATCTGGAAGGGCTGATGGAGCTGCTGGCGCCGGACGTGACGCTGTGGACCGACGGCGGCGGCAAGTCGAACGCCGCCGGCCCGCGCCCCATCCGCGGCCGCGACAACGTCTCCCGCGTGCTCGTCAGCCGCGCCGCCCAGCCCCTCGACGGGCTGGACATCCAGTACCGGGAGGTCAACGGCGACCCCTGCGCGGTGCTGTTCGTGAAGAACGCCCCGTACGTCGTCATGGTCGTGGACCTGACGTCCGACGGCTCTCAGGTACGCGACGTCTACGCCGTCAGCAACCCCGACAAGCTCACCAACGTCCCGGAGAGGTCCGCCGAATGATCCCGCCCTCCTCTCGGGCCGCCGATCACGGGAGCAGGGAGACCTGGTAGTGGCCGATCCGCCAGCCGTCATCGGTCCGCCGCACGATGACGCCGAGGTGGACGGCCAGGGTCGGCCGGTCGGTGAAGCCGAAGTCGACGCTCAGATAGCCGAGGACGAGGTCGTCGGCCAGCCGCCGGGTCTCCCGGATCGTGTACGCGGCGGTCAGGCCGATCGGCTGCGCGGCGTAGTACTCGGCGACGCTGCCGGGACCGACCCCGTACGGGTGCAGCCCCTGGAAGATCGCGTCGTCGGTGAAGCAGGACGCGGCGCGCTCGGGATCGTGGGCGTCGACCGCGGCCTTCCACTGGTCCAGGACGGAGCGCAGGACGCGGGCCTCGGTGCTGGTCACGGCGGTGATCATGATGTGGTCTCCTGTCGGTGGACGCGGCGGGGCAGCGGGCCGAGGTGGTGGGGGAAGCGGTGGCGCAGCACGCCGGTCGCGGCGGCGGCCAGCACGACGAGGACCGCGCCGACGAGCAGCGCCGGCTGGTAGCCCCGGTGCAGGAGCGGGGTCACGACCACGGGGCCGACGATCTGCCCGACGCTGTAGCCGGTGGTGAGGATGGCCACCGCCCGCGAGACCCGCAGGTGCGCGCCGATGGCCAGGGTGAGGGCGGCGACGCCGAGGAAGGTGGCGCCGAACAGGACGGCCGAGATCAGGGCGGCGACGATCCCGCCGGCCAGGACGGGCAGCGCGATGCCGGCGGCCTGCACGACGAGCGCGGCGAGCACCAGCGCGGGCCGGGACCAGATCTGGCTGAGCCAGGCCCACAGGGCCGACGACGGCAGCGCGGCCAGCCCGACCAGGACCCAGGCGCCGCTGCCTGCCCAGCCGGGCGCGCTCTGGTCGATCGCGGCGACCAGGAACGTGCCGGCGATGATGTAGCCGGTCCCTTCGAGGGTGTAGCCGACCAGCAGCGCGCCGAACCAGCGCCGCCCGTGCGCGGCCGGGTGACGGGAGGCGACCGGCGCGGCGTCCGGCGGCGGCTCGGCGCGGAGCCCCCAGGCCGGGACCGCGAGCGCGGCCGTCAGCGCGGCGGTGGTCCACCAGGCCTGCTGCCAGGTGCCGGTGGTACGCAGGACCAGCACGGCGACCCCCGACAGGGCGATCCCCGCGCCGATGCCGCCGAAGGCCCATCCGACGAGATGGTGCGCGTGGCCGCGCAGGCCGGTGAGCATGGCGTCGGCGGCGATGACGAAGATCAGCGCGCTCGCGATCCCGGCGACCAGCCGCAGCGACAACCAGAGGCCGCCGAGGTCCGTGACCGGCATCAGGGCCAGCGTCACGATCAGGATCACCAGCGAGGGGCGCAGCGCCCGCCGGGAGGCGAAGAGCCCGGGGGCCATGATCGCGGCGACCGCGCCGACGAGGTAACCGACGTAGTTCGCGGTGGCGAGTTGCGCGCCCAGCTGCGGGGACAGCCCGGCCTGCGCGTGCATCATCGGCAGGATGGGGGTGTAGGCGAACCGGCCGAGGCCCATGCCCGCCGCGAGCGCCGCCGCGCCCTGCCCGACGATCAGCCAGGGCCGGTCCGCCCGGGTCGCCTCGCCGCCGTGCTCTCGTACGGAGGTCAACCTGCGCCTTTCGTTCGGCCGGCGGGAGCGGCGCCCCCGGCGGCGGGGACTCTCAGTGACCGGCGCTCTGGCCGCCGTCGACGTGCAGGATCTCGCCGGTGACGAACGGGGCGGTCTCCAGATAGACGATCGCGTCGATGATGTCGCCGATCTCGCCCATCCGGCCGACGGGGTGCAGTCCGGCGAGGACGTCGTACGACTCCGCCGGGTGCATCGGCGTGCGGATGATGCCGGGCGCGACCGCGTTGACCCGGATCCCCCGGGAGGCGTACTCGATGGCCAGCGACCTGGTGACCGAGTTGAGGCCGCCCTTGGTCAGCGCCGCCAGCGCGGCCGGCACGCGGCTGTCGGCCTGTTCGGCCAGGGTGGTCGTGATGTTGACCACGTGCCCGCCGCCCTGGGTGAGCATGATCTCGACGGCGCGCTGCGAGATCTCGAAGAACCCGCGCAGGTTGACGCCCGTCACCAGGTCGTAGTCCTCGTCGGTGTACTCGGTGAACGGCTTGGACACGAAGACGCCGGCGTTGTTGACCAGCGTGTCGACCCGGCCGAACGCGTCCATCGCCAGCTCGATGACGCGCCCGCCGGCTGCCGGGGCGGAGATGTCACCGGCGATGGTCCGCACCATGGCGTCGTCGGAGGGCGCGATCGACCGGGAGGTCGCGACGACCGCGTAGCCGAGCTTGCGGTAGGCGGTCACCAGCCCGGCGCCGATGCCCTGGGACGCGCCGGTGATCACGGCGACTTTGTGCGTGCTCATTGGTTCTCTCTTTTCCTGGCGATCGAGGCCGTGCGTGGTCCAAGCCCTCAACGTGGGATTCGACACGGGATTCGGCGGCACGGGCCTCACTCAGCGCGGCCGGTCCGGCGACCGGCGCCGCGCGGTCATGGCTCAAGCTTGCGCCCGATGGGCGCCGTCCCGCCACGACCGGTTCACTCTCTGCTGTTAGGCCGGGCCTATCAGCGCACTACCCTGGGCGAATGGAGCTACGCCAGCTGCGATATTTCGTCGCGGTGGCCGAGGAGCTGCACTTCGGCCGCGCCGCGGCCCGGCTGCGCATCGCGGGCCCGTCGCTCTCCCAGCAGATCAAGGCGCTGGAGCGGGACCTGGGCGTGCGCCTGTTCGACCGGGACCGCCGCTCGGTCGCGCTCACCCCCTCGGGACAGGCGCTGCTCCCCCAGGCCCGGGCGCTGCTCGGCCAGGCCGACGAGCTGCGCCGCTCCGCGGCCGGGCTGGCCGCCACCGAGCCGGTCCGGCTCGGCTACGTCAACTGGCTCCCGCCCGACCTGGCCACCCGGGTGTCCGGCGTCGCGCAGCTGCACGTCGACGCGTGGGTCATGCCGTCACACACCCAGGCGGGGCGGGTCGCCGACGGCAGCATCGACCTGGCCATCTGCTGGGTGCGGGCCGACGATCTGGCCGCCCACGCCCTGGAGGCCCGGCTGATCGGCGCCGACCGGCTCTTCGCGATCTCCACCGTGTCCGCCGCCGGGGCCGGCCCGTCCGCGGTTCCGGCGAAGGACACGGTGGTGCTGGTGGACGCCGACACCGCCACGTGGGACTCGTGGAATCGTTATGCCGAGGAGTTCGCCCGCGACACCGGGGCCCGCGTCGTGCGCATCGACGACGGCGGCATCACGGGCCCGGCCTTCTTCGACCACGTACGACGGCTGCGCCGCCCCGTCGTCAACTCGCCGAAGGGCCAGACCGTCCCGGTGCCGCCGGACCTCCTCCGGCGCCCGGTGATCGACCCCGCGCCGTACTGGACCTGGGCCCTGGTGTTCCGGCGCGACGAGACCCGCGAGGCCGTACGGGCCACCGTCGAGGCGCTGACCCGTGACGTCGGCGGGCTCGGTCTGACCGACGACGCGGTCTGGCTGCCGGCCTGCGATCCGTTCCGCGCCACCGGATGACGCGCGGCCGACAAGTCCGACTTATCGGATTTGTGGGGGAATCTCCCTGAATTAGGGGTGAACGCACTCCATGTGATGTTCTGACTACCGGGGTGTGGAGTGATCAGACGGCTATGCCGGTCGCTGCGGTTGCGGCTGGCAATGCTCGCCAGCTTGGCCATGTTGCTGCTGAACGTCGTCGTCGGCGCGTTCGTGCTGTTCGGCGTCCGGAGCGAGGCCGCCGACATCCGGGCGTACGACGTGTCCAGCCAGGCCCTGCGCGTGCTGCTCATGGTCAAGCGGAACCAGCTGCCCCCGACCGTGCCCGCCGACGGGCTCGACGGCATCCAGGTGATCGACGCGGCGGGGCGCGTGGTCTCCTCGACGCCGAACCTGGCCGGCCTGCCCCGCCTGACGACGGCGATCCCCCACCGGAACACGGCCAACGACGTCGCCGAGCTCTGCGACCTGCGCGCGTTCCCCGGCCGGTGCGAGCTGGCGATCGCCCTGCACGCCTACCAGCCGGACGGCGCGTGGGTCGTCTACGCCTTCGGCCGGGCCGTGCCCTGGTACGTCAGCCCGCAAGTGATCCTCTTCCAGGTCGGCGTGGCCGCGCTGCTGGTCGCGCTGACCTGGTTCGGGGTGTCACGCGTGGTGGCCAGGACACTCGCGCCCGTTCACAACATCACGAAGAGGCTGGCCGAGATCACCGCGGGCGGGGGCGGGATGCGCCTCCCCGTGGCGGAAAACGTGGACGACGAGATCAGGGCGCTCGCCGAGACCGGCAACCAGATGCTGGAGCGGCTGGAAACCGCGATGAAGAAGCAGGAGGAGGCGGTGGAGCAGCAGCGCAGGTTCGCCGGCGACGCCTCGCACGACCTGCGCAGCCCGATCACGGCGATGCGCACCCAGGTCGAGGACGCGCTGCTCAACCCCGGGGACGCCGACTGGCATGCGACGGGAGGGGCGCTGCTGGCCAGCCTGGACCGGCTCCAGGCCATCGTCGCCGACCTGCTCACGCTGACCAGGCTGGACGCGGGCGCGCCGAGCCCCCGGGAGCGGGTGGAGCTGGGCGAGCTGGTCACCATTGAGACGGACCGGCCGCGGTCGAAGAACGTCGTCACCACGCTGGAGCCGGGCGTGGCCGTCACGGGCGACCGGCTCCAACTGGCCCGCCTCATGACGAACCTGCTGGACAACGCCGAGCGGCACGCCGATTCGCAGATCGTCGTCACCGTACGGCGGCAGGGCGAGGAGGCCGTGCTGGAGGTGCTCGACGACGGCGCGGGCATCACGCCCGAGCAGCGCGAGACGGTCTTCCAGCGCTTCACCCGCCTGGACGCCGCGCGCAGCCGCGACGCCGGCGGCACCGGGCTCGGCCTGCCCATCGCCCGCGAGATCGCGCGGGCCCACCGCGGCACGCTCACGATCGAGGACTCCGAGCGCGGCGCCCGCTTCGTCGTACGCCTCCCGATCGGAGTGGACGGACCGGCTCAGCCGAGGCCGAAGTAGGGGTCCCGCCTGGCCGACCGGACCGCTGACGGCTCTGGACAACGTGCCGCCGACGTGATCTGACGGAGTTAGAGCGCCGACGATCACGAACAGGAGCACCTGGACATGAGTGACACGCCGCGACTGCACACCGCCGGCAACACCCTGCTGGAGCGCGCCCGCGAACTGCGCCCGCTGATCGAGCGTGACGCGGACCAGGCCGAGGAACAGGGCAGGCTCACCACCCCCGTCGTGGACGCCCTACACGAGGCAGGACTTTTCGGTATATGGGTGCCAGCGCCGCTCGGCGGCGCCGAGCTGTCCCCCGCGGAGCTGCTGGCCGTCCTCAGCGAGCTCTCCTACGCCGACCCCTCGACGGGCTGGGTGGTCATGGCCACCACCCTGGAGAACGGCACGGCCGGCGCCTACCTGGGAGACGACGCCGTCGCGCGCATCTTCGCGGGCCCGCGGATGCCGCTCTTCGCCGGCCAGGGCACCCGTCCGGGCGTCGCCGTACCCGAGGACGGGGGCTTCCGCCTGACCGGGCAGTGGAGCTTCGCCTCCTCCATGCTGCACGCCCAGTACGTCCACAGCCTGGGCGCCATCGAGGGCACCGACGAGGTCCGGATCTTCATCACCCCGATCGAGGACGTCAAGATGCTCGGCAACTGGGACGTCCTGGGCCTGCGCGCGACCGGCAGCATCGACTACTCGATGGACGACGTCTTCGTGCCGGAGTCGCAGTCGCACGTCTTCGACACGAACGAGCCCCTGCGCGGCGGCGCCCTCTACCGGCTCGGCCTGGTCGACCAGGCGCTGATCTGCCACTCCGCCTGGGCGATGGGCGTCGGCCGCCGGCTGCTGGACGAGCTGAGCCGCTACGCCGTGGCACGGGCCGGGCGTACCGGGCAGATCGCCGACAGCGACACCTTCCACACCGACTTCGCCCGTGCCGAGGCGAAGTTTCGTGCCGCGACGGCCCTGGTGCGCGAGACCTGGGACGACGCCGAACGCACCCTGGACTCGGGCCGGACGCTCGACGTGCGCCAGGAGACGATGGTGCGGCTCGCGCTCAACCACATCACGTCCACGATCGCCGAGGTCTCCCGCTTCGTCTACACCTCGGGCGGCACCTCGGCGGTGCGTGACGGGCTGATCCAGCGGCTGTTCAGGGACGTCCACACCGGCACCGCGCACATCACCTCTGGCCCGCAGCTGCTCAGGGAGTGCGGCCGCGAACTGGCCGGCCTGGCCGCGGGTGAGTCGTGGGCGCTGTTCGGCCTGGAGCCGTGAGCCCGCGCGCAGGCCGCTCCGCGGTGAGACTCCGGTGAAATGTCCGTGGAACGCCGTGCTCCCAGGCTGTACGTCATGCCAATGACTGACATGACCAGGAGCGTGGCCTGCGGGACGGCGCTCGTGCTCGCCCTTTCCGCCTGCGGACCGCTGGGGCGGCCGGCTCAGCCCTCGGCCTCGGTGAAGGCTCCGGACGCCCCGGCACAGGACCAGCCCGAGGACCCCTCCCCGACGCAGGAGGACTCGCCCTCGCCGGAGGACACGCCCTCGCGGACCAAGGGCGTGGTCGCCGGGCCCACCTCGACCGCCCTGCCGGTCGAGGGCCGGAACCTGCGTCTGGTCAGGTCCGGCGAGAACGAGCTGGCGCTGCAGTTCGAGCTCTACAACGGCACGGACGACGAGATCTCGCTCGGCACGCTCGGCCTCGACAGCCGCGAGCAGCTGACCGCGCTGGTGGACCTGCCCCGCGGCACCGCGTACGGCCTGATCGGCAGCTCGGGCCCGGACGGGCGGATCAGTGAGGACGTCGACATCGAGCCGGGACGGTCGGCCCCGGTGACGGCGGTCTTCGCGGCGCCGCCCAAGGAGGCCACCGAGATGCTCGTCGTGCTCAACGGCCTGCTTCCGGTGACCGTGCCGATCACGGACGCCGAACCGGCCGACGACCCCGCGCTGCGCGGCCCGCGCAACGAGCTCCAGGTCGGTCCGCTGGTCTGCAAGACGACGGGCGGCACGCGCGAAGCGTTCCGGCTGCCCAGCGATGTGCTGTTCGAGTTCGGCAGCTCGAAGCTGTCGCCGTCGGCCAAGTCCGCCATCGAGGCGCTGCGCGGCCGGGTCTCCGCCTCGGCCGGATCGGTGACCGTGGACGGGCACACCGACGCGATCGGGGGCACCACCGACAACCAGACGCTGTCGCAGGAGCGTGCCGCGGCCGTCAGCCAGGTGCTGCGTCCCTCTCTCGGCGACGGCTTCGCCTACCGGACGAAGGGGCACGGCGAGGGCGAGCCCGTGGCGCCCAACACCAAGCCCGACGGCAGCGACGATCCGGACGGGCGGGCGCAGAACCGGCGGGTCGAGGTGCAGATCGACAGCGAAACCGCCGTGCCGACCCCGGAGACGGGCAGCGACCTGACCGACGCGGGGCTCCAGCTACGGGTGGAGAGCGTACGGCGGCTGTCCGGCTACCTGCTGGCGAGCGTCAAGGTCACCAACTCCGGCTCGCAGGCCGCGTCCCTCGAGTACGAGAACCACTTCACGCCGAAGGAGCTCACCTCGGGCCAGCTGTCGATCGCGGCTCAGAACGGCCGTCAGGACCTGTGCGGCTTCGCCGCGCCCACGTACTTCGACTTCGTCGGGACGATGAGCTCCTCCTTCGCGCCGGGCAAGCTCGACACGGTGCCCGCGGGCGCGGAGGTGACGCTGTGGGGGCTCTTCCCGGCGCCGAACGCGAGCGTCAAGTCGGTGAAGGTCCAGGTCGGCGGATACGACGAGGCACTCCCGGCCGAAGTGACGGCAAGCTGACCCGCGACGGTGGCGGACCGTCCCGGTTTTCCGGCTGGGAGCGCGACGGACCGGGTGCCGCAAGTCCCGGTTTCCGGCGGGGAGCGCGAGTTTCGGTTTTCCGGCTGGGAGCGCAACGGGCCGGGTGCGCGAGTCCCGGCCGGGTCACGGTGTGGAGAGGGCGGCTCGCACCTCGTCCAGGCGGGCGGCGTAGCGGGGCCAGGCGAAGCCCGAGGCGGCGTAGTCGGCGGCCGTCGCCTCCGCCAGCTCCCCGGCCCGAGCCCGCGCCCCGGTCGCGAGCGCCAGCGCCGCCGAGACGGCCCGCGCCGCGAGCCAGGGCGTGCTGCGCTCGGCCGACTCGGCGTAGACCTCGTCCAGCAGCGCCGCGGCCTCGCCCAGTTCCCCACGCCGGATCAGCACGTCGGCGAGGTCGATGTGGGCCATGCTCGCTCCGGAGCCGTCGGTGACCGCGTAGCCGACGGCCGTGCGCATGTGGCCTTCCGCCCGGGCCAGATCACCTTCGGCCACGGCGGTGGCGCCTCTGATCAGCTCGTTGAGAGGGAGGATCTGCCGGTCGTCGAGCCGCTCGGCGTAGTGGTCGGACTCGGTGGCGCACGCCAGCGCCTCCTTGAGGTGCCCCATGCCCAGCAGCGCCTGCGCCTGGTTGCTGAGGCCGCGCGCCAGCCCGTGCTCGTCGCCGGTCTGCAGGTCGAAGGCGTTGGCGGTGACGTAGCGCTGGAGAGCCTGCTCGGGATCGCCCGAGTAGAGGAGGAGCGTGCCGAGCGCGTCGGCGAAGGCGGACACCCGCTGCGTGCGGGAGATCCGCTCGGCGTGCTCCAGGCCCTGGAGCAGCGGCGGGAACGCGTCGCGCAGGCGGCCGCGCTCGATCTCCACGATGCCGCGGTAGTAGAGGACGTTCATGGTCACCATGTCGTCCGACGCGATCTCGGCCAGCTCGGCGGCCCTGGTCAGGAGGTCGGCCGCCGCGTCGAACTTGCCGACCATGGTCGAGACGAAGGCGTGGTCGCACAGCGCGGACGCCTGCTCGGTCGGTGTGCTGCCCGGCGCGTCGGCCAGGGCCGAGAAATGCCGCTCGGCCTCGCCGTACCAGCCGCGGATCAGCCACGGCGTGTGCAGTTCGAGCGCCAGCCGCAGGCCGTCGGCCGCCCGCTCGGTGCCGGGGGCGCGCTCCAGCGCGTCGAGCAGGTTGGGCCACTCCGCGAACACGGCCGACACCTCCTCCGCCGCCGCGAAGTCGGTCGGCTCGCCGATCCGGCGGACGAACGCCACGCACCAGCCCAGATGGGCGGCCAGCGCGCCCTCCGTCTCCCCGCCGGCGGCCAGCTTGGCCCGCGCGTAGTCGCGTACGGTCTCCAGCAGCCCGAACCGCCGCCCGCCGCCGGACGTCTCCACGGTGACCAGGCTCCGGTCGGCCAGCTCGGCCAGCGCGGGCGCGACGTCCCCGACGATCACGGCCTCCTCGGTGCCGTCGGCCATCGTGGGAACGGCTGGGACGACGTGTTCGGCGGCCTCCAGGTCGAAGCCGCCGCTGAACACCGACACCCGCCGCAGCACCAGCCGCTCCCGCTCGGCCAGCAGGTCGTGGCTCCAGTCGAGGGCGGCGCGCAGGCTCGTGTGCCTGCCGCCCGCGTTGCGGCCGCCGCCCACCAGCAGGCGCAGCCGGTCCTCGACGCGTGCGGCCAGCTGCGCCACCGTGAGCGTACGGGTCAGACCGGCGGCCAGCTCGATCCCCAGCGGCAGCCGGTCCACGGCGGCGCAGATCGCCGCGACGGCGGCGGGATCGGCACCCGCCTGGTCGGGAGCGCACCGCTGGGTGAACAGCGTCGCCGCCGCGCGCGCGGGCAGCGGCCCGACCCGGTTGAGCTCCTCCCCCGCCGCCAGCAGCGGGAGCTGCGAGGTGACCAGGACGGCCAGCCCGCCGGTACGGCTCAGCAGCCCGATGACCAGCTCGGCCACCTGGTCGATGAGGTGCTCGGCGTTGTCGAGCACCAGCAGCCCGCCCTCCAGCCGCGCGGCCAGCTCCGGCAGGGGATCGTCGGACTCCGACTCCAGCCCCGCGGCCGCCGCCACCGCCGCGCGCACCGCCCCTTCCCGGCTCAACGGCGCCAGCTCCACCAGCGTCACCGTCCTGGCCTCCGCGGCCGGAGCCTGGGCCACCGCCCTGGCGGCCTCGATCGCGAGCCGCGACTTGCCGCTGCCCGGCCCGCCGGTGAGCGTGACGAGCCCCGGCCGCGCGAGCCGCCTCACCAGCGCCGCCAGCTCACCGTCCCGGCCGACGAAGCTCGTCGCGGGGCCGGGCAGGCGTACCTGGGGGCGAGGCTGATCCGCGGCGGGCGACTCTACAGGGAACGGGGGCGGCCCGGGGGCGGGCGACCCGGCGGAGGGCGAGGACGGCCCGGGGGCGGGCGACCCGGCGGAAGGCGAGGACGGCACCGGCCTGGGTGCGATCTCGACTTCCGGCGTGACGGCGTGCGGGAGCTGCAGGGACGGGTCCTGGCGGAGGATCCGCAGCTCCAGCGCGGCCGTCTCCGGGACCGGGTCGACGCCGAGCGCGTCGGCCAGCCTGCGCCGGAGCCGGGCCAGCCGGTCGAGCGCGTCGGCCTGCCTGCCGGTGCGGTAGAGGGCCAGCGCCAGCAGGCAGGACAGGCGCTCGTGCAGCGGCTGCTCGTCCGCCAGCCGCTCCAGCTCCGCGCTCACCTCGGCCGCCGCGCCCAGGGCGAGGTCGGCGGTGAGCCGCTGCACCAGCAGGTCCAGCCGCCATGCCTCCAGCCGCTCCCCCTCCAACTCGGCGTAGGGGATCGCCCGCAGGTCCGTCAGCGCGGCCCCGCGCCAGAGCCCGAGCGCCTGTGCCGCCGAGCCCCGGGCGCCCGCGTGGTCGCCCGACCTGGCCGCCGCGTGCGCTCGCTCGGCGGCGGCACGGGCCTGGACCAGGTCGGCGGCGTGCGCGTCGAGCGCGTAGCCGCCGGGCGTCCTGACCAGGAACGACGCCTGCCGTGACCGACCCGCGCCCGCCCCGGCCCGCGCGGGCCCGGCGGGCCCGGAGGGGAGGGCAGAGCCGGCCGGGAGGGCACGGCCGGAGGGCAGGGCGGGGCCCGAGGGGACGACAGGGCTGGAGGGGAGGGCGGGACCCAAGGGGCCGATGGGGCCGGTGGGGCCGGGGAGGGCGGGGGCAGGGGGGACGGCGGGGAGGGCGGGGAGGGCGGCGCGGAGGCGGGAGGCGAGGACCCGCAGGCGCTCGGTGGGACGGGCCAGCTCGGCCTCCCCCCACAGATCGGCGGCCAGCCGCGCGTCGGGAACCGGAGACCCGCCCGCGAGCGCCAGCCGGGTCAGCAGCGCGCGCTCCAGGAGACGATCGACCACGATCGTCGCGTCCCCGGCACGGACAGTGACCGGTCCGAGCACGAGGACGTCCAGGCCGGGGAGGGAGGGCATGGGGGAATTATCTCAGTGGATTCCGTGAGACGTCCGTGAAATGGGGGTGCAAGGTCATCCGCTCAGGCTGGTCTCATGACACAAGACATCACGGACCTGCGATCCACCGTACGAGGAGAGGTCCTCACCCCGCAGGACGCCGGCTACGAGGATGCCCGCGCCCTGCACAACGGCATGATCAGCCGCAGGCCGGCCGCCATCGTGCGGGTCAGCGGCACCGCCGACGTCGTCGGCGCGCTGTCCTACGCACGCGAGCACGGCCTGGAGGTCAGCGTGCGCGGCGGCGGGCACGGGGTGGCCGGGCACGCGCTCGGCGGCGACCTCGTGATCGACCTGTCGGCGCTGCGCGGCGTCACCGTCGACGCGGCCGCGCGCACGGCCGTCGTTCAGGGCGGGGCGACCTGGGGCGAGGTCGACCAGGCCACGCAGGCGCACGGCCTGGCCGTGCCCGGCGGCCGGATCAGCCACACCGGCGTCGCGGGCCTCACCCTCGGGGGCGGAGAGGGCTGGCTGTCCGCGAAGTACGGGCTGAGCTGCGACAACCTGATCACCGTCGAGCTCGTCACCGCCGACGGGCGAGTGGTCGTCGCCGACGACGAGCGCGAACCCGAGCTGATGTGGGCGCTGCGCGGCGGGGGCGGCAACTTCGGCGTGGTCACGTCGTTCACCTTCCGGCTGCACCCGGTGGGCCCGCTGGTGCTCGGCGGCATGATCGGCTACCGGGTGTCCGACGCGCCCGCCGTACTGGATGCCCTGGCCCGGCTGGAGTCGGCCGGGCACGACGACTTCGCCCCCGCGGCGGTCTTCCTGACGGCGCCGCCGGCGCCGTTCGTGCCCGGGCACGTGGTGGGGCGGCCGATCCTCGCGATCGCGCCCGTCTGGGTCGGCGACCCGGAGGCCGGTGCCGAGGTGATCCGGCCGCTGCGCGAGGCGGCGGCGCCGCTGTTCGACGCCGCCCAGCCGATGCCGTATCTGGCGCTGCAGTCGATGCTGGACGAGGGCGCGCTGCCGGGGCGGCGCAACAGGTGGTCGGCCGAGTTGGTGCCCGGCCTGCCCGCGAGCCTGATCACCGCCCTGCAGGACGCCGCGATCGCCGCGCCGAGCCCGCTGTCCCAGCTGATCGTCTCACCGCTGCCGGAGGCGGTCAGGACGGCGCCGGACTCCGCGTTCCCCAGCCGCCACGGCGGGCGCTGGCTGGTGCATCCGGTCGGCGTCTGGACGGATCCCGGCGGCGACGCGGCCAACCTCGCCTGGGTGGAGGAGGTCACCACTGCGATCAGGAAGCACGGGGTCACCGGCAGCTATCTGAACCTGGAGCAGGCGGACGACGACCGGGTGCGCTGGGCGATGGGCGTCAGCAGGTACCGCAGGCTGCAGCAGGTGAAGGCGGTCTGGGACCCCGACGACGTGTTCCGCCACTGCGCCCACGTCCGTCCTTGAGGCTCAGACCCAGCCGCGGCGGATCGCCTCGACGCCGGCGTGGAAGCGGCTCTTGGCGTTCAACGCGACCAGCACCGCCTGCACGCGCCGGCGCACCGTGCGCGTGGTGATGTCGAGCTGACGGGCGATCGCCTCGTCCTTCAGCCCGGCGGCCAGCAGGGTCAGCACCTCGCGCTCCGGCTCGTCGAGTCCGCCGGGCCGGCCCGTCATGGGCACGGCCCGGCTCCAGCAGGTGTCGAAGAGCATGATCAGGCCGTCGAGGAGCGGCGACGGCCGGACGAGCAGCGCCCTGGCGTTCTGCGACTCGCGGTCCATCGTGATGACGCAGAGCCGGCGGTCGGCGATCGCGCCGCGGAAGGGCAGGTCGGGGTGGAGCCTGGCCTGCAGGCCGCGGAGCACGGCGAACTCCTCGCCCAGCTCGGCGGGCAGGTCGCGCGGATCGCACAGCACGTGGAAGCGCACTCCGCGGTCCAGCGCGGAGTGCTCCTTGGGCGCGTTCGCCCCGACGACGTACGGCGCGTGGTCCCACATCAGCACCTCCTGCCGCGCCTCCGCCAGCAGTTGGTGGTAGCGGTTGCCGATGTCCTCCCAGCCGTCCAGGCTCTCCAGGGCTCCCCCGGCCTCGTCGTCCTGTCGTGATCGGTGGAACCGTTCACGGAGGTCGGGGAGGACGCCGCGGATCCGGTGCAGCTCGTCCTCGCGCCGGCGGACGAGCTCGTGCAGCGCGTGCGCGGGGTCGGCGGCCGCCCAGACGTCGGCCCCGCCGGAGACGGCCAGGCCGTTGGCCCGCAGCACCAGCCCCCGCCCCCGCAGCCAGGCGAGCAGGCCCGACACCTCCTCCGCGGTCCTGCCGGTCTCGGCCGCCAGGTCGGCCGTCGCGGCGGTGTGCCGCTCCAGCAAGGACAGGTAGATCGCCTCGGCGCCCTCGGGCATGCCGAGTCCGGAGAGTGCGGGAGACATATCACGATCTTTCCTATTGCGGACACAGTCCACAAGGGGACGGATCTTACTTATTGTCCTAAACCGGTCCCGCCGCGAGCCTTCTATGCATCGAGCCTGAAGTGGTCCCCCACCCCCCGAGGACACGATGCGAAAACTGATCTCTCTCGCGACGGTGGCCACCGCCACCGCGGCACTGCTGGTGGTGAGCGCACCGAGCCACGCGGAGCCGTCGCCCGCCCCGCCCAGCCAGTCCGGTCAGCCGGTGTCGACCCACCGGCTGACGCTGCTCACCGGCGACGTCGTCACGGTGCGGACCTTCGCCGACGGGCAGCGCGGCGTCACCGCCGACCCGGCCGGGCCGTCGCGCGGCGGCGTGTCGGTCTACCGCTGGGAGGGCGACCTGTACGCCGTCCCGCTGGCCGCCCAGGAGGAGCTGAACAGCGGCGCGGTCGACGAGGCCGTCTTCGACGTGGACGAGCTGATCCGCAGCGGGTACGACGACGCCTCCGCCTCCTCGATCCCCGTCGTGCTCGGCAACAGCGGAAAGGGCGACGCCCCCGCCGCGCCCGCGAAGGCACGCGCCCGCCACACGCTGGAGAGCATCGACGCGCTGGCCGTGACGGTGCGGAAAGCCGACACGCGAAGCTTCTGGAAGAGCCACGACACCCCCGCCGAGCGCCGCTCCGCCGGCATCGGCAAGATCTGGCTCGACCGCAGGATCACCGTGGACCTGGCGGAGTCCGTGCCGCAGATCGGCGCCCCGGCCGCCTGGTCGGCGGGCTACGACGGCAAGGGAGTGAAGGTCGCCGTCCTGGACACCGGCGTCGACGACACCCACCCCGACCTGGCCGGCCGCGTCACCGCCGCACGCAACTTCACCACCGCCGCCGACGCCAAGGACCACTTCGGCCACGGCACCCACGTGGCGGCGACGATCGGCGGCAGCGGCACGGGCAACGGCGCCAAGGGCGTCGCCCCGGGCGCCGAGCTGATCAACGGCAAGGTGCTCGACGACACCGGCTCCGGCCAGATGTCCGACATCATCGACGGGATGGAGTGGGCGGCCGGGAGCGGCGCGGCCGTGGTCAACATGAGCCTCGGCAGCGACGCCCAGGACGACGGCAAGGGCCCGCTCAGCGTCGCCGTCAACACTCTCACCCAGCGCACCGGCGCGCTGTTCGTCGTGGCCGCGGGCAACGCGGGACGCCCGGCGATCGGCAGCCCCGCCTCGGCCGACGAGGCGCTCACCGTGGGCGCGGTCGACCGGGCCGAGGCGCTCGCGCCGTTCTCCACCAGGGGGCCGAGGATCGGTGACTTCGGCGTGAAGCCGGAGCTGTCGGCCCCCGGCGTCAACATCGTCGCCGCCCGCGCCGCGGGCACCAGCATGGGCACGCCGGTCGACGAGCGCTACACCAGGGCGAGCGGCACGTCGATGGCCACGCCGCACGTCGCCGGCGCGGTCGCCCTCCTCAAGCAGCAACACCCGGACTGGACGGCGCGGCAGCTCAAGGCGGCGCTGGTCACCAGCGCGACGGCGGGCGCCTACCAGGTCGCCCAGGGCGGCGTGGGCCGGGTGGACGTGGCCCGCGCGGTGAGCCAGCAGGCGTACGGCACGCCGCCGTCGCTGAGCCTGGGCGCGGTCAGGTTCGCCGAGACCTACCAGCCGGTCACCCGCGAGGTGACGATCCACAACGACGCCGACCAGGCCAGGACGTTCGCGCTCGAAGCCGCCTGGACGAACGCCGCAGGCACCGCCATGCCACAGAGCGCGGTCTCCTTCGATGACCCCTCGGTGACCGTGCCCGCGAAGGGCACCGCGACGTTCACCGTGAGCGTGGACCCCAACGGGTTGACCAGGGACACCTACTACAGCGGCCGGGTGACGGCCACGGCCCAGGACGCCGTGCTCCGCTTCCCGTTCTCCTTCCAGATGGAGCCGCTGCTGTACGACGTGGCCGTGACCGGGATCGGCCGGGACGGCGTCGCCGCCGGCGGCCCGAGCCAGGTGATCCTCTTCTCCGAGACGCAGAGCACCCTGCTGTCCTACCGGGTGAGCTTCGGCGACGGCGTGGCGCGGGCACGGGTCCGGCCGGGCACGTACACGATGCAGAGCGTGATCTACACCCCCGACGCGGCCAGGAGCTGGATCGACGACGTCACCGCGGCCTACCGGCCCTCGATCGTCGTCGACCGCGACGTGGCGATCACCCTCGACGCGCGGCAGGCCCGCGAGGTCACGGTGGACGCCGACAGGCCGGTCGAGCGGATGGGCGGCGCGCTGGCGTACTACCGCACCTGGCAGCAGAACGGCCGCGGCCTCACCTGGGACTGGACCACGCTCATCTCCCCCGACGTGAAGCACTGGTACGCCTTCCCCTCGCCGGCCGCCGCCAACGGCTCCCAGGAGATCGCGATCCAGTCCACGCTGACGGCGCCGCCGCTCACCGCGACCGTCGAGGGCCGCAGGCCGATCCGCCTCAACCCGACCCGGCTGGACGGCGCCAAGCCCTTCGAGGGGCGCCGCACGCTGGAGGTCCTCTACGCGGGCACCGGCGCCGACTACCCCGCCAAGCGGGCCCGCGGCAAGCTGGTGCTGGTCAAGCACTCCTCCGACGTACCGATCTCCGAGGTCATCGACAGGGCCGCGGCCAGGGGCGCGGCGGCCGTCGCCGTCATGAACGAGCAGCCGGGCAGGCTCGTCGCCACCGCGGGCTCCACGGCTCTGCCCGCCTTCGCGCTCACCGGCGAGGAGGGCGCCCGGCTGTCCGCGCTGGCCGGCCGCGGCGAGGCCGAGGTCGCGCTGTACGGCGTGCCGTACAGCCCCTACCAGTACGACCTGGTCAACTCCTTCACGGGCACGGTGCCGGAGGGCGAGCTGAGGTTCGCGGCCGACGCCACCAACACCGCGAAGATCACCGCCGGCCACTACGCGCACGCCCAGCCCACCGGCAGGCTGCTGCAGGCCAGCAAGCGCTCCTGGGCCTACATCTACGCCGCGACGGAGACCCCGATCCGGTTCGGCGGCTCCCACGAGGAGTGGGTCAGCGCCGACCCGAACACCAGGTACCAGACCGGCGTGGCCTTCGACGGCTCGGGATACGCGATGTTCGAAAGGACCTGGCACTCCTTCACCCCCGGCGCCCGGCTCACGACCGAGTGGTTCAAGCAGGTGACCACGCCCAGGGACTACGGCATCACGCAGTCGTACTCGTCGGTGCGCGGGGACTACCTGTCGCTCGGGGCGCAGCCCTGGCCCGACATCGACCCGACGCACCTATCGCTGGGCGACTACACCGACAGGTCCACGGTCGTGCTGTACCAGGGGGACACCGAGGTGGGCCGCTGGCCGTACTCGTCCGTGAGCCCCGGCATCGGTGCCGACCCCGCCTCCTACCGCGCGGTCCTCACGGCCGAGCGGACCGTGCCCGGGTGGACGTTCTCCGCGAAGTCGACGACGACGTGGACGTTCGCCACCACCGGCAGGAAGACGAGCTCGACGCCGATCTCGATGCCGCAGATCTCCTATGACGTCGCCGTCGGCCTGGACAACCGGGTCAGGGCCGGGCGCCGGCTGGCCATCACCGTCCACGCCACCGACAGCACCCAGGCGAGCACGTGGGTCTCGGTCGACGACGGCGCCTCGTGGCAGCCGGTACGGCTCACGCCGACCGCCACGGCCGGCGTCTTCACCACGACCGTGGACCTGCCCAGGGCCGAGCGCACGTCGGGTTACGTGAGCCTGCGGACCCAGGCCGCCGACGCCTCCGGCCATCAGGTCGACCAGACCGTCGAGCGGGCCTTCGGGCTGAAGTGAGGCACCCGGCACCCGCCCGGACCACGGGCGGGTGCCGGGCCCTGCCCGGGGTCAGGACGGCTGCTTGCCCGAGCGCCACTCGGGCGCGAGCACCGACCAGATCTCCACGTCGTACCGCTGGCCCCGGTGCGGATAGCTCTCCCGGAGCACGCCGTCCTTGGTCATCCCCAGCCGCCGGGCCACGGCGATGCTGGCCGCGTTCTCCGCCGCGACCACCCATTCCACGCGGTGGATGCCCCGCTCCTCGACGGCCCAGTCGATGAGCACCCGCGTGGCCCTGGTCACCAGCCCCTTGCCCGCCGCCGACGGCTCCAGCCAGCAGCCCACCTCCGCGACGCCCCTCGCGACGTCCATCGTGCGGAAGAGCACCCCGCCGACCAGCGTTCCGTCCGTCCAGATGCCGTAGAGCCGCCCGGTGTCGGCCGCGGCCTTGTCCGCGTACGACTGGAGGAAGGCCCGGCTCGACTCCAGATCCGCGACGGAGTCCGCCACCCCGATGAACCGGCCGACGAACTCCCGGCCGCGATCCATGTGGGCCAGGAGCTCCTCGGCCCGCCACGGCTCCAGCGGCCGCAGCTCCGCGCCGTCCTCGCCCAGGGATATTACGAACATCGTCCCCCCAACGATCAAAACCAGGCCATATCGCCAGGCGATCCTCTCACGTGGCCCATCCGGTCAGGCAGGTCGGCGATCTTCTCGAACAGCCCAAGACTGTGCATCGTCCCGCACGCCGCCCCGCCGGGCCCGGCGGGTGCCCGGCGACACTGCTGCCATGGACACGCGTGACACCGATGGAGAGCCGGAGCAGACCGGGTTCGCGGGGGCCGTGTACGGCTCGCTGCTGGCGGCCTCGGTCGTGGCCGGCACCGTCGTCGACGGCACGCCGATCTCGGTGGGCGACCTCGTGATCGTGTTGATCTGCACGGGTGTGGTGTTCTGGCTCGCCCACGTCTACGCCCTGGTGGTGTCCAGCAGGGTCCAGCCCCTGACCTGGCAGCGGCTCCGCGCGGCCGGCCGGCACGACTGGCCGGTGGCTCAGGCCTCGTTCCCACCCGCCATCTGCGCCGCCTTCGCCTCCGCGCTGGGCCTGTCCGACAAGGCGGCGACCTGGGTGGCGCTGGTGGTCGCCGTGGCGAGCCAGGCGGCCTGGGCCGTCGCGGCGGCCGTCTCGGTCCGGGCCCCGGCGCGGATCGTGGTCCTGTCCGGGGTCGTCAACCTCGCGCTGGGGCTGGTCATCATCGCGCTCAAGACGCTGGCGGGCTCGCATTGAGGTCTTGACAGGGCGCCGCGTATTTGAAAACTTCCTTAACAGATCGGGGTTGACAACGTTGTCATCACTCCTCCTGGGAGACCGCTGTGAGCACCCTCTGGCCTTCCCCGTCCCGTACCAGACGATCTCTTATGATGGCGGTCTTATGCGCCGTGATCCCGCTCGTCCTCGCCGCACCCGCCGCCGCGCTGACCGGCTCGGCCGGTCCTGATCCCGTGCCCAATCCCGGCCCTTCGGGCACTCCCACCCCGAATCCCTCCTACAGCCCTCCCCCCGGCCCGCAGACCGCCGAGCCCGCTCCTCCGGCGGCGGAGACGCAGCGGGCGGCGCGGGACGGGCAGGCCCTGGCCCGCGCCGAGGGGGCGGCCTTCGCCTCCTCCTTCGAGCCCGGCGACCCGCAGCCGACGTGGGCCGACACGACCGAGACCGACGCCCGCGGCGTCAAGAAGGCCGCGAACGTCACCGGCACCCTGCCCGGAGGCATCGAGGGCAGCATCTGGGACAAGATCGCCCAGGTCGGCGCCAGCGGCGAGAACGCCTCCGGCGGCGAGGGGAAGGAGAACCTGGCCGACAGCGACGCGAACACCAAGTGGCTGTTGTTCGCCGGCACCGGCTGGGCGCGGTACGACCTGTCCACCCCGGTCACGGTCGTGCACTACGCGCTGACCTCCGCCAACGACGCGCCCGAGCGCGACCCGCGCGACTGGCAGCTGCAGGGCTCGCAGGACGGGCAGAGCTGGACGACCCTGGACACCCGGACCGGCGAGACGTTCACCGCGCGCTTCCAGCGCAAGGAATACCGCTTCGCCAACCCGACCGCCTACGCCCACTACCGGCTCAACGTGACCCGCGTCGGCAGCGGCTCGATCCTGCAGCTGGCCGAGTGGGAGCTGTCGGACGGCCAGAGCGGCCCGAGGCCGCCCAGCGACATGCGCAGCCAGATCGGCGCGGGGCCGAACGGCGGGTTCGTCTCCAAGCCGCGCGCCGGCTTCTCCGGGCTGCGGGCCTTCCAGTACGCGGGCAGCACCACCTCGCCGACCGGCGGACACTCCACCAACAAGGTGTTCGAGGTGGACATCCCGGTCACGGCCACGACTGAGCTGTCCTACCTGGTCTTCCCCGAGTTCACCGCGGCCGACCTGCGCTACCCCAGCACGTACGTCTCGGTGGACCTGGCCTTCCGCGACGGCACGTACCTCAGCGACCTGAAGGCCGTCGACCAGCACGGCGTCCGGCTGGCGCCGCGCGAGCAGGGCGAGTCCAAGACTCTGTACGCCGACCAGTGGAACTACAAGCTCGCCCACCTCGGCCAGGTGGCCAGGGGCAAGCGGATCAGCCGCATCCTGGTGGCCTACGACAGCCCCGCGGGGCCCGCCGGGTTCCGCGGGTGGGTGGACGACATCAAGATCGTCTCGGAGCGGAGGCGGCAGCCGTACGAGGGCCGCCCGGCGCGTGACGACCGGGGCTTCACCCAGTACGTGACGACCACCCGGGGCACGCACTCCACCGGCGGCTTCTCGCGCGGGAACAACTTCCCGGCCACCGCGGTGCCGCACGGGTTCAACTTCTGGACGCCGATGACCGACGCCGGCTCGACGAGCTGGCTGTACGAGTACCACCGGGACAACAACGCCGCCAACCTGCCCGAGATCCAGGCGTTCGCGGCCAGTCACGAGCCCAGCCCGTGGATGGGTGACCGGCAGACGTTCCAGTTCATGCCCTCGGCGGCCGAAGGGGTGCCGAACCCGTCCCGCACCGCCCGCGCGCTCGCCTTCCGCCACGAGCGGGAGATCGCCCAGCCGCACCTGTACGCGGTCACCTTCGACAACGGGCTCAAGACCGAGATCGCCCCGGCGGACCACGCGGCGCTGGCCCGCTTCACCTTCCCCGGCTCCGAGGCCAAGCTGATCTTCGACAACGTCGGCAACGGCGGCGGCCTGACCCTGGACCCGGCCGGTGGCGTGGTGACCGGCTACTCCGACGTGCGCAGCGACCTGTCCACCGGGGCCACCCGGATGTTCTACTACGCCGTCTTCGACCGCCCGGTCACCGGCGGCGGCAAGCTGACCGGCCAGGGCCGCGACAACGTGCTCGGCTACCTGTCCTTCGACGCGGGGACGGCCCGGAACGTCACCATGCGCATCGCGTCCTCGCTGATCAGCGTCGACCAGGCCAGGCGCAACCTGGAGCTGGAGATCGCCGCCGCGGACACGCTGGAGACGGTCAGCGAGCGGGCGCGGCGGGCGTGGGACGCCAAGCTGGGCGTCATCGAGGTCGAGGGCGCGAGCCGCGACCAGCTGGTCACGCTGTACTCCAACCTGTACCGGCTGTTCCTGTATCCCAACTCCGGCTTCGAGAACACCGGCACCGCCGCCGCGCCGGTCTACAAGCACGCCGTGCAGTCGGCGACCGGCACCCCGCCCAGCACGCCCACCCAGACCGGGGCGCCGGTGGCCGACGGGAAGGTGTACGTCAACAACGGCTTCTGGGACACCTACCGGACCACCTGGCCCGCGTACGCGCTGCTCACGCCGAAGGCGGCCGGGGAGATGGCCGACGGGTTCGTGCGGCAGTACCTGGACGGCGGCTGGATCTCCCGGTGGTCCTCGCCCGGGTACGCCGATCTGATGGTCGGCACCAGCTCCGACGTCGCCTTCGCGGACGCGTACCTGAAGGGGGTGACGGGCTTCGACGCCGTGGCCGCCTACCAGGCCGCGGTCAAGAACGCCACCGTCGCCCCGCCCACCCGCAACGTGGGCCGCAAGGGCCTGTCCACCTCCGTCTTCCTCGGGTACACGAGTGTCCAGTCGACGGGCGAGGCCATGTCGTGGGCGATGGACGGGTACATCAACGACTTCGGGATCGCGAACATGGCCAAGGCGCTGGCCGAGCGGTCGACGGGGGCGCAGCGCGCCCGCTACCTGGAAGAATCCGAATATTTCCGGAATCGAGCCCTTAACTACGTGCACCTGTTCGACCCGGCGGTGCGCTTCTTCCAGGGCAGGAACGCCGACGGCTCCTTCCGGCTCAAGCCGAGCGCGTACGACCCGCGTACCTGGGGCTTCGACTACACCGAGACCGACGGCTGGAACATGGCCTTCCACGTCCCGCAGGACGGCCGCGGCCTGGCCAACCTGTACGGCGGCGCGGACAAACTGGCCGCCAAGCTGGACGCGTTCTTCGCCACCCAGGAGACGGCCACGTTCCCCGGCTCGTACGGGGGGATCATCCACGAGATGCGCGAGGCCCGGGACATCCGGATGGGCCAGTACGGGCACAGCAACCAGCCCTCGCACCACATCGCCTACATGTACGACTACGCCGGGCAGCCGTGGAAGACCCAGGCCAAGGTGCGCGAGGCGCTCTCGCGGCTCTACCTGGGCAGCGAGATCGGCCAGGGCTACCCCGGCGACGAGGACAACGGGGAGATGTCGGCCTGGCAGGTCTTCGGCGCGCTGGGCTTCTACCCGCTGCAGATGGGCAGCCCCTACTACGCGATCGGCTCGCCGCTGTTCGAGAAGGCGACGGTGCGGCTGGAGGGCGGCGGGAAGCTGGTCATCAAGGCGCCCGGCAACAGCCCGCGCAACGTCTACGTGCAGGGGCTGAAGGTCAACGGCAGGGCGTACGACAAGACGTACCTGCCGCACGACCTGATCGCCAAGGGCGGCGAGCTGGTGTTCGAGATGGGGCCGAAGCCGTCGCGCTGGGGCACCGGCAAGAACGCGGCCCCGCCCTCGATCACCGACGACGACCGGATCCCCGCCCCGCTGCACGACGTCACGGGGCCGGGGCGCGGCACGGCCTCGGCGGCCGGCGACGCCGACGTGAGCGCGCTGTTCGACGACGACTCGGCCACCCGGGCGACGCTGCCCGAATGGGTCCGGTACTCCTTCGACGGCGACCGGACGGCGCGCTACTACACGCTCACCTCCGGCGCCGGCCAGCCGTCCGAGGATCCGTCCGGATGGGTCCTGGAGGGCTCCGCCGACGGCGGCTCGTGGAAGGTGCTCGACGAACGGGCCGGCGAGAGCTTCCAGTGGCGGCTCCAGACCCGCCCGTTCAGGATCGCGCATCCTGGCGCGTACGCCCACTACCGGATCAGGTTCACCGGCGGCGCCTCGCTCGCGGAGATCGAGCTGCTCGCCCCCGCGCCGCCCGCCACGTCACCGCTGGTCATCGAGGCCGACGGGGTCTTCGCCGCACCCGGCGAGACCGTGCCGCTCCCGGTGACCGTGTCCGACCACGCCGACCGGCCCGCCACCGGACGGCTGACCGCGACCGCCCCTTCCGGCTGGACCGTCCAGCCTTCGGGGCCGGTGGCCTTCGGCCCCGTCGCGCCGGGCGCGTCCCAGACCGTGACGTTCCAGGTCACGGTGCCGGCGACGGCGGGTCCCGGCAGCCACCCGATCCGGCTCGCCGCGACCTCCGACCAGGGGCCGGCCGTCGAGCAGGCGGCGGTCACGGTGATCGGCGACACCGTGGAGTTCACGCCCGGTACGGCCGCCGAGGAGCCCTGGCTGCTGGAGGCCGACGGGTCGCAGCTCGACGGCGAGGTGTTCGACGGGCGCGCCCGGTTCACCGACGGCGACAGCCACGCCACGTACCGGTTCGAGCTGCCGGCCCAGGTGACCGGGGGCTCGGTGACGCTGGACATCGGCAACCAGTTCCTGGTGCAGGTCTCGGCCGACAACCGGACCTGGCGGACCGTGCTGCAGGAGAGCGCCGACGTGCGCGACCTGTCCAACCGCTCGCCGCGCACGCTCGACCTCGACGAGCTGCGGGGCGAGGCCCGCACGTTCTACCTGCGCATCGGTGACAGCCGCCCGGAGAACGGCTGGGGGTCCTGGCTGGCCCGGGTACGGCTGGACCTGCGGCGCTAGGAGTTGCGGAAGATCACGTCTCCCTGAGGAGGTTTCCAGGCGAAGCCCGCGGCCAGCGCCCAGCCGGTACGCGGCACGGCGACGAGGTCCGCCCATTCGAAACCGGTCGCCGGCGGAGTGACGCTCTGCCGGGTCAGCACGCCGCCGGCGTACCGGAGCGCGTCGACGGACAGGGTGGTGTAGGCGTAGGGGTCCTGGCCGTCCGGGGTCGCGGTGATCGACTCCCGGGTCGTCGCCGCGTAGACGCCGCCCGAGCCGTCGCCGGACAGGGTCGTGACGCGGTCGCCGGGCAGCCGGAGCTGCTCCCACGTCCCGCCGCGCCGGTGCAGCAGGACGGCCCCGGGCTGGGTCCAGTCGCCCTGCTGGAACCCGGCGGCGATCCAGACCTCCCCGTTCGCGGCGGCGAGCACCGCGTCGTAGCGGACCCGTACCGGTCCGAACGCGGGTTCGGCCGCCGCGGGCACCGCGACGGCGGGCAGCGCCACCGGCTGCCATGACCTGCCGTCCCAGCGCATGACGGCGGACGGGCCCCAGCCCCAGATGTCCTCAGGCGTGCGGACGCTGACCTCCCTCAGGGACGCGGGGGCGGGCAGGCTCGTCCAGCGGCCGCGGTGGTAGCGCTTGAAGAACGCTCCCCTCGTCCGGTCGTCGCGGCCCACGATCCAGGTGCGCTCGCCGTCCGAGACGTCCAGATCGGTGATCGTGGTCCGTCCCGACCCCATGAGCCGCCAGCGCCTGCCGTCCCAGCGGGACAGCACCGAGCGGTCGGCGCCGGCGCCCGCGATCCACACGTTGGCCGGAGAGGACGCCTCGATCAGGGAGATCTCCCGCAGGGGGCCGCCCGGGCTCGCGAACTCCGTCCATCCCCTGCCGTTCCAGTGCCTGATCAGGGGGGCCATGACGGGCGAGCCGGTCCGCGGATCGCGCTGCTTCGTCTCGCGCCGGCCCGCGGCCCAGGCGTCGGCCGGTCCGGTGGCGGCGAGATCCGCGAGGTGCGTGCGGGCCCCGCCGCGGAAGCTGACCTGCCAGCCGGAGGCGGCCTCGACCTGCGTGGCCGGGGTGGCGGCCACGGCGGTGGCCGGGGTCGCGGCCGGAGTGATGGCCACCGTGAGCGCCGCCAGCACGACGGCCACCGGGATGCGGTACACAGAGGCATGATGGCGCCTGCCGGGGATCCGGCCGACTGCGCGGAGCTGAACGGTTGACGAACTTCCGCCCGGCCGTCACTCCAGCCGGGAGGTCAGGGCGCGCAGCCCGGCCAGGACCTCCGCCCCGGTCGGAGCCTGGTCGGGGTCGTTGAGCCACTGCGCCATGACGCCAAGCAGCAGCGCGAGGTGCACCGAGCCCACGGTGCGCACCTCGCGTTCGGCGAGGTCCGCCTCCTCGCCGTCCATCAGGTGCGCGGCCATGCCGCGGCGGCCCTCGCGCTGCCCGGCCACGAGCTCGTCACGCAGCTCCGGCGAGTGCTCGGCCTGCACCATGGCCTCCAGGTTGGCCAGCCACAGCGTGCGGTGCTCGCCGATCGACGCGATGAGCCGCTCCCAGAGCGCCTCGAAGCGCTCGCCGGGCGCGGCCTCCTCGTCGACCGCCGCCATGGCGGCGCCGATCTGGTCGCCCCACTCCCTCATGGCCTCCACCAGTGCCGCGTTGAGCAGCGCCTCGCGCGAGCCGAAGTGGTAGCCGATCGCGGCCATGCTGACGCCGGCCGCCGCCGAGATGTCGCGGACGGTCGTGCGCGCCCAGCCCTTCTCCTCCAGGCAGCGCCGGGCCCCGGCCAGCAGGTCCTCACGGTTTCCCATGGCGGGCAGCCTAGCACGGGCGCATCAGACATTCGTCTTGCGCATTTGCGCAAACCCGGCGTACGGTTGCCCCACACCAACCGAGAAGGGAACCCCCATGCGGATCCTGATCTCCGGCGGCAGCGTCGCCGGCCCCGCCCTGGCCTACTGGCTGCACCGGCACGGCCACGCGCCCACGATCGTGGAGCGCGCCCCCGCCGTCCGCGGCGGCGGCGCGGCCATCGACTTCCGCGGCAGCGCGCTGACGGTGCTGGAGCGGATGGGCCTGCTGGCGGAGATGCGCCGGCACGAGACGGGGATGACCGCGATGACGCTGGTCGACGACGCCGGCGCGACCCTGGCCGAGCTGCCCGCCACCGCCATCTCCGGCGACCTGGAGGTGCTCAAGTCCGACGTGACGGCCATCCTGTACGAGGCCACCCGCGACACCACCGAGTACCTGTTCGACGACACGATCACGGGGATCGACCAGGACGGCTCCGGCGTCCACGTGACCTTCGAGCGGGCCGGGTCCCGCACGTTCGACCTGGTGATCGGCGCGGACGGGATGCACTCGACCGTGCGCCGGCTCGCATTCGGCCCCGAGTCCCGATACGTCCGCCACCTGGGCATCTACGGCGCGCTGTTCACCGCCCCCAACCTGCTCGGCCTCGACCGCGCGGGCCTGATGCACAACACCGCCGGCCGCAACGCGCTGGCCTTCGCCGCCCGCGGCAACAGCGAGCTGCGCGTCGGCCTGTCGTTCGCGGCCGAGCACCTGGACTACGACCGGCGCGACCGCCGGCAGCAGGAGAAGCTGGTGGCCGAGCACTTCGCCGGCGCGGGCTGGGAGGTGCCCCGGCTGCTGGAGGCCATGAGCGAGGCCGAGGAGTTCTTCTTCGACTCCTCCGGCCAGGTCCTGATGGACTCGTGGTCGGCCGGGCGGGTGGCGCTGGTGGGCGACGCCGCCTACTGCGCCGCGCCCACCTCCGGCCGCGGCACCTCGCAGGCGCTGATCGGCGCGTACGTGCTGGCCGGCGAGCTGGCGGAGGCCCCGGACCACGCCAGCGCCTTCGCCGCGTACGAGCGGGGGCTGCGTGACTACGTCGAGCGCAACCAGCTGCACGGCCGGGCCGCGGCCCGCTGGTTCCTGCAGCCGCCGACCGAGCCCCCGGTGGAGGTGGCCGAGGACGTGGTGCCGCTCAAGGACTACGCCTGAGGCCGCGGCGTCCCGGTCAGAGCCAGCCGGCCTCGGAGGCGATGCGGATGGCGTCGATCCGGTTGCGGGCGCCCAGTTTGGCGACCGCCGAGGTCAGGTAGTTGCGGACCGTGCCGTACGTGAGGAAGAGCCGTTCGGCGATCTCCAGCGGCTGGGCGCCGGTCGCCGACATCCGCAGCACCTCCGTCTCCCGCTGGGTGAGCGGGCTCTCCGGCGCCCGCAACGCGGTCATGGCCAGGGCCGGGTCCACCACCTCGCCTCCGGCGGCGACCGTGCGGATGGCGGCGACGAAGTCGGCGGGCCTGATGTCCTTGGGGACGAACCCGGCGACCCTCGCGTCGAGGGCACGGCGCAGCTCGCCCGGCTTGCTCAGCGCGGTCAGGATCAGCACCCGGCAGCCGGGCAGCCGCCGGTTCAGCTCGGCGGCGGCCGTGATGCCGTCCATCCCCGGCAGGTCGATGTCGATCACCGCGACGTCCGGCCGGTGCCGCTCCGCCGCCGCCACGATCTCCAGCCCGCTTGCCACCTGGGCCACCACGTCGATGCCCTCGTGGAGGCGCAGCAGCTCCACCAGCGCCTCGCGCAGGAGCAGCATGTCCTCCGCGATGAGAACCCGGAGCACGCCATCCCTACTCATGTGCCGACCGCACCGCCGCCGCTATCCGAGGTCCGAGAGGTCTTCGGGGGTCAGTCTCAGCTCGTCGGCGGCGATGTTCTCCTCCAGGTGGGCCGGTGAGGGGGCGGTCTCCCGGGCGGGCCGCTCGCCCCTCGGCCAGCCGGTCAGCTTCATCGCGCCGTAGCCGATCCTCGCGACGCTCAGATCACCGCCCAGCGCCCATCGTTCCGTCGTCACGATCACTCAGCTTAGAGGTCCCGTTTCAGGGCGTCTCCTCCTCGGCCTCGCCCGCGGCGGCGACCAGGCTGACGAGCCGCTCCACCTCGGCGGCGGTCGTGTGCGGGTTGAGCAGGGTGAGCTTGAGCCGCACCCGGCCCGGCCCCTCTCCCGGGAGCTCGGTACGGCCGACGACGGCGCGGCCCTCGCGGAGCAGGCGGCGGCGCAGCCCGGCGTTCACCCGGTCCGCCAGGGCGGGGTCCGCGGGGAGATACCGGAAGAGGAACGCCGTCAGCACCGGGTCGGCGTGCAGTTCCAGCCGGGGATGGGCGCGAACGGCCGCCGCTCCGGCCCGTGCCAGGTCGTGGCAGGCGTCCACGAGGCGGCCCAGGCCGTCCCTGCCGAAGGTCGCCAGCGTGACGGCGATCTTGAAGCCGTCGGGGCGGCGGGTGGTGCGCAGCGAGTGCCCGAGCAGGCTGGTGTAGCCGGCCTCCTCGTCGTCGGCCGGGTTGAGGTAGACCGCGCGCCGCTCCAGCGACTCGTACGTCTCGGCCCGCCGTACCAGGAAGACGCCCGCCGCGATGGGCTGCCAGCCCAGCTTGTGCCAGTCCAGGGACACCGAGTCGGCCCGCTCGACACCCGCCAGCAGCGGGGCCAGCCGGTCGGACAGCAGGGCGCCACCGCCGTAGGCGGCGTCCACGTGCAGCCAGGCCCCGTGCTCGGCGGCCAGGGCCGCGCAGTCCCCCAGCGGGTCGATCGCGCCCGTGTCGGTGGTGCCGGCCGTGGCGACCACGGCCATCGGCAGCTCGCCCCGCCGCACGCACTCCCGCAGCGCGGCGGCCAGCCCCTCCGGCTTCATCCGCAGCTCGCGGTCCACGGGCACGGTCACGACCGCGTCCTCGCCCAGGCCCAGCAGGGCCGCGGCACGCCGTACCGAGAAGTGGGCGGCGGCGGAGGCGAAGATCCGCGCCTGCGGCGCGTTCGCCGGCAGCCCGCTCCGCTCGATCCGCTGCCCGGTCGCCTGGCCGAGCACGCGGTCCCTGGCCAGCATCAGGCCCATGAAGTTGGACTCGGTGCCGCCGGAGGTGAGCACGCCCGCGGCCGAGTCGGGGTAGCCCACCATCCCGGCCAGCTCACCCAGCAGGAGGGTCTCCAGGGCGGTGGACGCGGGGGCCTGGTCCCAGGAGTCCTGCGACGGGTTCAGCGCGGAGATCGCCAGGTCGGCGGCCACGGCGACGGCGAGCGGCGGGCCGTGCAGGTGCGCGGCGCAGGCCGGGTCGGCCGGGTCGGCGCTGCCCGCGGCCACCAGCTCGGTCAACCGCCGCAGGGCGGCACCGCCCGGCTCGGCCAGGCCCTGGGCGACTCCCGCGAAGAGCTCGCCGGGCGTGCCGGCGGGGATCGGCCCGCCGCGCCGTGCCGCGCCTTCCGAGAGGGCGGCCAGCACCGTACGCAGCAGAGGTTCCAGGGCGGCGGCGCCGGAGACGCCGCCGGACAGGTCGGGTGCGGCGGTCATGCCCATCGCCCCCCGATCAGGCACGCGTCGGTGCGGAGGGCAAGGGCTGTCGGACGCAGAGGCACGCGGAGCTCCGGATGGCGTGGGTGAACGGTGGGCGACTTCGTATGGTTTCTCCGCCTCGAACGCTACTTGGACGGACGACTCGCCTCTCGGGCGGCCGTGCAAAATGCATACCCGGCCGAGTACAGCGACACTGTCAGCGCTCATGCCCCCGATGTCACGATCCCTCTGCGTCTGTGTCGGCGTCTGGATCGAGTCGAGGAGCATCACATGGGACAGGGCACGAGCGGAGCCGCCGAGATCCTGCCGATCGTCGCCGTGGTCTCGGTGGTCACGGTGGAGTTCGGGGGGCACGCGCTGCTCCGCCTCATCACGGCGGACCGGGGCAGGCTCGGGGAGTTCCGCGAACGGTTCTTCCGCGCCGGTCACGCGCACGCCGGCGTGCTCCTGGTGCTGTCCCTCGTCTACTTCCTCTACCTGCCCCGTGCCGGGTTCCCCGCGTGGCTCGCGTGGCTGTCCGGCGGTGGCCTGCTGGCGGGGGTGCTCGCGCAGTCGGGCGGCTTCTTCCTGCACCTCGCCGTCGGCGCGGAGGGCCGCCGCTCGTACGGCACCGCGCTCACGCGGGCCGGGGCGCTGCTCATCGCCGCCGCACTGATCACCCTGGCCGTCGGGCTCGTCCGAGCCCTGTGAGCACTTTCGGAGACATCATGCCGAACAGACTGTCCGCGGCCGTGGTCTCGACCGCGGCCGTACTGATCCTGACCGGCGCGCCGAGCGCGTCCGCCGCGGCGCCGATCACCGCACGGACCGCCCAGGTCCGCAGCGCGCCCGCCGACGCCCTCGCGCCCGGCCCCTTCCACCGCCGGCTCGACCCGCTGGTCGGCACGTGGAAGGCCGTCAAGTACAACTACCTCCTCGGCGGTGGCGGCAAGCCGCTCGTCTCCCGCGACATCACGGTCACGACCCGGTGGATCGCCAAGACCGGCGGGCGCTTCCTGGAGGAGAGGACCGAGGGGACCCTGGGCGGCAACCCCTACTACCGCCTGGGCGTCCTCGGCTTCTCCACCATCGACCGGCGCTACGAGTGGACGACCTTCGACAGCGTCACCCCCACCGCGATGACCTACCGCGGGCCCGCGCTCGCCAAGCGCACCAACAGGCTGTCGCTGCCCGGCACGTTCACCGACCCCGGCGTGCTCGGCCCCGAGTACGTCGGCAAGACCATCCCGATGCGTACCGTGATCACCATCAGGTCGAACGAAAAGCACACCTTCGACCTGTACTTCACGCCTCCCGGCCAGTCCGAACGGCTGGTGGACCGCGTCGTCTACACCCGCAGGGCCGGCTAGCCGCACCAGCGAGCCGGGGAGCTCAGGGGCTGGAGATGCCGTACGGCGGAGGTCGCCTCCTATCGCCGGGCACCGGCATGGCCGGGCACGCGCTCGTCCTGGAGGTAACGGTCGCGGAGTTCCGAGATCACCTTCTCGTCCACGCCGAGCCGGTCCGTGACATAGCGCCGTACGGATCCGTGCGCCGCCGTCAGGTCGGCCAGGAAGAGCCGCATGATCTCGGCGGGGGCTCGCCCGTACCCGGGCCACTTCGGTTCGCGGCCCGGGTTGGCGGCCCGCCAGTCGGCGATCAGCCGGTCGGTGGCCAGCTCGGTCAGCGCGAAGTCCCGCACGATGTCGTCCTCCGGCACCCCCAGCAGGGACAGCACGAGCGCGGCCACCAGCCCGGTGCGGTCCTTGCCGGAGGCGCAGTGGAACACCAGCGGCTCCTCCGCCGAGGCGATGACCTCCAGGGTCTGCCGCAGCTCCGCGACCCCGTCGAGGGCGACCTCAGCGTAGCGGTCGGCCAGGAAGCGCCACGGGTCGGCGTCCGGATCGATCTCCGCCTGGTCGTAGGGCCGGTGCTCGATGCTGAGGTTGTGATAGGCCACCTCGTCGTGGTGCGGCACCCGCCCCTTGGCCTCGATCTCCCAGGGATACCGCAGGTCGATCACCGTGCGAACGCCCAGCGCCAGGAACCGGTCCCAGTCCTCGCCGCGCAGCTTGGCCAGCGAATCGGACCTGAACAACCGTCCCCACCGCACCACGCTCCCGTCGGCGGCCCGGTAGCCGCCGAGGTCACGGAAGTTGTGCAGGCGCTCGAACGCGATATGTCTTCTCACGCGGATCACCCTACGGCCGCCCCCTCGGGAGTCGTCAGGCGACGGCGCCCGCGTAGTGCTCGGCGATCTCGTCGCTGGTCGTCAGCCACACGCCGTCGTGGCCGGCGATGTACTCCAGCGCCTGGTCCAGGTACTTCGCCCGGAACGCCTGCCCGATGACGAACGGATGCAACGCCAGCGCCATCACCCGCCCGCTCTCGGCGGACTCGGCGTAGAGCTGGTCGAACTGGTCCTTGACCAGCTGCACGAAGTCGCCGCCGCTCCTGCCGTGCATCGTGAAGATGCCCAGGTCGTTGAGTTCGAGCGAGTACGGCACGCTCAACATCCCCGGGACGTTCAGCCGGTACGGCTGGTCGTCGTTGGTCCAGTCGAGCACGTAGCTCAGGCCCAGCTCGGCCAGCAGGGACGGCGTCTGGAACGTCTCGGTGAGCGCGGGGCCCAGCCAGCCACGCGGCTGTCGCCCCGTGGCCTTCCTGATGGTCTCGGCCACCTCGGTCAGGTACGCGCGCTCGTCGGCGACGTCGGCCTGGAGCGTGGAGTTGTTCTTGCCGTGGGCGAGCCACGCCCAGTCGCGGGCGTTGCCCGCCTCGACTATCTGGGGGTACTGCTCGCACACGTCGGCGTTGAGCAGCACGCTCGCCCGGATCCCGTGCCGGTCGAGGACGTCCATCACGCGCCAGATCGCCACCCGCGGCCCGTAGTCGCGCCAGCCGTAGTTCAGCGGGTCCGGCACGAGCGCCGCGGTCGCCTCGTTGATGCTGGTGGAGGGGCGGTCAACGGTGAAGTGCTCGACGTTCAGACCGACGTAGAAGGCGACGCGGGCACCGCCCGGCCAGCGGATCGGTTCGCGCTCGACGATCGGGCTGTAGTCGTACAGCGTGTTCTCCATCGCGTACCTCTCGGAAAGGGCCCGTGAAGGGGGGCCGCCTGTCCATGAAGGTAGAAATTCCGAGGTATCCGGCAGGAGGGCCGAAGACGTCACGGGGTGGGCCGAAGACGACACTTATGATGCAAGCTCCTGGGAGGTAGGCCGTTCATGGTGGACGACGCGATGCGAGACGGAGCAGTGGGCACCGTCTCGCCCCATCTGACCCGCCTGCTGCTCCGGGCGGGCATCGAGGCGGGGCTGGACGGGTCGCGCCTCGCCGGCGTGCCCGGCCTCACCGTGCTGGACGAGGACGGGATCCGCATCCCCACCGCCACCATCCTGCGGGTCTGGGAGCTGGTCTCCGGTCCGGCGTGGGAGGCCGGGGGCAGCGACCGGGTCATGGGGCTGTGGCGGCCGGGCGGGCTGGGCGTGTGGGACTACCTGTTCGCCGTCTCCGGCACGCTCGACGACGCGTTCCAGGTGGCCTCCCGCCGCCTCACGGCCATCGCCGACCCCTCCGACCGGCTCGCCGTCACGCGCGAAGACGACGGGCTGACGGTCAGCTGGCAGGGCCCCTACCGCGAGCACCCGGAATATCCGCTGATCGCGGAGTTCGCGACGTACATGATGCTTGTCATGGCGAGCTCGGGAGCCGGCCGGCGGCTCATTCCGGTACGCGTACAACTGCCGCACCGCTCGCCCGCCGCGCCCAGGCGGGTGGCCGAGTTGTTCGGCGCCGGGCGCGTCGAGTACGAGGCCGACGAGCCGTCGATCACGTTCGCCCGGTCCGACGCCGACGCGCCGCTGCCGCGGGCCGACCCCGCGCTCGCCGCGATCCTGGACGACCACGCGCGGCTGGCCACCGTGGCCGCCCGGCCGGTGCTGGGCTGGCTCGACCGGTTCCACGCCGTTCTCGAGTCCGCCGTCGCCGGCGGCCCGCCGGGCCTCGACCAGGTGGCCCAGCGGCTGGCCATGAGCCCCCGGACCCTCCAGCGCCGCCTGCGCGACGAGGGCACCGGCTGGCGGGAGGAGCTGGAGAAGCTCCGCCAGCGGCGGGTGGACCGCCTGCTGCGGGAGACCACGCTCAGCGTGGATTCCATCGCCGCGCGGGTCGGCTTCACCGACTCGCGGGCGCTGCGGCGGGCCATCCGCCGCTGGTACGGCCACGGCCCCGCCGCCGTGCGCGCGAGCGGCCCGGCCTAGTCGGGCCGGCGGGATCTCCTCCCCCACGTTGACCGGCGTCGCCGATCAACGGCTCGGGCCACTGGACAACGTCACCGCCTGGCTGGTCAACGACGGGCGCCGTAGTCAGGGATCGCTGGAAGACGTCCAGCACTCGAGAGGAGAACGACGTGAGATCACCTTCGAGGCTGCGCCGTGCGGCGGTCGTGCTGGCCGTGAGCGGCGCGGTCGTCGCGAGCGGGTTGACCGCCGACGCGGCCAGCGCCGACATAGGGTTCGACCCCGGCACCGGATTCCTGCCCTCGGACGGTTTGGGCGGCGGCCTCAACCTTCCCGACTTCCCCGGCTTCCCCGGCGTCGGGAACACCGGGTCCGGGCCCAACCTCGGCTCCGGCAACGACACCGGCGCCTTCGCCCTGGAGGAGCCCGACAGCACCGATGGCGGTCAGAGCGGGTCCCAGCAGACACCTTCCACCGGCGGCACCAACCCGGGGCAATCCGGTCCGGCCACGCCGAAGACCGTCCCGCAACCCACGGGGGGTGCCAAGCTGCCCGCCTGGCTGGAGCGGGTCCTGGAGAGAGGCGCGAACGCCGCCATCGACAGGTTCATCGTCGGCCGGCCGGGGAGCCCTCAGCAACAGCGTCCGTCCCAGGGCTCTGCGACGCCGTCCCCGTCGCAGCGGGGCGCGCAGGGCCAGCCGGCGCAGCAGGCCCCCCAGGGTCGGCAAGGTTCGTACGGCCAAAACGGCCCATACGGCCAGAACGGCTCGTACGGGCAGCAGGACTCATACGGGCAGGGCTCGTACGGGCAGCAGGGTTCGTACGGGCAGGGCTCGTACGGGCGCCAGAGCCCGCGCAGCCGCCAGGACTCGCGGCGCCAGAAAGACGGCTACGGCCGCCAGGTGACGGGGTTGCGGCCGATCCTGCAGCCGCAGACCTGCCGCGTCCCCGCCTACGTCCGGCTGTACGGGACGACGGCCCGCTCGGGCAAGTTCACCCCGAGGTTCTACATCGGCGGCGACAACCTCGGCAAGACGCTCGTCATCCCCGGCAACGCCTACCTGGCGCCCTTCGGCGACAAGCTCGCGAAGAGCAGCACCGCCGAGTACGCCTTCCTGTCCGAGTCGGGCGACCAGCTCCTGACCCGGCAGCCCACGGTGGCCAAGAACACCGTCCTGGAGGACCGCACCCGATACGCCACCTCCTTCCTGACCAGGGGCGTCCGCTACATCGTGATCGTCCGCTACGTGAACACCTGCGGCGAGCAGATCGTCGACATCCTCGGAAAGGTCAGGGTGAGCTGATCGGCGGACGGGCCGGGCGCCCGGCGGGAGCGGACGCGCTCCCGCCGGGCGCCTGCTCTTGACACCGTTGGCCGGACGTGCAGTCCGCCGGCCGTGTGCCCACGAATAGGGGGCGACACTTCACGGCAGGGGGCACGATGACAGAGGACCACACCACGACACGTGGGCGGCGGGAGCGGCCGGTGCCGCCCGGCCCGCTCCGGGACTTCGCCCAAGGGTTGCGCGACCTCCGGGGGGCGGCGGGCAATCCGAGTTACCGGGCGATGGAGCGCAGGGCGGGCTACTCGGCCTCCGCGCTGTCCGCGGCCGCGGCGGGAGACCGGCTGCCGAGCCTGGCGGTCACGCAGGCGTACGTCGGCGCGTGCGGCGGCGATCAGGACGAATGGACCCGGACCTGGTACGCGACCAGAGCGGGGCTGGACACCACGACGGCGCAGCCGCCGCTCCGCCCGCGCCGCCGCATGGCGCTGCTCTGGCTGATCCTCGTGGCGCTCGCGCTGATCGGCCTGGTCTCGGCCGGCACGCTCCCCAAGATCCGCATGTCGGCCCTCGGGTCGCCGCAGGCCAGTGCCGCCCCGCCCGACCTGGCCTTCACGGCGGTCGCCGGACCCAGCTGCCCGCGCGACGCCACCCGCGGCGTCAGGATCGACGGCATACCGGGCAAGGACGGCTGGAAGGACGCCGGCTCCGGCGGCTGGACGGGCGCGGGCTGCGGGGCCGGTTTCCTGTTCTCGGAGCTGACGTACGACCCCCGGACCGCCAGGCAGAACACCTTCCAGTGGCGGTTCACCACCGGCCTGCGCGGCCAGCACCAATGCTTCGTGGCCGTCTACGTGCCCAAATCCCCCCTCGCCGGCCAGCGGGTCTGGTACACCGTCAAGGACGGGTTCGGCGACGACGCTCGCACCGTCGCCGAGTTCACCCTCGACCAGCACATGCGGCAGGGGACCTGGGCTCCCGCCCCGGTCCCCGTCGTCATCGCCGGCGGCCAGGTCATGGTGGAGATCACGGACACCGGCAAGGGCAACACGACGGGCGACCAGTCCATGGCGGCCGGCCCGGCCCGCCTTTCATGCGGGTGAGCCACGGAGCCGAACAATTCGGCCGGGCGAGGTAATCCAGGGGCGTTCGGAGGGACTACTGGGTGTGGATGATCCCGAGGAACGATTCACCGACCTCTACGACCGGCACTATCGCAGCGTCCTGGGCTACGCCCTGCTGCGGGCCGAGCGTGACCTGGCCGAGGACGTCTCCAGCGAGACGTTCCTGGTGGCGTGGCGGCGGCTCGACGACCTGCCCGAGCCGCCGCTGCCGTGGCTGCTCGGGGTGGCGCGCAACCTGCTGGCCAAGCAGCGCGACTCGCGCCACCGGCGGCAGGCCCTGGTCGACCGGATCGCGGCCCTGACGACCCCGCGCGACCAGGTGGCCTGGGACGTGGCCGAGCACGTCATCGACAGGGAGACCGCGCTGGCCGCGCTGTCGGCCCTGCCGGAGCACGACGTGGAGGCCATGATCTTCGCCACCTGGTACGGCCTGCCGCCCGAGCAGGCGGCCTCCGTCGTGGGCTGCTCGGTCCGCACGTACAACGTCCGGCTCCACCGTGCGCGCAAGCGCCTCGTCCAGGCCCTGCGCCTGGGCGGCGCCAGGCCGGCGCGCAGCCTCGACTCCTGATCACACCCTTGGAGGACCCTGATGACCGACCGACTCTTCGCCGAGCTCAAGCCCGACGGGCTGGACGAGCTGGCCGAGGACGGGTACCGGCGGCGCCGCTCGGCCGACCTGGCCCGCGCCTTCGCCACGCCGCGCGTCAGGCGGCGCTCGCGGCGGCCGTTCCTGCTGGTGGCGAGCACGGCGGCGGCCGGGCTCGCGGCCGCCACCGTGGTCGTGGCCTCCGGCGAGGCCCCGAAGACGCCGATACAGCCGGCGGTCTCGGCCAAGCCGCTGACCGCCCGATCCTTCCTGCTCGCGGCGGCCTCGACGGCGCAGCGCGAGCCCGCCGACTCCGGCCGCTACTGGTATCTCCGGGAGCGCACGTTCGCGAAGGTGCACAACGTGCCGGGCGACTACGAGGCCAAGCTCAAGGCCCTGCTCAAGGCGCAGAAGGACCAGGAGGCGGGGCTCAAGGGCGCCCCGGAGCGGCTGGCCGCCGCGAAGAAGGAGTTCGACCGGAAGGTCGTGGAGCTGAAGACCAACGGGGTCGCCGAGCTGCCGTACGCGGCCTTCTCCGCCGACACCCGTGAGACCTGGCGGCCGATGCAGGCGGGCGAGACCGGCCGCAGCGTGAGCAACCAGGACGTCGAGGTCACCTTCGGCTCCCCGCAGGACGAGGCCGACTGGCGGGCGGCCGGCTCCCCCGAGCTGGCCGAGAAGAAGCCCAAGACCTACGACGACGCCACCGAGCGGATCCTGTCGATCGACAATCCGAGCCTGAACCTGCGCAACCTCGCGGACCTGCCCACCGGCGAGGACGCGTTGCGCCGCCGCCTGGACGACCTCTGGAAGCGCAGCCCGAACAGCGCGGACCTCGGCAAGAGCGGCTACCTCTGGCAGACCGCCGTGGACCTGATGACGGCGCCGCTCAAGCCGGGCACCCGCTCGGCCCTGTTCCGCGTGCTGGCCGACCAGCCGTCCGTGACGCTGGAGGGCAAGACCTCGGACGCGCTGGGGCGTACAGGGGTCGCCCTCTCGACGCCGACGGCGCGCGAGCTCACGGTGCGGCTGGTCGTGGACGAGCAGTCGGCGGAGCTGCTGCAGTACGAGCTGGCCGAGAAGGGCAAGCTCCTGCTGCGGGTGGCGCTGGAGGACATGGGCTGGTCCGACGAGCTCGGCAGGCGTCCGGCCGGCTGAGGCCCCGGCCGGACGCCTGCCGCCGCCCCGGGGGCTCAGCGGCGCCAGATCACCGCGGAGGGGGTGGTGGCGTCGACGGTGACGTCGCCGCTCCAGGTGAGGAAGGACTGCTGCGGAAGGTAGTCCTGACCCAGGAAGAAGCCGCGCTTGATGCCCGTGACGTGCACGACGGCACCGTTGTCGGTGCCGACCACGACGCGGTTGGCGGTGATCTCCTGGATGTCGTCGGCCGTCGTGCCGGGCGGCAGCTCAATCGTGGTCGCGGCCGGGTCGTCCCGCTGGATGGACCAGGTCGGGTCCACGTGGTTCGACAGGTAGACGGTGGCGCCGCTCTTGAGGCGGGCGCCGAGCGAGACGCCGACCCAGGACGAGCCGGTGTTGGGCCGGTCGGTCGTCTTCTTGACCACCGCGTACAGGTAGTTGCGCTGGTCGCTCACCTCCGGCGTGGCGGGGGTCGTGTCCGAGGCGGCCTCGATCTTGCCCTCGCGGATCATCTCCTTGGACATGATCTGGTAGGTCCACGAGTTGGTGTCCATCATGTACTCGCGGGCCTCGGTGGCCGGGCGGGTCTGCAGCGCCGACAGGAAGAACCGCATGGGATCGGTGACCTTGTCGCACATGTTGTTGTTGTTCGTGCAGGTCTCCAGCTCCGCGTGGTCGCCCTCGTACGTCCCGGCGAACCGCAGCGTCTGGTGGTTGGCGGCCTGGTAGGTGTCGCTGCCCGCGACGCGGTTGCCGCGCTCGTCGACCTCCACCGCGTAGACCCACTCGATGTCCGTGGTGCGGCCCCAGCGCGCCATCAGCGCCGGCGTGTTGGTCCCGCCGTCCTCGTTGCTCCACACGATCGAGTACGTGAGCTTCGTCCGGCCGGGCGCCGACCCGGGACCGACCTCGTGCCAGGCGATGAGCGGCGTGTCGGTCGTCGCGTTCTGGTACGGGCTGCCGAGCTCTGAGAGGTTGCGGCCGTAGACGATCGGCGCGTAGCGCAGCGCCAGGTACTCGGCGCTGCCCGGCGCGTACGTGCTCACCTTCACCCGGTCGAGCAGGACGGACCTGCTCGCGGCGGCGGACCGGTCACCGGCGAAGCGCAGGCGCAGCTGGTGCGGCCCCGGCCGCACCGAGCCGAGCGCGAGCTGCCGGGGCAGCCGCTGGTCCCCGGAGACGACGAGGTCGGTGGCGTAGCGGTTGTCGACGTAGATCGACACGACGGCCGACTCGCCGCCCTTCACGCCCCAGTCCGTGCCGGGCGCGGCGGCGGTCAGGTCGACGACCGCCTCGCCGGCCCGCTTGACGAGGAACGGGACCCGTACGTCGGAGTGGTCGCGGCGAACCTGGATCTGGCGGCCCTGGTCAGCCTGCGCCACGGCCGGTGTGGCCAGCGCGGCCACCGTGGCGAAGACCGCGGCCGAGGCGGTGAGCAATTGGACGACTCGCATCAGAGTTCCTCCGTGAGGGGAAAGCACCGCGAACCCGCGGTCAGAGAGATTGTCAGACCTATCGGCCAACTCCGAGAGAGCAATCGCTGAAGATCCGGACAACGCCCAGGTCCCGGCCCGATGAACAACCTCGCTAATTTCGCTGAACAAAAGATTGTGCGGCGGTGAACAAGTGATTTCCACGCACTTGTTCGCGACACCGTTCCCGGCAACTCCCGAAAAGCCGCCGACTCGGGTTATCTCCTCAACCGAAACCCCTATAAGGTTGGGCCCGGCATGCGGGCAGGCACGGCAGCCTGCCGCTATTTCTGACCCAATGCAAGGTCGAGGAGATACTG
Source organism: Nonomuraea sp. NPDC005650 (assembly GCF_040605375.1). NCBI lineage: Bacteria > Bacillati > Actinomycetota > Actinomycetes > Streptosporangiales > Streptosporangiaceae > Nonomuraea > Nonomuraea sp. NPDC005650. Next base: position 199,823 of record NZ_JBEXCR010000010.1, read on the forward strand.
GTGAGTGTCGATACTCTCCGTGAAGAACAGGCAATAAGCCGGGCTGCCGACCGCCTTGTCCAGCTCTATGCCGACACTCACTCCGCCGAGCACGTCAGGGGCGTTGTCGAGGCCACACATAAGCGTTTCGACGGCTTTCCCATCAGAGACTTCGTGCCCATTCTGGTGGAACGCATGGTGCACGCAGAGTTGACGGCGGAAGCGCGGGCCGATGAGGCGGCGAGCCCCGACGTGGTCGCGGACGTTCAGCCGGAGACCGCTGCGGACACGGCCGATGACGCCCCCGATTCACCCGAAATTCACTCCCCGGAAAACGATCGGCCATCGCGAAACCCGGCCGCCCTCATTCGCAATAAGGGATTTCTTTCGCTCGTCGCGGCCGCGGTCGTGGTGGCCGCCGTCGTCGTGGTCGTGAACACCGGTCAGGACGAGCCCCCGCCGGCGCCCGCCCCGCTCACGATCGTGCGCGGCGTGATCGGCTCCGAGAAGAAGGCGTTCTTCGAGGACCCGCGCGTGCAGCAGGCCCTGGCCGGCAAAGGTGTGAAGGTCGAGGTCGAATCGGCGGGCTCCCGCCAGATCTCCACCTCGATCGACCTGCAGAAGTACGACTTCGCGTTCCCGTCGAGCGCGCCCGCGGCCGAGTCGATCCAGCGGCGGCGTCACGTGAACACGAAGTACACGCCGTTCTCCTCGCCGATGGCGATCGCGACGTTCCAGCCGATCGTGGACCTGCTGACCAGGGCGGGCGTCGTGAAGAAGAAGGGGACGGTGCCGACCTTCAGCGTCGACCGCTACCTCGGGCTGGTCACGGCGGGCACGAAGTGGGAGCAGCTCTCGCGCAACGACGCCTACCCCGTCGACAAGAACATCCTGGTCTCCTCGACGGACCCGCGCACGTCGAACTCCGCGGCCATGTACCTGGCGATCGCGAGCTATGTCGCGAACGGCAATGCGGTCGTGCACGGCGCCAACGCCGAGAAGAGCGTGCTGCCCCTGATGACCCAGCTCTTCACCAGCCAGGGCTACACCGACAACACCTCCGAGGGCCCGTTCAACGAATACCTCACGGTGGGCATGGGCCCGACCCCGATGGTCTGGATCTACGAGGCGCAGTACGTGGACGCCGCCGCGCGGGGGCGGCTCAAGCCGGGGATGGTGATGATGTACCCGTCGCCGACCGTGCTGTCGCAGCACACGCTCGTGCCGCTCACCCCGTCGGGCGACCGGATCGGACAGCTGCTGAGCAGCGATCCGGAGCTGCAGGGGCTGGCCGCCGAGCACGGGCTCCGCTCCGGCGACGCCGCCCGCTTCGCCAAGGTCGCCGCGGATCACGACGTGCCCGTCGCGAAGGACCTCATCGACGTGGTCGACATCCCGTCGTACGACACGCTTGAGCGCCTGCTCGACGGCGTCGCCAAGTCGTACAGCTAGACCTCCCCCGCGACGGTGACGACCTCCACCCGGTAGCGGCCGTCGCCGTCGCGGTGGGCGCCGTGGATCTCGGTGGCCAGGTCGGGGAAGGCCCGGTCGAAGTCCTCCAGCGCCCGCAGGTAGGTCATCAGCGGGCCGTCGGCCGGGCCGGTCGCCTCGCCGGGCATCAGCATGGGGATCCCGGGCGGCGTGACCACCACCGTGGCCGCGGAGACCCGGCCCGGCAGGTCGGCCAGCGGGACGCGTTCGGTGCGGGCGCGGATCATGGCCTGGTAGCAGTCGGCGGGGGTCGACACCGGCTCGGGCAGCGTGGTGAAGACCTGGTCGAGAAGCTTCCCGAGCTCGGAGTCCCGCAGTTTCTCGTGGACCATGGTGCAGAACTTCCGCAGCGAGACCGCGGGCGGCCCGAAGCCGGGCAGCACCTCCGCCAGGGGCAGATCGTCGTCGTAGGCGTTCTTGAAGTCGGTGAGCGCGTCGATCAGCGTGCCCCACTTGCCCTTGGTGATCCCCATGGAGAACAGCACGAGCAGCGTGTGGTCGCCCGTCTTCTCCACCACGATGCCGCGCCGCTGCAGGTAGGCGGCCACGACGCGGGCCGGGACGCCCCAGTCGAGCGTGCCCGTGACGGCGTCGGCCCCTGGGCAGGTGATCGTCACCTTGACCGGGTCGAGCAGGCAGTAGCCCTCGGACATCCCGTCGAACCCGTGCCAGGCCGCCCCCGCCTCCAGAGTCCAGCACCGCGGCTCGGCGCACAGCAGCGCCGGGTCGGCCTCGGCGAACGGGACAGTCCGGCCGGTGCGCGGGTCGGTGACCGTGCGGGGCTGCCAGACGCCGAAGAACCAGTCGGCCCGCCGGCCGTCCTCGCGGATGCGCGCGGCCAGCCGCACCATCGCCTGCCGGAAGCGGACCGCCTCGACGATCGCCTCTCCCGTGAGGAACGGCCCCGACGGGCCGTCCATCATCGCCGCCGCGACGTCCAGCGAGGCGATCATCGGGTAGAGCGGCGAGGTGGAGGCGTGCATGAGGTACGTCTCGTTGAACGCGTCGTAATCGACCGGCGCCCGCTCCGCCGGGCGGACGTGCAGCATCGCCCCCTGCGACAGCGCGGCCAGCAGCTTGTGCGTCGACTGGGTGGCGAACACGGTGGGGCGGCCGGGGCCGGGCATCGCGCGCTCGTCGATCGCCATGCCGTAGCGGCGGGCGTAGAGCGGGTTGAACCGGGCGTAGGCGAACCACGCCTCGTCGAAGTGCAGCCGCGGCACGCTGGCGCCCAGCAGCTCGCCGACCCGCACCGCGTCGTAGCACACCCCGTCGTACGTGGAGTTGGTGATCACCGCGTACGTCGGCGCTCCGGCGGCCAGGGGGTGAGCGGCCAGCCGCGCGCGGACCGCGTCCGCCTCCAGCGCGGCGGGCGGGATCGGGCCCGCCAGCCCGAGCCCGTTGCGCTCGGGCACGAGGTAGACCGGGCGGGCGCCGCTGATGGCCAGCGCGTGCTGGACCGACTTGTGGCAGTTGCGGTCGACCAGGACGGTGTCGTCGCGGGCGATCGCGTGGTGGCCGACGATGCGGTTGGCGGTGGAGTTGCCGTTGACCACGAAGAACGTGCGGTCGGCGGCGAAGACGCGGGCGGCGTTGCGCTCGGCCTCGCCGATCGGGCCGGTGTGGTCGAGCGGCGAGCCCAGCTCGGCGACGGAGATGGACAGATCGGTGCGCAGCAGCCGCTCGCCGTAGAAGTCGAAGAAGGCCCGCCCCACCGGCGACTTGAGGAACGCCACCCCTCCGGCGTGCGCCGGCGTGTGCCAGGAGTAGCGGTGGTGGTCCTCAAGGCGCCGCAGCGCGCCGAAGAAGGGCGGGAGGATCTTCTCGGCATACTGCTCGGCGGCGTAGGCGATGCGCCCGGCGATGAACTGCGGGGTGTCCTCCAGCGGGAAGACGTAGCCCTGGATGACCTCGTACACCCACAGCGGCAGCTCCTGCTCCTGCGTCATCAGGAAGACGGGCAGGCCGCGGAAGCGCCTGGACACCGCGCCCAGCAGCTCCTCGGCCCCCGGCGCGTCCCACGAGACCAGCACCGCCGACAGCGACGCGTCCGACCCGACCACCGCCAGGGCGTCCTCGGCCCGGTGCGTCCAGCGCACGTCGAGCCCGAGCTCGCCCATCGCCGCGCACACGCGGCGCAGCTGCTCGGCGAGCGCCGAGTCGGCATCGGGACGTTCGGTGACGGCGGCCAGAACCGTTCGCTCCATGCGGCACTCCGTGGTCCGGGGCAGATCCTCAGGGTATCCCGCAATGGTAACCGTATGGAGTTGAATGGCAACATCTCGTAATGGTTGCGGCAAGTGACCGCCAAGCGCTGGAGAGTAAGATCCACCCCCATGACTGGACGATGGCAGATGATCGTCGCCCTGAGTTTGTGCGTGGCGCTGTTCTCGGCTAATTGGACTGTGCTGTACGTGATTCAGCAGGCGATCTCCAGAGACCTCCACCTGACCCCGGCCGCCGGCGTGTGGCTGATCTACATCTATCCGGCGGCCCTGTTAGGGGTGCTGATCCCCGTGAAGGGCCGGCTCAGCGTGGTCCTCCTGGGGCTCGCGGCGTTCGGCCTGACCTCGGCGGCAGGCGCGTTCGCCGCGAACGGCACCATGCTGGTCACCTGCCGGGCCGGGCAGGGCCTGGCGGCCGCGATCGTGGTGCGGGCGGGCTTCGAGCTCGCCAGGGCGCACTTCCGCGGCACCCAGTGGTGGCCGGCGCTGGTGATCCCGCTGGCGATGGCCATACCGGCCCAGATCGTCGGGCCGGTGCTCGGCGGCTTCATCACCGACCACCTCTCCTTCCGGTGGGTGTTCCTGATCAACGTGCCGCTGGTCGTCATCGCCGTGGTGGCGGTGGCGCTCTTCACACCACCCGCCCGAGCGATCAACCCCTAGCCGACGGCCACCGCGCGCTGGGGCTCGGACCGGGCCCCAGCGCCTTTCCTTGCCGATGACGGGTCCCACCGTGGGCTTGTCACCGGAAATTTCGCCAATATTGGCCCAAAGGCGCATTTCGGTCCTTACCATAATCGCCGCGGTGATCACCGGTGAGAGCCTCCGGTGCAGCTGCCGCAGGGAGTCTCACGTGCGAAAGATCGCGGCCACCACGCTCGCCATCATCACCCCCCTCGCCGGTGCCGGCGCGGCTCCGGCGAGCGCCCAGGCCACCCCGGACCGGTCCCAGGTCGTCGTCATCGGCCACCGCGGCTCGGCGGGCCACCGTCCCGAGCACACGCAGGGCGGCTACGAGCTCGCCGTGGCCATGGGCGCCGACTGGATCGAGCCCGACCTGGTGCCGACCAAGGACCACGTGCTGGTCGTCCGGCACGAGAACGAGATCGGGGGCACCACGGACGTGTCGCAGCACCCCGAGTTCGCCGCGCGCAGGACCACCAAGGTCGTCGACGGGCGCAACGTGACCGGGTGGTTCACCGAGGACTTCACGCTGGCCGAGCTGAAGACGCTGCGCGCCGTCGAGCGGCTGCCCGCGGTCCGCCAGCGCAACACCGTGTACGACGGCTACTACCAGGTGCTCACCTTCCAGGAGGTGCTCGACCTGGCCAAGCGGCTCTCGCGCCAGTACGGCAGGCAGGTCGGCGTCTTCCCCGAGACCAAGCACCCGACGTACTTCAGGTCGATCGGGCTGCCCCTGGAGGAGCCGCTGATCGACACCGTCAAGCGCAACGGCCTCAACCGGCCGGGCGGGCCGGTCGTGGTGCAGTCGTTCGAGCCGTCCAGCCTGAAGCGGGTGGCCAAGGACCTGCGCGTGCCGCTGTGGCAGGCGCTGGGCACCACCGGCCAGCCGTACGACCTGACCGCGGCCGGCGACCCGACGACCTACGCGGACATGATGAAGCCCGCGGGGCTGGCGAAGATCGCGCAGTACGCGCAGTGGATCGGGCCGGACAAGTCATCGGCGATCCCGCTCAACCCGGACGGCAGCTGGGGCACCCCGACGTCGCTCGTGTCCGACGCGCACAAGGCCGGGCTGAAGATCGGCGTCTACACCTTCCGCAGCGAGAACCAGTTCCTGCCGCTGCAGCTGCGCCGCGGCCAGGTCGCGACCGACCACGGTGACGCGCTGGCGGAGTACCGCGCGCACCTGGAACTGGGCGTGGACGCCTTCGTCACCGACTACCCCGACGCCGCCGTCCTGGCGAAGGGCGAGCGGGGCAAGCCGCACAAGCAGGTGCAGCCCCAGCAGCAGTTCGACAACGGGCTGCCGGAGGAGGGCCAGGAGTAGGTGAGCGCCGGGGCCGCCTCCGCACGGAGGCGGCCCCGCTGGTCAGCGGGGTGCCCGCCGCAAGCGCCTGATCAACGGCCAGGCCAGCAGGACGAGGATCACGGCGTAGATCGCGTACGAGACGGGCCCGCCGAGCAGGCCGGACAGCTCCCCGCCGGACAGTTGCAGGGAGCGGCGGCCCTGGAGCTCGGCGCGCGGGCCGAGGATGACGCCGACGATCAGCGGCAGCACCGGCAGCCCGAAGCGCCGCATGCCGAACCCGAGCAGCCCGAGCACGAGCAGCAGGATCAGGTCGAACGGCTGGGCGTTGACCGCGTAGGCGCCCATGGAGGCGAAGAACAGGATGCCCGCGTACAGGTAGGGGCGCGGGATGCGCAGCAGCCTGGCCCACGCGGGCGCGAGCGGCAGGTTGAGGACGAGCAGGAGCAGGTTGCCCACGAACAGGCTGGCGATCAGCGTCCAGACCAGCGTCGGCTGGCGTTCGAACAGCAGCGGGCCGGGCTGGATGCCGTAGGACTCGAAGGCGGCCAGCATCACGGCGGCGGTGGCCGTGGTGGGCAGGCCGATGGCCAGCATCGGCACCAGGGTGCCGGCGGCGGAGGCGTTGTTGGCGGCCTCCGGCCCGGCGACGCCCTCGATGGCGCCGTTGCCGAACTCCTCGGGCCGCTCGGCGAGCCGCTTCTCGGCGGCGTACGACAGGAAGGTGGGGATCTCGGCGCCGCCGGCGGGCAGGGCGCCGAAGGGGAAGCCGAGGGCGGTGCCGCGCAGCCAGGGCTTCCAGGAGCGGCGCCAGTCCTCGGCGCCCATCCACGGGCGGCCGACCGGGACGACGGGCACGACCGTGCGGCGCAGGTGCGCGGCCACCCACAGCGCCTCCCCGACGGCGAAGATGCCGACGGCGACGACGACCACGTCGATGCCGTCGGCGAGCTGCGGGATGCCGAGGGTCAGCCGCTGCTGGCCGCTCACCCCGTCGATGCCGATCGTGCCGATGACCAGCCCGGCCAGCAGGGAGGCGAAGCCGCGTACGCGCGAGCCGCCCAGGGTGGCCGAGACCGCGACGAAGGCCAGCAGCATGATCGCGAAGTAGTCCGGCGCGCCGAGGCTGATGGCGAACCGCACCACCAGCGGGGTGACGAGCACGAGCGCGAGGGTGGCGAGGGTGCCGGCGACGAACGAGCCGATCGCCGCGGTGGCCAGGGCCTGGGCGGCCCGTCCCGCCTTGGCCATCTTGTTGCCTTCGATGGAGGTGATGACCGAGGAGGACTCGCCGGGGGTGTTGAGCAGGATGGAGGTGGTCGAGCCGCCGTACATGCCGCCGTAGTAGATGCCCGCGAACAGGATGAACGCCTGGGTGGGGTCCATGCCGTAGGTGACGGGCAGCAGGAGCGCGACCGTCATGGCGGGGCCGATGCCGGGCAGCACGCCGACGGCTGTGCCGGCGATCACGCCGATGAGGGCCACCAGGAGGTTGCCCGGGGCGACGACGTGGGCGAAGCCGTCGAGCAGAAGGCGCAGGTTGTCCGTCACAGGATCCCCTGCAGCACGCCCGCGGGCAGGTTGACGCCCAGGCCGATGGCGAACGCGTAGAAGGTGACCAGCGCGAGCGTGCCGGCGATCAGCAGGCCGCGCACGTGGTGCCGGTTGCCCAGGGCGAAGGCCGATCCCCAGAACAGGATCGTGCCGCTGATGACCCAGCCCAGCCAGTCGATGAGGGCGGCGTTCAGCAGGAAGGCGCCGATCAGCAGCAGCACCGTGCGCCAGTCGACGCGGGTGGTCAGGTCGACGTCCTCGCCCGCCTCGGGCTCGCCGCGCCCGCCGCGAGCGACGTCGGCGGCGTACGCGACGGCGACCGCGAGCAGGGCGGCGCCCAGCAGGATGGGCACCGGGCGGGGGCCGATGGGGTCGTTGCTGCTGGTCAGATGGGTGATCCGGAGAGCGTCGGCGATCACCAGCACGCCGGTCACGGCCAGGACCGCGCACACGCCGTACTGGGCGCGGTCCCGGGTCTGCTCGGCGCGGCTCATGCCAGCCCGAGTTCGGACAGGATCGCCGCGACGCTCTTGTCCTGCTCGGCGAGGTAGGCGGTGAACCGGTCGCCGGTGAGGAAGGCGTCGGTCCAGCCGCGCTTGGTCAGCTCGCTCTTCCACTCCTGCGAGCCGTGCATCCGGGTGACGGCGTCGATCCAGGTCTTCTTGTCCGCTTCGCCGATGCCGGGGGGCGCCACGATGCCGCGCCAGTTGCTGAAGACCAGGTCGATGCCCGACGCCTTCAGCGTGGGGACGTCCTTGACCACCTCGATCGGCTCCGCGCTGGTCACCGCGAGGATGCGCACGGTGCCGGCCTCGACCTGGTCGAGGAACTCGCCGTAGCCGCTCGCCCCGAACCCGATCTTGTCGCCGAGGATCGCGGGCAGCAGCTCGCCGCCGCCGTCGTAGGAGACGAAGTTGACCTGCTTGGGGTCGATGCCGACGGCCTTGGCCAGCTGCATCGGCAGCAGGTGGTCGGGGCCGCCCGGCGAGGAGCCGCCGCCGACGGTGACCTTCTTCGGGTCCTTCTTCCAGGCCGCCACCAGGTCGCCGATCGTCCGGTACGGCGAGTCCTTCGACACCACGATCGCGCCCGCCTCCTCGATGAGCTTGGCGATCGGCGTGGTCTGGGTGAGCGTGGCCTGGGATTTGGAGGCGTAGGAGGCGCCGACGACGCCCAGGCCCATCAGCATGGCCAGCTTGCCGTTGCCCTTCTCGTTGATCGTGCGCTGCAGGCCGACCGTGCCGCCCGCGCCGGGCAGGTTGAACACCTGCACCCCTGAGGCGATCTTGGTGTCCTCCATGACCTTGGCGGCCGTACGGGCGGTGGTGTCGTAGCCGCCGCCGGGGGTGTTGGGCACCATGATGCGCAACCCGCCGACGGGCTCGCCGGCCGCGCCCGTGCTCGTGTCCGTCTGCCTGGTCGCGGTCGCCCCGCAGGCGCTGACCGCGAGCATGGACAGCGCCGCCAGAGCGCCGAGGAGGGCGCTGATCCGATTTCTCACAGTGGTCTCTTTCGCATCGACAGGTGCAGCGCCATGATTATGCGAACCCGGCCGACAGGCCGTCTGCCTTGTGTGACCAGCGGAGATTGTGTTCATTGTGTTCGTGAGACGCCGCCGACCTACCCTGGCCGGAGAGATGCTGATCCTGCAACTGGCCATCGTCGTGGTGGTCCTGTTCGCCGTCGGCGCCATCTCGCTGGCCCAGTCCGCGGCGACGTTCGACCGCGTCGAGGGGCGGCGCGTGACCGCGCTGGCCGAGCAGCTGGCGTGGAACCCGCTGTTGCGCGCCCAGATCGACCGGCCGGCGCCGCGCGAGGTGCTCGCCCCGCTGGTGCACTCGACGCTCACCCAGTCCGGCGTCACGTCCGTGACCGTGGCCGACGCGAAAGGCAGGATCATCAGCTCGACGAACACCACGCTCCTGGACGGCGACCTGCCGCTGGGCGATCCGGGCGTGGCCCAGGCCCGCGGATGGTCCGGCCACCTGGTGGTCGACGGGGTGCCCGAGGTCGCCGCCCAGGTGCCCGTGCTGGACGACACCCCGGGCAACCACGGCCGCCACCTCGGGACGGTCTCGATCGGCGTGGCCGCCCCCACCGTCTGGCAACGGCTGGTCGGCGCCTCCTCCTACCTGCTGACCTACCTCGGTGTGGCCAGCCTGCTCGGCGGACTCGGCTCGTGGCTGCTGGCCCGGCGGATCAAACGCCAGACCCTGGGCATGGAGCCCCGCGAGATCGCCGGCCTGACCGAGCACCGCGAGGCCATGCTGCACGGCATCGCCGAAGGCGTGATCGCGCTGGACCCACAGCACCGGCTCACCATGGTCAACGACATGGGCCGGACGCTGCTCGACCTCCCCGACCACTGCGTCGGCGCGGGCCTGACCGCGCTCGGCGTCGAGGGCCGCCTGTACGACGTGCTGAGCGGCGCCGACGAGGCCCACGACGAGATCGTCCTGCACCGGGAGCGCGTGCTGGTCATGAACCGCATGATGATCGACAAGGACGGCCGCCGGCTCGGCTCGGTCACCACCCTGCGCGACCGTACCGAGCTGGCCCAGCTCGAACGCGAGCTCGGCTCCTTCCGCAGCTCGACCGAGCTGCTGCGGGCCCAGGCGCACGAGTTCGCCAACCAGCTCCACGTCATCTCCGGCCTGATCCAGGTCAGGGAGCACGACGAGGTCGTCCGCTACATCCGGGCGATCCGCGAGCACCGCGAATCCCTCGACCTGAGCCTCAGCAGCCGCGTCCGCGACACCTCCGTCGCGGCGCTGCTCATGGCCAAGTCCTCGCTCGCCGCCGAACGCCGCGTCGAGCTGCGCCTGTCCGGCCGTACCGCCCTGGACCGGCTGGATCCGCTGGACGCCGCGGACGTGGCCACCGTGACCGGCAACCTCGTCGACAACGCCATCGACGCCGCCTGCGGCAGCGGCGAGCCGGCCTGGGTGGAGGTGGAGCTGCGCCAGGACACCTCCAGCGTCGAGATCGTCGTACGCGACTCCGGCCCGGGCGTCGCGCCCGAGCTCGCCCAGGAGGTCTTCACCCGGGGCTTCACCACCAAGGCCGCCCGAGGCGGCGAGCGCGGCATCGGCCTGGCGCTCACGCAGCTCGTCTGCCGTCGCCGGGGCGGCGAGGTCGCGGTCGCCAACACCGCCGACGGCGCCATGTTCACCGCCCGCATGTCCGTCGGCCGCCTGGCGATGGAGGTATCCCGATGATCGACGTACTGGTCGTGGACGACGACTTCATGGTCGCCAAGGTCAACAGCGGCTTCGTCAACCAGGTCGAGGGCTTCCGGGTGATCGGCACGGCCGGCTCCGGCGAGCAGGCCCTGGCCCGCATCGCCGAGCTCCACCCCGACCTGGTGCTGCTCGACCTGTACCTGCCCGACGTCTTCGGCCTGGACGTCATCACCCGGATGCGCGCGGCGGGGCACGACTGCGACATCATCGTGATCAGCGCCGCCCGCGAGCTCGACGCGGTGCGCGGCGCCGCCCGCCAGGGTGTCAGCAACTACCTGCTCAAGCCGTTCGACGTCGACGACCTGCGCGTCCGGCTGGAGCGGTACGCCGCCCAGCGCGCCGGCCTGGGCAGCACGGTCATCACCAGCCAGGCCGACGTCGACCGGTTCCTGGCCGGGACCGGCTCGGCGATGCCCGCCACGCTGCCCAAGGGCATGAGCGTGGAGACGGCCGAGCTGGTCAAGCGCGCGCTGCGGGAGAGCGGCGGCACGCTGTCGGCCAGCGAGTGCGCCGCCCAGGTGGGCGTCTCCCGGGTCAGCGCCCGCCGCTACCTCGAACACCTGGCCGCGATCGGCCAGGTCGAGGTCTCCCTCCGGTACGGCGGCGCCGGCCGCCCGGAGCGCCGCTACCGGTGGCAGCGCCCGGCATAGTTCCGGACCGCCCCGGTCCCGGCGGGCGCTAAGGTCGATTACCAGGTCACAGGCCCCGACGACTGGAGCGACACCCTTGCCGATGACACCGACAAGGCCGGATCTCAGCTCCAAGGTGCGCGCCGACTCGGGCGACCTCAGACTAATCAGGACATCTCAAATGGGTACAGCTCTCCAATGACCCGGTCGTCGCAATGCCCCGCATCCGCACACCGCGAAGGGAAAGCATGACCCCCAGCACCACTCACGCCGCCGGCGAGCCAGACCACCCCGGCGAGGCGGCCCCGGCCCGGTTCGCGCCGAACGACCTCACGTTGTTCCTGGGACAATGGCTGCGATCCCCGCTGCGGATCGGCGCCGTCGCGCCCAGCTCACGGCACCTCGCGCGGGCGGTCTCCTGCCCGCTCCCGGAACGCGGGGAGCCCGTCGTGGTCGAGCTGGGCCCGGGCACGGGGCCGTTCACCGCGGAGATCCAGCGCCGGCTCGGCGGGCGCGGCCGCCATCTGGCCATCGAGCTCAACCCGCGCCTGGCGGACCTGCTCCGCAGCCGCTATCCGGGGGCCGAGGTGATCCAGGAGGACGCCAAGCATCTGCGCCGGCTCCTGGACGAACGCGGGATCGAGCGCGCCGACGTCGTGGTGAGCGGCCTGCCCTGGACCCTCTTCCCGGCCGCCGACCAGCAGCAGCTCATGGACGCGACGACGGCGATCCTCGGGCCGTACAGCGTCTTCACCGCCTTCACCTACCTCCACGCCGTCCCCCTGAGCTCCGCGCGCCGCTTCCGGGAGCTGATGACCGACCGGTTCGAGGAGGTCGTCCCCAGCCGCACCGTCTGGCGGAACTGGCCCCCGGCCTTCGTCCTCCACGCCCGCCGGCCCCGGCCCTGACGCTGTCCGCCGAAAACCGAGACGCCGCCCATGGCCACGTACCCGGGCCATGGGCGGCGTTCAGCAGTGGCTCAGCGGCCCGTCCTGAAGGACGAGGTCAGGGGCGAGCCGCCCCAGGAGAGCCGGTCGGTCGGCCACAGCCGTCCCGGCTGCCGCTTGGCCGCGATCTCGGCCTTGCCGCCGACGGGGCAGCTGTAGCCCTTCGGAGGCACGGTCAGCGAGATCAGGAAGTTGTCGATGGGCACCGTGCTGCACTCGTCCTTGCCGTAGATGCGGTGACCCCAGCCCTCGTACGTGAGCAGCGTCGCCTTGGGGCCGAGCTGCCGGGCCACGTTGGCGGACCACATGTACGGAGTCGCCGGGTCGTGGAGCGAGTTCCCGAGCAGGATCGGGGCGTCGCCCGTGTACCGCAGCGCGTGCGGCGGGTTCGTCGGGGTCGAGTTGAGGCAGATCGGCAGGTCGTCGGTCGGGTACGGGTGGTACCGGACGTCCGGCGCGAGGTGGTTGGAGACCTTCATGTAGGCGGCGTACTCGGCGTAGTTCCGCACCCGCAGGTTGAAGTCCTGGCACAGGATGCGGGTCGGCAGCTCGGCCACGTCCCCCTCCACCGGCCCCCGGCCCGGCAGCGGCGGCACCCACGACGGCTCCGGCCCGCCGCTCAGCCAGTTGATGACCTCACTCAGCGTGCGCCAGTCAGGCCCCTCGGTGCCGAGCGCGGCGTTGTAGATGACCTGCAGCTCGGTCATCGGCTTCCCCGGCGCAGCCGGGTAGTACAGCTCGCCGCGGCGCGCCTTGGCCAGCAGGTCCTTCCACAGCTGACGGACGTCCCGCCCGTGCAGGACGCAGCTCTCGTCCGCCTCGCACCAGCCCACGAACTCGTCGAAGGCGTCCTGGACGGCGATCGCCTCGGTGCTGAGGAAGCCCGCGACGCCGAGGCTGTGATCCATGTTGCTGTCCAGCGCGAGCGCCCGGATCCGGTTCGGGAACATCTCGGCGTACATCTGGCCCATCAGCGTCCCGTAGGAGATGCCGTAGTAGGTCAGCTTCTCCTCGCCGAGGGCGGCGCGCAGGGCGTCCATGTCGCGGGCCACGTTGCGCGAGTCGACGTGGTCGTACAGAGGGCCGGTGCGCTCCCGGCAGTCCTTGTGCAGCTTCTTGGTGAAGGAGTCCCAGGCTTCGAAGTCGGCCTGGGAGGACATGACCATGGGCGGCATCTGGTTGTACACCGACGCCGAGCAGATCACCGGGTGGCTGCGGCCCACGCCCCTGGGGTCGAAGCCGACGATGTCGAAGCGCCTCTGGAGCTCGTCGGTGAACCAGGTGGCGCCGTACACGGCCTCCACGCCTGACCCGCCGGGGCCGCCCGGGTTGATCACCAGGGAGCCGACCCGGGCCGCGGGATCCGTGGCCTTGCGCCGGGCGACGGCCAGGTCGATGGCGGGGCCGTCCGGCTTGGACCAGTCGATCGGCACGGTCAGCTTGCCGCACTCGGCGGAGGGCTCCTCCTCGCAGGGCGCCCAGGCGATGCCACCCGTCGCCGCCCCCGTCCGAGCTCCGTCCCGGGTGGCCGCGCCCGCGGCCGGCGAGACGGGCAAGAGTGCCGCTAACGCCACGAAGGCAGCAGCCAGCACAGAGTACTTCCGTCGCACATTACTCCAATCGTCGTCGGCTGGCCCCCGCGCGGCACGCGGCCGACTCTGATCATCCCCGTCGACGGCCCCGTTGCCCGGCGGCGCTCCCCGAGCGCGCGACATGGGCGGGCCGAGCGCAACTTCCAGCCGATCCCAACGTTTGCTCGTACGTCCTACCACGAAACATATGGGCGCGTTCGTGACTTATTCCGACACGTCCATAATCAGTACGAAGCCACAACTTGGGACTCCTGCGGGAACAGGCTGTCGAACACCGCGGCCCGGTCGAAGGACATCGCGCGGGCGCGGGCGCGAAGCTCCAGGTCCTGTCGTTCGGCGGCGGGCATGTCGAGGATCACCCGGTCCACGGCCTCGACCAGGCCGGCGACGTCCCCGGGCGCGACGAGGACGGCGGTGTCGCCGACCGCCTCAAGGGTCCCGCCCGTGGTGGTGGTGACGATCGGGCCACCGCCGGTCAGCATCTTCTCGGCCAGGGCGATGCCGAACGTCTCCACGAACTCGGGCTCGGGCTTGGTGGGCAGGACGTAGGCCGCGCAGCCGCGCATGAGCAGCGGCTTCTCCTCGTCGTCGACGTCGTTGAAGAAGACCACCCGGTCGTCGCCCGCGGCCGTCGCCCGCACCTGCTCCAGCGCCGGGCCGGTGCCGACGACGGCCAGTTTCACGCGCGAGCGGCACCGCATCCGGCCGTACGCGGCCAGCAGGTCGTGGATCCCCTTGGCCCGGGTCACGCGGGAAAGGAACAGCAGGTAACCGTCGCGCTCCAGGCCGCGGCGCGCGAGCGCGGCGTCCACCTGGGCCGGATCCGGGTCGAGGAAGGCGGCCGAGTCGATCGGCGGGTAGCTGACGGTGACGCGGCGCCGGCACTCCTCGGCGAACGTGGTGCCGCAGGCGGCGTCGACCTGCTCGGCCGAGGCGACGATCTCCTGCCGGGTGTACTCGGAGACCGCCACGACCTCGTCGTTGGCCAGGAACGTGGTGAACAGCACGGTCGCCGCGCCGAACCGGCCCTCCCGCAGGCACGACCGGATCACGTTGGTCACGTCGGAGCCGACGGCTTTGGCGATGGTGTGCACGTCGGGCGCGAACCCTGCGGCCCGCGCGGCCGCGACCGCGTCCACGACCACCGCGGTGTGCGGGGCGAGGTACATGGACAGGCAGGTAGTGGGTAACGGCTCGGCGAGCAGCTCGACGAGGCGCCCGGTGAGACCGGCCTGGTGGCGCCCGTCGGGCACCCGGTAGTCCCCCACCGGCTCCGGCCGCTCGACGGTGATCCCGGCGCTGTACGGCAGCAGCCGGTCCAGCGGCTTGAGCGGCAGCCCGGCCGCCTGAAGCGTCGGGATGGGCCAGGTCAGCAGGCGTACATCGGCGAACCCGCGGGTGAGCGCCACCTCGGCGAGATTGCGGGCCTCGCCGGAGTGACCGCAGATGACCGGGTCGGCTCTGACCACGATGACGAGACGGCGACGGGGGTGGGTCATCACGCTTCCTCCGGTGTCGCGGGCGGATCGGAAAGGGACGGAGGGCGGATCCCCCGCCCCCACGCCGACGGCTCCGGGCCCAGCCGGAGGTGCAACACGCCGCCGCGGTGCACGGCGGCGGCGCTCAGGTGGGTCGCGTGCAGGGGTTCGCCGTTGAGGGTGGCCGACTGCACGTACTGCGCCGGCGGGTCGTGGTCCGCGCCGTCGACGCCGATCGGCGTCTCGCGGTGCCCGCTGGTCTCGATGACGAACTCGTTGCCGCCGGCCCGGAGCACGGCCCGTTCGAACGCGGGCGCGTTGACCAGGAACAGGTTCTGCCCGGCGACCGGGAACAGCCCCAGCGACGCCCAGACGTACCAGGAGCTCAGGCCGCCGGAGTCGTCGTTACCGGGCAGCCCGCCGGGACCGGTGCCGAACTGCCAGGTCAGCGCCGCGTGCACCACCTGGGCCGTGCGGGCGGGCCGACCGGCGTAGTGGTAGGCCCACGGCGCCTCCATGTCGGGCTCGTTGTTCAGCCCCTCGAACCGGTTGAGGGCGTAACCGGCCGCCATCTCCGCCGCCTGCGGGCGCCGGCCGGGCTGCGTCACCGGCTCGGCGCCGAAGCCGAAGAACCTGTCCAGCTTCTCGATGAAGGCCTGGTCGCCGCCCGCCAGGGCGATCCGCGCGGCCATGTCGTGCAGCAACCTGAACGAGTAGTTCCACTTGCCACCCTCGTAGAACTCCGAGTCGCGCAGCAACCCCGTGCTCGGGTCGAAGGCGTTGGACCAGTGACGGCTGCGCTCCTCCAGATCGGCGGCCAGGCTCCGGTCGTTCAGCGCCTTGGCGACCCGCGCCGTGCAGTGGTGGGCGTAGGCGAGGTCGAGGGTGTGGGTGATCGGGTGCACCACTCCGTTCTGGAAGAAGTCCTCGCCGTAGAGCCGGCGCAGGTCGTCGACCATGTGCACGAGCGCCCAGCTCCAGTCCAGGCCCGCCCAGCCGAGGGCGTGGGCGTCCGCCAGCGCGGTGTGCGCGAGCGCGCTGGCCTGGCGGAAGAACCGGTCGGCGCCGCGGGACATCCGGTATCCGATCGGGAAGTTGCCCTCTTCCTCGCAGACCCGGATCAGCGACTCCAGCAGGTCCGCGGCCCGATCGGGGGCGATGGCCGCCAGCAGCGGCAGCTGGGTCTTGTAGATGTCCCACATGGTGCACACGTCGAACGCGAACGGCCCGGGGGTCGGCCAGAACGGGCTCTCGTCGTCGGCGACGCACGGCTTGATCAGCGAATGGTAGAGGGCCGTCGCGAACACGCTGCGGCGGGCCGGCGTGCCGCCCTCGATCTGGACCCGGTCGAGGTGGTCGCCCCAGCGGGCACGCGTCCGGGCGCGTACGGCGTCGAACGCCGGCTGCCCGGCCCCGCACTCGCGCTCCAGGTTCTGGCGGGCCTGGTCGCACCCGCGCAGCGAGAACCCCAGGCGGACCTCGATGGTCTGCCCCGGCGCGGCCGGGCCCATGTAGAGCATGCCGAAGGGCCGCAGCGTGGTGTGCCGGATGCTGTCGAAGTCGAGGCGCGTGCCGCCGTCGATGAGCCGCCGGTCGTACCAGAGCATCTGCCGCCAGCCCGGGCTGTCGACCTCCACGAACACCGACAGCGGGACGCCCTCCATCGCCACCGTGCCCTGGGTCCGGCCGTGCCCCATGCTCTCCACCTGGGCCCGCAGCGGCACGGTGCGGCCGAGCTCGATGTCCAGGCCGCCGCAGGACAGGTCGATCACCAGGCGGGCGCTGCTGTGCTGCGGGAAGGTGTAGCGGTGCACGGCGACCTTGGCGCCCACGGTGAGCTCGCAGCGGACCCCGGTGTCCAGGGTGGCCGCGTAGTAGCCCGGCTCCGCCACCTCGTCGTGCAGTGGCCAGGCCTCTCCCAGCGCGTCCAGCGGCTGCACCATCGGCGTGACCCGGACGTAGTTGTAGTACTTGCGGATCGCGCCGGTGCCGGACTGCTGGAAATGGGTGAACCCGGACGCCTGCAGCCGCTCCAGCATCACCTCGGGCACGCCTTCGGTGCCCTTCGTGTATCTCCCGTACCCCGTCGGGTACGCGCCGGAGTAGGCGCAGGCCGACACCATGCCCAGCGGTGAGGTGGCCCCGGGGTGGGTGTTGCCAACCTGCGGTTTCGGCCACCACCAAGTGGCGGCCAGACCTCGTGCCCTGGGCAGGTCGGTCGCCGAGGTGCCGATGAACGGGTCAACGTCGTCGATGATGGCGGGACTCTATCCAGGGCGGTCCCGCCGTGGGTTTCGGCCAGATGAACTCTTGGCCGATGGCACACCGAGCCGTGAAAGGCCGCGCCGCCTCCTCACTCGCGCCCGCCTCCGCAGTCCAGCTCCCCTTCCGGCACGGGACGCACGTTCTCCAGGAAATCCCTGGTCGAGGTGGCGTAGGCGGAGCAGAGGACCGTGCCCAGGCGCGTCGCCTCACCGTCGCCGAGGCGCCGGGTGGGCACGCCCATGGCGTTCACGCTGCGCTCCACCGCCACGCTGGAGACCGCGACCACCGTGTCACCCCGCTGATCGACCCAGCGGAACGCCTCCCGGACCAGCGCGCGGGCCAGCGGCCCGAACCCCGCAGCGGCTCTGCGGGACCAGCCGCGGCCGGTGGCCAGCCGGCTGAGCTCCCAGACGGCCGGGTCGCAGGGAGCCGGGCCGCCGCGTAACGCCTCGGAGAAGACGTCGCGGAGCATGTACGGGCCGACGGTGGGCAGCAGCCGGCAGCACCCCGTGACCTCCTGGCGGCCCTCCGCGTAACTGATCACATAGACCGGATCGCAGTCGTCGTAGGAATCGCGCTCCCTGCCCTGCAGGCTCTCGACGTCCCAGCGGAGGCGTTCGTAGAACACCTTGTGGCGGAGCCGGAACATGCCGTCGAGCAGCCACGCCGACAGCTCACCCGCTCCACCGACCACGATCCGTTGCGCGCATCTCTCCCCGGGTGAACCGCCCACGAACGCCCTCCGCGAATGATCAGGATCCCCTTCTCTGTGTTGTTCGCGGGAGCGGGAGCTCCGGATTCAGCGCACGGAGCAGATGGCATCCTCGATCACCCGCGTGACGGCGTCCGGGTGCGAGATGAGCGTGAGGTGGGAGCCGCCGGGGAACTCGGTGACCTTCGAGCCCGCCCGCCTGGCCATCGCCCGCTGCGAGGCCGGCACGATGATCCGGTCGCCGGTGGCGATGAAGTACCAGGACGGAATCGTCTTCCACGCCGCGGCCTTCGACGGTGTCGTGAACGCGACCGTCGAGGCGGCCCGCTGGGAGGCCCACAGCCGCTCGGCCGTCTCGCGGGGCAGGTCCGGGGCGAAGGAGCGGAGGAACACCGCCCGCTTCAGATACAGGTCGGCCGCGCCGCCGCTCGCCCCGGGATAGGCCGAGCGGTCGTAGAGGGTGGCCGGGTCACCGCCGAGCGCCGAGCCGGCGCCGCTGAGCTGCCCCGTGGTCTCGCCGACGGCCGGCGCCGCGGCGCTGACGTACACCAGCGCCTTGACGTCAGGGTCGCCCGCGGCGGCATTCGTGATCACCGATCCTCCGTAGGAGTGCCCCACGAGCACGACCGAGCCCGACAGGGTCCGCAGGAAGTCGCGTACGGTCTGCGCGTCCCCGGTCAGGCCGCGCAGGGGGTTGGCCACGGCCCGCACGGTGTAACCCGCTCGCTGCAGCGCGGTCACCTCCCCGCTCCAACTGGAGGTGTCGGCCCACGCGCCGTGCACCAGCACGACCGTCGGCCTGGCCGCGCCCGGCGAGGGACACTGCGCCTGTCGCGCCGCCGCCGCGACGTCGGGCACCGGCACGACGGCCATGGCCGAGACGAGAAGGACACAGGAAACCCGGCATCTCGTCATGTCGTCGCGTCTCCTCCCCCGGATGAGCCCCCACTCATTCACGCTGTCATCCGGACCACCCGAACAACGCCATAAAAGCCACAAACCAGGCTCAAATCGTCGGCTGATCGTCGAAGGTCACCACCACCTTCTCCGCCGCCCCCGGCGTCAGGGTGAGCTCGAAGGCGCGCTCGACCTCGGAGAAGGGAACGGTGTGGCTGATCAGCCGGGCGAAGCGCTCCTGGTGCCGCACGATCTCCTGCGTCACCTCGAAGATCTCCGTCGGGTAGCCCTGGGAGCCGAGGATGGTCAGCTCGCTGCCGAGGATCGCGCCCAGGTCGATGGGCTCCGGCTTCTTGTGCACGGCCACCGTGACCAGCTTGGCGCCCCACTTCGCCGACGACAGCGCCGTGTTGACGACGGCGGCCACGCCCGCGGCGTCGATGTAGACGTCCGTGCCGGGGCGGGGGCGGCCCAGGGAGTCGGCGCTCTCGCCGTGCAGTTCCGTCAGGCGCGCGGTCACGTCCTCGCGCGAGGAGTCGATGACGGCGTCCGCTCCGACGGCCAGGGCCGTCTCCAGGCGCCCCGGGATGACGTCGGCGACGACCACGTGCTCGACCCCGCGCAGTTTCAGCCAGATCGCGGCGCCCAGGCCGATGGGCCCGGCGCCGAACACCAGGACCCTGTCCCCCGGCCCTGCCCCGGAGCGGTTGACGCAGTGGCGGGCGACCGCCATGGGTTCGTTGAGCGCGGCGACGGCGAACGGCACCGTGTCGGGGAGCACCGCGACGCTCCTGCCCGCGACGGCGTCCTCGATGAGCAGGTACTCGCTCATGCCGCCCTGCGCGCCGCCGCAGCCGATGATGCCGGAGGGGGCGGACTGCGGGTTGACGACGACGCGGTCGCCGGCCTTCAGCGTGGTGACCTCGGCCCCCACCTCGACGATCTCGCCCGCCGGCTCGTGCCCGAGCGGGATCGGGACCAGTTGCCCGCCAGGACCCAACGGCATGCCGCCCAGGTGCAGGAAGGTCACGTCGGTGCCGCAGATGCCGCAGGCGCGGATCCGCAGCAGGGCGTCCTTGGGGCCGGGGACGGGACGTTCGACGTCCACCACGTCGACCGTGCCCTGCGCGCCGGTCCGGACGGACTTCATCGTGGCCATGGGGAGACTCGCTCTCTGAAGATGGGAATGGCTAGGCGGGGGCGGGCAGGAGGTCGGATTCGTGCCAGCCGGCGCCGGCCGCGATCGCCTGCCGCCAGGGGCGGATCGCCTTGGGCGGCAGGCCCACCGTGAGCACCCCGGTCAGGCGGTCGCCGGTGCGGTAGGCGGCCAGGAAGCGGCGTTCGTCCAGGTCTCCCTCCACCACGGCCACGCCGTCGTGGCCGCGCAGGTAGCCGTACGCCTGGACCTTCATGTCGTACTGGTCGGACCAGAAGTAGGGCACCGGGGCGAACGGCTTGCGCGCCTCGGGGTGGAGCAGGTTGCGGGCGGCGGCCATGCCCTGTTCTGCGGCGTTCGTACGGTGCTCGATCCGCATCGACGTGCCGAACAGCGGGTTGTGCCAGCGGGCGACGTCCCCGGCGGCGTACACGTCCGGCGCGGCGGCGCAGTACGCGTCGCACACCAGTCCGTCGGCCACGGTCAGGCCGCTGCCGACCAGCCATTCGGTGTTCGGCAGGGAGCCGACGGCGACCAGGACCTCGTCGGCCTCGACCGACCCGCCGTCCGCGAGCCGCACTCCGCCCTTGCCCGCCTCGGTCACGGTGACCCCGGTGCGCAGGTCCACGCCGTGCTCCAGGTGGGCCCGGGACAGCACGCGCCCGACCTGTTCGCCGAGGGCGTGGGCGAGCGGCACCGGCGCCGGTTCGAGGAGGGTGACCTCGCAGCCGAGCCCGCGGGCCACCGCCGCGGCCTCCGACCCGAGGAATCCGGCGCCGACCACGGCCAGGCGCCGCCCGGGCTCCAGCCGCCCCCGCAGGGCCAGGGCGTCGTCCAGGGTGCGCAGCACGTGCGCGCCCCGGCCGGGCAGGCGGCGCGGCCGCACCCCGGTGGCCACGATCAGCCCGTCGTACGGCACCGCGGCGCCGTCCGCCAGCCGCACGGCACGTTCGGCGAGGTCAAGACCGGTCGCGGCGGCCCCGAGGCGCAGGTCGAGGTCGAGCGCGTCGAGGTCGGCGGGCGCGCGCAGCGGCAGCCGGGTCGGGCTCCACTCCCCCGAGAGGATCTGCTTGGACAGCGGCGGGCGGTCGTAGGGGGCGGCCGGCTCGTCGCCGACGAGGGTCAGCGTGCCGTCGAAGCCCTCCCTGCGCAGGGTCTCGGCCGCCGCCAGCCCGGCGGCCGAGGCGCCGACGACGAGGACCCGCTTCACCGCGCCACCAGCCGGATCGCCGCCGCGGGACAGATCGCCGCGGCCTCGCGGACCCCGTCCAGCAGCTCGGCGGCGGGAGTCTCGTCCAGCAGGATCGCGACGCCGTCGTCGTCCCGCTGGTCGAACACCTCGGGGGCGGCCAGCACGCACTGCCCCGACGCCACGCACTTCGGTTCGTCCAGTTCTACTCGCATGGGAGTTCTTCCTTCCTTGAGATTTCGCCGGTCACCAGGTGACGGGCAGGGAACGCAGGCCGTACGCGATGCCCTCGAACGCGAACTGGACCTCGCCCATCGGCACGGCCAGGCGCAGTGTCGGCACGCGGCGGTAGAGCGTGCCGTACACGACCTGGAGCTCCACACGGGCCAGCGACTGGCCCAGGCACTGGTGCGGCCCGTACCCGAACGCCTGGTGCTGTCGAGCGGCCCGGCCCAGGTCGAGCCGCTCGGGCTCGGGGAACGTGCCGGCGTCCCAGTTCGCGGCGGACACGTCGAAGACGATGCCGTCCCCGGCCCTGATGACCTGGCCGCCGATCTCGATGTCCGCCAGGGCGATCCGGCGGACTCCCGTGTGCACGATCGTCAGGTAGCGCAGGAGCTCCTCAACGGCGTTCGCGACCACCTTCGGGTCGTCGGCGTCGCGCAGCACGGCGAGCTGTTCGGGGTGGCTCAGCAGGAGCAGCGTGCCGAGGGAGATCATGCTCGCGCTGGTCTCGTGCCCGGCGATCAGCACGGCCACGCCCATGGTGACGGCCTCGGCGCGGGTCATCTCGCCGGCCTTGATCCGGGCGGCCAGCTCCGACAACATGTCGTCGGCGGGAGCGGCCAGCTTCTGCCCCAGCAGGCCGTCGAGGTAGCCGTAGAGCGCGGCGCCCGCCTCCTGCGCCTCCCGCCCCGACGCGCTGTGGCTCACCGCGACGGTGCTGTTGCGGTGGAAGAACTCGTGCGCCTCGTACGGCACGCCCAGCAGCTCGCTGATCACCAGCGTCGGCACCGGCAGGCCCAGCGCGGTGACGAGGTCGGCGGGTTTCGGCCCGGCCAGCATGGCGTCGATCAGGTCGTCGGTGATCTTCTGGATCGCCGAGCGCAGGGCCTCGACCCGCTTGACGGCGAACGGGGCGTTGACCATCCGGCGCAGGCGGGTGTGCTCGGGCGCGTCGGTGTTGGCGATCAGGGCCGGGGTGGCCTTCGCGGTCTCCGCCCGCCCACGGGTCATGTGCGGGAACCCGGGCAGTTTCTCGTCGATGCTGATGCGCGGATCGTTCAGCAGCTCCCGCTGGTCGGCGTGCCGGGTGATCAGCCACGGCGTGCTGCCGTCCCAGATCCGCACCTTGGAGACGGGCGTCTCGGCGGTCAGCCGCCGCACGTCCGCCGGTGGGTGGAACGGGCAGCCGCCGTCCCTCGGCATCGGGTAGCCGGGGGCGGACACCGTCGCCTCTCTCGTCATGTGTCTCTCCTTCGATCTTGGAACGGCCTAGCCGATCGACAAGCACATTCCTAGCCGATCGGCTAGCAGGAGAGCCAGCACTTGTGAGCTAAATCACTTGCCGATCGGCAGGTTGGAAGCTTGCCGATCGGCAAGCTAGGATCGGAGACCTCAGAGAGATCGGGCAGTGCGCGAAGGAGCAGACGTGACAGTGAGAACCGCTCGAAAGGGGTCCATCGCGCCCGACACCCGGCAGCGTCTCGTCGACGTCGCGGTTCGCCTGTTCGCCCAGCACAGCTTCGCGGGCACGTCGCTCCAGATGATCGCCGACGAGATGGGCATCACCAAGGCCGCCGTCTACCACCACTTCCGCACCCGCGAGGAGCTGCTCAGCGCGGTGGTCGAGCCCGCGCTGCGCCAGTTGCGGGCCGCCGTCGAGTCGGCCGAGACGAAACGCACCCCTCACGCACGCGCCGAGCAGCTGCTCACCGGCTACGCCACCCTCGCCGTGGAGCACCGGGCCATGGTCGCCGTCCTCGCCACCGACCCCGGAGCGATCGACCTGCTGCGCGGCCAGCCGGAGACGCGCGACCTGATCAACCGCCAGCTCGCCATCCTCGCCGACGTCACCCCCGGCCCGGCCGGGTACGTCAACGCCACCGTGGTGCTGGCCGGCATCGCCGCCGCGGCCAGCCCGGCACTGGTCGAGGTCGACGACGACGCCCTGCTCCAGCACCTCGTCGAGGCCGGCCGGCGCGCGCTCGGGCTGCGGGCCCCACGCCGCCCGGCCCCCACGACCTGACCGGCTTCCCCCCTGCCTCCGGCGCGCAGCAGCACGACCCCCGGGTGGCCGACGTCAGCGCCCGGCCGCCGCTCTCGACGTCGTGGGCATGTGAGCCGGCCACCCGCTCCGGGTGCTCGGGCTCAAGGGGGTTACGTGAACACGCGCGGGCCGGCTCCAAGAGCGAGCGCGCGGACCGCCTCCTCGTCCACGCCGATCCCCAGCCCGGGACCGGTGGGCACATGGGCGACCCCGTCGACGACCGTGATGACCGGATCAGTGGCGTAGGGGCTGGTGATGAACTGGCGGCCGTTGAGGTCGACCGGCGTGTCCACGCCGAACGCGGCGAACAGGTGGAGCGAGGCGGCCAGCCCGACGTCGGACTCGGTGAGCCCCGAGCCCATGATCGCCAGGCCGCAGTCCTCGGCGAGCTGGCACTGCCGCAGCGCCAGCGTCAGACCGCCGCAGCGCTGCACCTTGGCGACGGCGACGTCGATGGCGTCGAGCCGGACGAACGTCGCCAGATCGCTCGGGTGGCGCAGGCTCTCGTCCACGGCCACCGGGATGGGACTGGCGTCACGCAGGCGGCGCAGGCCGGCAACGTCGTTGGACGGCAGCGGCTGCTCGAAGACGGCGACGTCCAGGTCCGCCAGGCGCCTGGCCACCCGGAGCGCGGCGGCGGCCGTGAAGCCCTGGTTGGCGTCCACCCAGAGCACGGCGTCGGGGGCGGCGGCGCGCACGGCCTCCACGATCGCCACGTCCTCGTCCTCGGTGTGCAGGCCGAGCTTGACCTTGACGTGGCGGTAGCCGTGCGCGCGGCCCTCGGCCACCGAGTCCGCGGCCACCTCCGCCGACTCGGTGGCCACGATCCAGGCCAGCTCGATGGTGTCGCGCCTGCGCCGGCCCCACAGCTCGCCGAGCGACAGGCCGCGGCTGCGGGCGAAGGCGTCGTGGCAGGCCACGTCGACCGCCGCGCGCGCCAGCGGCATGCCGATCGAGAAGCCCTTGCTGATGGTGCGGTCGAAGGCGCGGCAGAGCCCGTCCAGATCCCACAGCGGACGGCCGACCGCCGCCGGGGCCAGATAGCCCTCGATGGTGGAGACGATGGACTCGGTGGTCTCGTACGTCCAGGACGGAATCGGGGTGGCCTCACCCCATCCGACGGCTCCGTCGTCGGCCGTGACCTTCACCAGCACTCTGATGGCCGGACGGCCTCCTTGGACGACGGACCCCCCCGCGACGGCGAAGTCGCGCAGCGAGGGCAGGGCCACGGTGAAGGTCTCGACGCGTGCTATCCGGTTCACGTGATCAGTACCATTCGGACTTGTCGACCAGATTGATCAGTTCGCGCCCGGCCACGAACCGGCGGGCGTTCTCCAGCAGTACGGCGAAGCGCCGCTCCTCGGCATGCGGCCCCACGCCCGCCACGTGCGGGGTGATGAGCACGTCGGGACGCCCCCAGAGCGGGTGATCGGCGGGCAGCGGCTCGGTCTCGAAGACGTCCAGGGCCGCGCCGGCCAGGCGCCCTGCTGACAGGGCGGCGGCCAGGTCGTCGAGCCGCACGGTGGGCCCGCGGCCGATGTTGACGAGGTACGCGCCGGGTTTGACCAGCGCCAGCCTCCGCGCGTCCATCAGGCCCTCGGTGGCGGGCGTGTGCGGAACGGTCAGGATGACCAGGTCCGCCTCGGGAAGCAGCCGGTCGAGGGCGTCGGCCGGCAGGACCTCGGCGAAGCCCGGCACGGGGCCGCCGCGCCGGGCGTCCACGCCCACGACCCTGGTGCCGAACGCCGCCAGCAGCCTGCCGACCTCGGCCCCGATCGCCCCGACCCCCACCACCAGGGCGGTGGCCTCGCTCATGGAGAGCACGGCGCCGGGCTCCCAGTCGGGCGCCCAGCGCGCGCGGGCCTGCTCGCGGACGTACCTGGGCAGGCCCCTGGCCAGCGCGAGCACGAGCGCCAGCGCGTGCGCGGCCACGTGGTCGGTGTAGGTGTCACGCATGTTGGTGACCTGCACGGGGTGCGCGACCAGGGCCGGATGGTAGAACCCCGGAGGCGGCCCGGCCTGCGGGGCCTGCAGCCAGCGCAGCCGACCGGCGTGCGCCAGCAGGTCCGCGGGCAGCGTGCCGTAGGCGGCGTCGGCCTCCGCCAGCGCGTGCGCCGCCTCCTCCTGGGTGTCCGGCCGGAGCACGACGAGCCCCGGCACCGCCTGCTCCAGCCGGGCCCGCCAGCCCGCGGTGGCCGGATCGTGCGGCGGCAGCAGCACCAGGGTGACTTCGCTGCTCATGCCCTCCTCGCCAGGCCGGACTCGGTGATCTCGTACAGCAGCGGCTCCCCGGCGACGTAGCGGGCCAGCTCGTCGGCCATCGCCTCCCCGTGGCGGCGGCGCTCGTGGCCCAGGCTGCCCGCCACGTGCGGGGTGACGACGATGTTGGGCATCGTGAACAGCGGCGACCCGGCGACGGGCGGTTCGGGGTCGGTGACGTCGAGGACGGCGAACAGGTCGGTCCGCCGGCCCAGCACGTCCACGAGCGCGGCCTCGTCGACGAGGCCGCCGCGCGCCGTGTTGATCAGGGTGGCGTCGTGCTTCATCGACTCCAGCAGCTCGGTGCCGACGATGCGGTGCGTCTCAGGGGTGAGCGGCGAGTGCAGGCTGACCACGTCGGAGGTGGCGAACAGCTCCGCCAGGCCGACGAGGCGCACGCCGAGCCGCTCGGCCTGCTCCGGGTCGGCGTACGGGTCGTATGCCTGCACGTCGAGGCGGTGATGGGCGAGCAGCCGCGCCGTGGCCCGGCCCGTCGCGCCGAGCGAGAGCAGCCCGACCGTCGCGCCGTACGCCCCGAGCTCGGGCCCGCGCGGTGCGGTGGCGGCGGCGGCGCGGGCGGCCAGCACGTAGCGCCAGCCGTGCTTGAGCGCGTACAGGATCTGCGAGAGCGCGAACTCGGCGACGGGCTCGGCGTTGGCCGTGGCCGCCGAGGTGACCCGCACTCCCCTGGCCCACATCTCCGGGGTGACCATCGAGCGGATGGAGCCCGCCCCGTACAGCACCAGCGAGAGCTTGGGCGCGGCGGCGAGCAGGTCGGGGTCCAGCTTGGGTGCTCCCCACCCGGTGACCAGCACGTCGAGGTCGCTCAGCACGTCGGGGGTGAGCCGGTCGGCGGTGAGCGGGGGCGAGGCGATGGCCAGGTGCCGCTCGATCGCCTCTCGGGCCTGCGGGCCGTAGACGTCGTCGAAGCGGTTCGGGTCCATCACGTACACGCCGTTCAGCATTGTCTCTCCTTCACGCGAGCCGCCGCCCGCACGCTGGCCAGGCGGGCGGGTGAGCCCAGCCCGGCGTGGTAGTAACGTAGCTGCCGCGCTCCCGCGGCGACGAGGTCGGCGGCCAGGGCCGGGACCCTGGCATGGCCGTCCTCCAGCACGGTCAGGTTGGCGACGAGGGGCACCCCGGTGCGACTCGCCGCAGCCTTCACCTGGGCCAGGGCCGCCTCCTCCGGGCCCCAGCACTTGAGCACGTACGCGTCGACCGGCGCGTCGAAGGAGGCCAGGTCGATCCCCACGTCGGGGCCGGTGACCTGCGGGTCGTCGGTGGCCATGAGCAGCAGCTCGCGTCCGCCGGCCGTCGCCGCCACGGCGCGGACCAGGTCGCCGATGACGCGGCCGCGGTGATCGTACAGAGCCTGGGCGCGCTCGTGGCCGAGCGCGTCGCCCAGGCTCGCCCCGGCCGGGACGCCCCGCTGGAGCTCTCCGTCCACGGCGGCGCGCACGTCGCGCGCCAGCTCCTCGACGTCCAGGCCGCGCCCGGCCAGCCCCGCCCGGCAGGCCGGGCAGAGGCAGAGCGACAGCAGCGCCCGGCCGCAGGCGGACAGGTAGGCGCCGGAGGTCTTCTCGTGGTGGCCGGCGTGCTCCGCGCCCAGCCAGCCGCACGCCTCCAGCATCAGCGCGGGCACGTCGTACTGCTCGCAGACCTCGCTCACGAGGGTGAGCGCGTAGTCGTGGACGGCGGGCTGGGCGGGGCAGAGCGCGTAGGGGTAGGACTCGCCGTAGGCGTTCCTGACGGTCAGGTCGGGTGCTTCGCGGCCCAGCACCGAGGAGTGCGTGAGCACCATCCAGGCCTCGGCCCGCAGCCCGGCCCCCGCCAGCGCGGCCAGCGCCGTGCCGAACCTGTCCTCGTCCGGCACCCCCCAGCCCGGCGGGTACGGCCGCAGCCGCCCGCGCCAGCGGTCGGGGCGCAGCCGGAAGTAGGCCGCCGCGTGGTCGGCCTGCACGATGCGGTGGCTCGGATGCCATGGGGTGGTGGCCCGGACCGAGTGGTACGCGGCCTGCAGGGTCACCGTGCTCACGCCGAGCTCGGCGATGCGCTCGGCCGCCGCGGGGTCGCCCACCAGGTCCCAGGTGTAGGCGAACGCCCCGTGCCTCATCTCCAAACGGACTGTCACCCCTTCGTGGCGCCGGCCAGGCCGCGCGTGAAGTAGTTCTGGAAGAACAGGAAGATCATCAGCATCGGCAGGAACGAGATCGTCATCCCGGCGGCGAACCCGGTCCAGTCGGTGGCGTGCTCGCCCTGGAAGGACAGCATCCCGACGGCGAGGTTCTGCAGGTCGGGCTGGCCGAGCGTGAACACCAGCGGGATGTTGAACTCGTTCCAGCTGCTGATGAACTGGAAGATGACCACCACCGCGATGACCGGCTTGGCCAGCGGGAGGATGAGCCGGAACGTCTTGAGGAAGCCGGCCCCGTCGAGCTTGGCCGCCTCGAACAGGTCGCTCGGGACGCTGGAGAAGAACCCGACGAACAGCAGGACGTAGAGCGCGCCGGCGCCCCCGGACATGGCCAGGATGACGCCGGCCCGCGTGTTCAGCAGGCCGAGGTTCTCGAGCAGCACGAACTGCGGGACGATGATCGAGGCGACGGGGATGAACAGGGTCCCCACGATCATCCGGTAGAGCAGGGTGCGGCCGGGGAACTCGTACCTGGCCAGCACGTAGCCGCACAGGGCCGCCTTGACCAGCTCGATGAGGGTCGAGGCGACCGAGTAGAGCACCGTGTTGAAGAAGTATCCGGAGAACCCGGCGTTGACCCAGGCCCGCACGAAGTTGTCGAAGTTCAGCTGGTCGGGCATCAGGCTCGCGCCGCTGGTGAACATCCCGGCCTGGGTCTTGAACGCCGCCGAGATCGTCCACAGGAACGGATAGACCCACACGAGCCCGACGACCAGCAGGATCGGCAGGGCGATGAGGTTGGCCCGGACGGCATGGCTGCGCCGGGGGGGCTGGGTGGTCGTCGTCATCAGACGCCGTACTCCTTCCTGAGCCGCTGGGCCCGGCGGACGGCGACGCCCTGGGCGGTGACCAGGACGAAGGCGATGACGGAGAACAGCAGCGCGGCGGCCGAGGCGTAGCCGTAGGCGAACGGCACCGCGCCGAAGGCGTTCTGGTAGATGAAGTACGACACCACGTACGTGCTGGTGCCCGGCCCGCCCGCGGTGAGCGTGACGACGAGGCCGAAGACGTGCATGGCGTTCACGAGGCCGAGCAGGGTGATGATCACGGCGACCGGCTTGATCATCGGCAGCGTGATGCGGGTGAGCTTCTTCCACTCGCTCGCCCCGTCGATGGCGGCCGCCTCGTAGACCTCCTCCGGCACGTTCTGCAGCGCCGCGATCCAGTAGATCATGTACTGGCCGAAGATCTGCCAGACGGAGACCAGCACGAGCACGAGCAGCGCGCTCCACCGGTTGGCGAACACGTCGAACCCCTGGTCGACCAGGCCGAGGTCACGCAGGATCGCGTTCAGCGCGCCGTTGGACGGGTTGAGCAGGTAGGTGAAGACCAGGCCCGCCATGGCGACGGGGATGATGAGCGGCGCGAAGAACATGGTCCGGAAGAACCGCTTGCCGCGCAGCCACTTGCGGGTGAGCAGGATCGCCGCCACCAGCGAGATCGGGAGCTTGATGACGGTGGTCAGCAGGGCGAAGACCAGCGTGTTGGCGACCGAGACCCAGAACAGCGGGTCGACCAGGATCGAGCCGTAGTTGCCCGCCCCGACGAAGTTCTCGATGGGGCCGATGCCCGACCAGTCGAAGAAGGAGTAGTAGACCGTCGCGGCCAGCGGCCAGATGGTGAAGCCGAGGTAGAGCAGGAGGAAGGGGGCCAGGAAGACGAGCAGCCAGACCCGGTCGAGGCCGCGGACGCGCTCGCGGGAGTGATCGGCGCGTTCGGGCGCGCGCCCGGCGGGCGACCGGTCCCGGTCCGTCACCTTCTCCCTGCCCGGGGCTGGGGCGGGGGCGGTGGTTGTCATGGATGTCCTCACGCGGGAGAGTCAGCTCGGGTACATGTCCTTGGTGTAGTCCTTCGTGTAGTCCCAGTCCGGGAACGTGTAGCAGTCCATCGACACCTTCAGCCCGCTGGCCGCCTCCTGCTTGAGCCCTTCCTCCAGGGCGGCCTGCCGCTGCTTGACGATGGCGGCGCCCGTGGACGCCAGGGGCTGGCCGGTGACCAGCGCCTCGCCCATGGCCGCCCACTCCCCGTCGGGGTTCTTGGCCAGCGCGTTGACGTACGCCTTGGACTTGGCGATGTCGGGGCACTTGAGCAGCGGGACGGGAAGCTGGACCCGGTAGCCCGGCGACGCGCCGATCTTCATGATCTGCCGGAGGGCCGGGTCGGTGACCATCTTGTCGTTGTCGACGTAGGCCAGCGTGCCGAAGGCGCTCTTGTAGTACTGCTTGACGAAGTAGCCGTCGGGGTCGGTCATCCACTGGATGAACGTCCACATGGCGTCGGGGTTCTTGGTCTGCGAGCTGACCCAGTACTTGTTGGTGTCGTATCTGCGGCCGGCCGCGCCGGTCTGTCCCCCGTCGGGGTTGAGGCGCGGCGCCACCACGTACTTGTCGCTGGTGAAGCCCTGGCTGGCCCACACGCTCGGCAGCCAGGTGCCGTCGAACATGATGCCGGCCTGGTCGGCGGCGAACTGCTGGCGGGAGAAGTTCTTGTCGTTGGTGCCCGGCGCCAGGTATCCGGCCTTGTTGAGCTCCTGGATGAAGGCGAAGGCCTTCTGCTGCCCAGGTTCGGTCAGGTCGAACTTGCCCGTCTTGTAGTCGAAGAACTCATCCGTCGAGACGCTGCTGATCAGCCCGAACCAGATCCGCTGCATGTCCACGCCCTTGGTGGGCGCCGCGATGCACTGTGCCTTGGTCTTGGCCTTGATCTGCGCGCAGGTGTTCTTGAGGTCGGTCCAGGTCTTGGGCGGGTTGTTGACGTCCAGCCCGGCCTGCTGGAAGACCTGCTTGTTGAGGAACATGTAGCCGGAGCCCCAGTAGAGGTTCTCCGAGAACGGGAAGCCGTACGTCTTCCCGCCCTGCATGTTGATGCCTTCGAGGAAGGACCCGTCCGGCCAGCGCTTGGCGAAGTCCGCGGGGACTGTGCCGCCCGGGTTGAGCGGGCTGATCCACTTCTGGTCGAGCAACTGGGACAGCCCGGTCGCGTTCCAGTAGAACATGTCCGGCGCCTGGTTGCTCTGGAAGGCCAGAGGCAGGGTCTTCATGTACTCGGCCTGGGTGATCGAGCGCCAGTCGATCTTGATGTTCGGATGTTCCTTGGTGAACTGGGCGCCGATGTCCTTGTGGAAGTTCACCTGTTCGGCGGAGAAGTCCCAGATCTGCAGCGTGGTCTGCGAGCCGCCGCCACCACTGCTGCTGTTGGTCGATGTACCGCAGGCCGCCACGAGCAGTGACGCCAGGGCTGCGGTGATCACCGCGGGCCGATGGGGGTTCATGAAGCCCTCCCGAGAGACGGAGGCCAGAGGGGCGCTCGGGCACTTGGTAAGCGCTTGCCCGAAGGTGGGTCGAGAGTAACCCCGGTCACAGTCCGATTCAAGACTTGTGAGAAAGCGGTTTCAGATCGATGCTCGGTCATGGGGCTGTCCGCCGACGGCCCCTGCCGTCGATCTACTGCTCGTTTTACTGGCATTCTTCGACTCCAGCGCGCCGGCGATCGGCGCGCTGAAAGAATCCTTACAAGCGCTTTCTGACTTTGGGAGTACGTGTGCGCCTGCTCGCCTTCACCAAGCCCTTCGGCCCCATCGGCCCCGCCGCGCTGGCCGAGAACCTGGCCTCGCTGGGCGTCGACGGGGCGGACCTCGTCGTGCGCGAGGGGCAGACGGTCAGCCCCGCCGACCCCGGCGGCATCGCCGTCGTCGCCGCGGAGCTGAAGAGCCGCGGGCTCACCCTCGACGTCGTCACCACCGACCTGCTCGACGTCGGCAAAGACGCCGAACGGATCATCGCGGCCTGCGGCGAGAGCGGCGTCCCCCTCGTACGGGCGGGCTTCTACCGCTACGACCCCGCGGCCGGATACCGCCGTCAGCTGGAGGAGTCCAGGGCCGCGCTGTCGCGCCTGGCCGACCTCGCCGCCCGGCACGGCACGCGGCTGGCGGTCCAGTTGCATCACGGTACGATCCATCCATCCGCGTCGCTCGCCCTCGCGCTCGCCGGCGACCTGAACGACGTGCGCTTCTACGCCGACCCCGGCAACCAGGCCAAGGAGGGCAGCGAGGCATGGGCGCTCAACGTCGACCTGCTGGGCGATCGGATGGCCTGCATGGGAGTGAAGAACGCCGTCTGGCGCTCCACCGCCGACGGCTGGGTGTGCGAGTGGCAGCCGTTCGCGGACGGAGGCGTGGTCCCCTGGCCGGAGATCGTCCCCGGGCTGCGCGCCCGCGGCTACACCGGGTCGCTGTCGCTGCACGTCCACTACCCGACGGCCGACCCGACGGCGGCCGTGCGGCGGGATCTTGACCATCTACGCGGGCTGCT
The DNA here is from genome assembly GCF_040605375.1 of Nonomuraea sp. NPDC005650. Lineage (NCBI taxonomy): Bacteria > Bacillati > Actinomycetota > Actinomycetes > Streptosporangiales > Streptosporangiaceae > Nonomuraea > Nonomuraea sp. NPDC005650. Next base: position 232,201 of record NZ_JBEXCR010000010.1, read on the forward strand.
CGGCTGACGGGCGCTCCACGGGGGGAGGAGGAGCGGGTGCGTAATCTGCGGCAGGGCCGGCCGGCCCGGGTGACGATCAGCGACGTCGGGGCGGCGGCGGGGGTGTCGCCCTCGACGGTCTCCCGCGTGCTCAACGGCACGGCCAAGGTCGACCCCTCGCTGGCGGCGCGCGTCCACGACGCGGTCAGGCAGCTCGGCTACCGGCCCAACGCCGCGGCGCAGGGCCTGGCCCGCGGGGAGTGGGGCACGGTCGGCGTGCTGGTCCCCAACCTGGCCAACCCCTATTTTCCCGACGTGCTCAAGGCGGTCTCGGCCGTCGCCCGCTCCCACGGGCGCCGCGTCATGGTCATGGAGTCGGACGACGACCCCGCGATCGAGCAGGACCTGGTCGAGGACCTGATGCGCAGCTGCGACGGGGTGCTGCTCTGCTCCTCCCGCATGGAGCGCGCCGACCTGGTCGTGCTGACCGCCCGGGACCACCCGCTCGTCCTGCTCGACCGGATCGTCCCCGGCCTGGCCGCGCCCGCCGTCTCCGCCGACTTCTTCGGCGGGATGATGCTGATCTGCGGCCACCTGGCGCAGCTCGGCCACCGCCGGGTCGCCTACCTGAGCGGGCCCGAGGTGTCCTGGGCCAACTCCGAGCGGATCAGGGCGCTGGAGGCGGCCAAGGCGTTCGGCATCTCCGTCACGATCCTGCCGTGCGGGTCCACCAGCCGCAGCGGGTACGAGGCCGCCGCCGAGGTGGCCGGCACCGGCGCCACCGCGCTCACCACCTACAACGACCTGGTGGCCCTGGGGGCGGTGACCCGGATGCGCGAGCTCGGGGTGCGGGTGCCCGAGGACCTGTCGGTGGTCGGGTTCGACGACATCGCGCTGGACCACGTGGCGCACACGAGCCTGACCACGGTGTCGGTGCCCCGCGGGCAGCTCGGCGAGCAGGCGGCCGAGCTCCTGGAGGCCCTCATGACCGAGGGGCACGACGGGGAGCCGGTCTACCTGCCGATGGAGCTGCACGTGCGCGACAGCACGGCACCGCCACGTGATCGCACGGTTGACAAGTGAGGGCGGCGGCGGGAAACCTGTCTCTGAAAGCGCTTTCCAGCGGAGAAGAGGGAGCCCGTGGACACCGACGACCGCGCAGGACGGCCTGGCAGCGACCGAGACGACCTCCGGCGTCAGGTTCTTGACCTGGTCGAACCGCTGCTCACCCGGTTCAGTCCGGGCGGTGGGCGGCTGCGGCTGGGGTTCAACACGGCGCACTACGACCAGGCGTCCTCCGAGCTGGAGGCGTTCGCCCGCCCGCTGTGGGGGCTGGCCCCGCTGGCGGCCGGCGGCGGGACATTCGACCACTGGGAGCTCTGGCGCGCCGGGCTCGCCGCCGGGACCGACCCTGAGCACCCCGACCACTGGGGCGCGGCCTTCGACCGGAACCAGCGGCTGGTCGAGACCGCCGCCATCGGCCTGGCGCTCGCCCTGACCCCCGAGCAGATCTGGGACCCGCTGACCGGCCGGCAGCGCGACACGGTCGCCGCCTGGCTGCGGCACTCGGTCACCGTGGAGCCGAACAACAACAACTGGCTGTTCTTCCCGGTCATGGTGGGGCTCGGGCTCGACCGCGTCGGGGTCTCCTACGACCGCGACGCCAACACGGCCAGGCTCGACCGGCTGGAGCAGTTCGACCTCGGACGCGGGTGGTACTCCGACGGGCCCACGTGGCAGCGCGACTACTACATCCCGTTCGCCATGCACTACTACGGCCTCATCTACGCGGCGCTCGGCGACGACCGGGCCAGGGCCGAGCGCTTCCGCGCGCGGGCGGCGGCGTACGCGCACGACTTCCAGCACTGGTTCACCAGCGAGGGGGTCGCCGTGCCGTTCGGCAGGAGCCTGACCTACCGCTTCGCGCAGTCGGCGTTCTGGGGGGCGCTGGCCTTCGCCGGGGTCGAGGCGCTGCCCTGGGAGGTGACCAAGGGGCACCTGCTGCGGAACCTGCGCTGGTGGGGCCGTCAGCCCGTCCGCGACACCTCGGGGCTGCTCACCATCGGCTACGGCTACCCGCAGCCGCACATGGCCGAGCAGTACAACGCGCCCGGCTCGCCCTACTGGGCCATGAAGGCGTTCCTGCCGCTCGCCCTGCCGGCCGAGCACCCGTTCTGGGCGGCCAAGGAGGCCGACGCGCCCCCGCTGCCCGAGGTCAGCACCCAGCCGGAGGCGGCCGCGGCGCTGATGCGCTGCGAGGAGGGGCGGCACGTGGTGATGCTGAGCGCGGGGCAGCGCAACCCGTGGGCGCGGCACGGCGCGGCCAAGTACGCCAAGTTCGCCTACTCCACGCGGTTCGGCTTCAGCGTGCCCGCCGGGACGTACGGGCTCGAACAGGGCGCCTTCGACAGCACGCTGGCGCTCAGCGAGGACGGCGAGCACTGGCGGCCGTGCGAGCTGCCGGACCACGTCTCCGCCGCCGACGGCGTGCTGCACTCGCGCTGGACGCCCTGGGACGACGTGGAGATCGAGACCTGGCTGGTGGCGCGGGCGCCGTGGCACGTACGGGTGCACCGGATCAGGACCGGGCGGGCGCTGCGCACGGCCGAAGGCGCCTTCGCGGTCGACCGGGACCGGCCGCCCACCCGCGTCGACGCCGGTCCCGGGTGGGCCAGGCTCGACTCGCCGGACGGCCTGTGCGTGATCGAGGACCTGTCAGGGCGGCGGGAGGGAGCCCTCGTCACGGCCCTGCCCGGCACCAACGTGCTGGTCCCGCACACCACGATCCCCACCCTGAAGGGCGACCTGCAGCCCGGCGAGCACCTGCTGGCCTGCGCGGTCCTCGGTCTGGAGGCGGGCTCGACTGCGGCGGGCTCGACCGCGGCGGGCGAGGGCGGGTGGCCCGAGCCTCCAGCGTGGGAGTCCATCGAGCCGCTCCTCGGCCCGGCCTGAGGCCCGCCGCCCCGGGCGCGCGGGGGTGGCAGCGCGATGAGGGCGCGCGGAGGTGGCGGCGGTCATACGGCGACGGGGAGGTCCGCGCGCTGGTGCAGGGACTCGGCGGCGTTGATGAGCATGTTCGTCGCGTGGGCGAGCAGGGGGTTGGGGTCGGTGGCGCGGCACACGGTGAAGACCCTGCGGACCTGGGAGGGGTCGCCGAGCCGGAACACGCACACGTCACGTGACTCGATCATCGCCAGCTCCGGCACGATCGCCACCCCCAGCCCCTTGCGTACGAGCTCGAAGGGCAGGTTGTAGTCGTTGGTGCGGAACAGCACGTCGGGGTCGAAGCCGCTGGCCGCGCAGATGTGCGACAGGTTGAGCGCGGCGTCCATGCCCTCGGTGTAGGAGATCCATCGTTCGGCCGACAGCTCGCCGAACTGGATGCGCTTTCGGGTGGCCAGCCGATGCCCGGTCGGCACGAGCACGTAGAGCGGCTCTTCCATGATCAACGTCATGGTCAGGTCCTTGGGCCGGGTGTGCGGCACCATGCCGTATTCGAAGACCACGGCCAGGTCGAGCCGGCCGTCGTTCACGGCGGGAATGGTCCTGTGCGGATCGCCCTCCTCGTAGCGGATGTCCACGTTGGGACGGTCGCGCAGGAACTCGGCCAGCACGGCGGGCACCAGCCGGAACCCGGCGGACCAGAAGCTGCCGAGCCGCAGCCTGCCCCGGTGGGCAGTGGCGAAGGAGCGCATCTCCTCCTCCGCCGCCTCGAGATCGGCCAGCAGCCGGGTGGCCTTGCGGGCCAGCTCGGCCCCCGCCGCCGTGGGCCGGATGCTGCGCGGCAGGCGCTCGAACAGCTGGACGCCCAGGGTCCGCTCCAGCGAGGAGACCTGCTGCGAGATGGCCGACGGGGTGAATCCGAGGCGCTTGGCGGCGGTCCTGAGCGAGCCGGTGGCGACCACCTCACGGATCGCCTGCAACTGGGCCGGGGTAAGCATCGGCCCAACTTAACAGTCCGGCCCTGAGCATCACCAGACCGCGAGCCTCATGAGGCGGCACGACCGATCACCGAGGTCGGCGAGCTGGGGAGGCCGGAAAAGAGGATAAGGAAGACTGAACAGGATGTGCACCAATGCGCATGCTCGCTGGCCTTGTCGTATCTAAACGGACCCCCAATATTGGTCTCTACGAAACGCAGCACCAAGCGCGAGAGGGGGTGTCCTGCGCGATGCGGTTCACCCGAACAGCCGCCGCATTCGGCCTGGCGGGACTCCTGTCCCTGACAGCCTGCTCCGGAGGGGACGCTTCCCAGGCGGCCGCCCCGGCACAGCAGAAGAGTCAGGAACTGAACGGCCTTCTGCCCGACAAGATCAAGAAGAGTGGCACGCTCAACGTGGCGGCGGGTCACAACTACCCGCCGCTGGTCTTCCTCGACACCGACAACAAGACCGTCATCGGCCTGGAACCCGAGCTGATGAAGGCCATCGGCCAGGTGCTCGGCGTCGAGGTGACGTTCAACCAGGCCAGCTTCGACAGCCTCATCGCCGGCGTGCAGGCACGCCGCTACGACCTGGCCATCCAGGCGATGCTGGACAAGCCGGAACGCCGCGAGAAGGTCACGTTCGTCGACTACTTCAAGACCAGCAGCTCGCTGCTGGTCCAGGACAAGGACGCGCAGGCGATCCGGTCGCTGGACGATCTCTGCGGGAAGACGGCGGCCGTCGAGCAGGGCACCGCCCAGGCCGACGACGCCGAGCAGCAGAAGAAGAAGTGCACGGACGCGGGCAAGCCGGCGGTCCAGGTGCTGGTGTTCCCCGACACGGTCGGCTGTCTGCAGGCCGTCTCCACCGGCCGGGCCAACGCCTTCATCGGCGGCACCCCCACCATCACCTACCAGGCCGCCCAGTCCGGCGGCCGGATGAAGCAGGTGGGCGAGCCCTACCGCTACCTGCCGTACGGGATCCTCGTCAACAAGGAGGACCAGAACCTGGCCAAGGCCGTGCAGCAGGCGCTGCAGAAGCTGATGGAGAACGGCTCCTACGCCAAGATCCTCGCCAAGTGGCAGATGTCGACGGGCGCCCTCGACAAGGCCGTGATCAACGGCGGCGAGTCGTGACCACGACCGGGCAGACCGCTCCTGCGGCGTCGCAGGAGCGGATCCAGGCCGTCCCGCTCCGCCATCCGGGGCGTTGGGTGAGCGCGGCCGTCCTCGGTTTCGTGGTGATCTTCCTGCTGCAGGGGTGGCTGGCCAACCCGCGCATGGAGTGGAAGGTGGTCGGCGAGTACCTCTTCTCCCCCGCGGTCCTGAGCGGGCTCGGCACCACGCTGCTGCTCACGGTGCTCGCCATGGTCGTCGGCGTCGCGGGCGGCGTCGTGCTGGCCGTGCTGCGGATGTCGCCCAACCCCCTGCTGTCGGCGCTGAGCGGGTTCTACATCTGGGTCTTCCGCGGCACGCCGCTGCTGGTGCAGCTGCTGTTCTGGTACTTCCTGTCCGCGGTGGTGCCGAAGATCGGGCTCGGCGTGCCCTGGGGGCCGACGTTCCTGGAGTTCGACACCAACCTGATCATCACCCAGCTCACCGCGGCGGTGCTGGGTCTCGGCCTGCACGAGGCGGCCTACATGGCCGAGATCGTGCGCGCCGGCATCACCTCCGTCGACCACGGCCAGACCGAGGCGGCCCACGCCCTGGGCCTGACCCGCTTCCAGACCCTGCGGAAGATCATTCTTCCCCAGGCCATGCGGGTCATCATCCCGCCGACCGGCAACCAGGTGGTCTCCATGCTGAAGACCACCTCCCTCGTCTTCGCCATCGCCGTGCCGGAGCTCCTGACCTCGATCCAAGGCATCTACTCCCGGAACTTCCAGCAGGTCCCGCTGCTCACCGTGGCGTGCTTCTGGTACCTCGTGGCCACGACCGTCCTGAACGCCGGGCAGCACTACATCGAACGCAGGTTCAGCAGATGACGGCCCTCGTCCGCGCGGAAGGCGTGCACAAGCGTTACGGGACGCTCGACGTGCTCAAAGGCATCGACCTGGAGGTCGCGGAGGGAGAAGTGCTGGCCCTGATCGGCCCGTCGGGGTCCGGCAAGTCGACCTTCCTGCGCTGCATCAACCACCTCGAACGCATCGACGCCGGCCGCCTCTACTTCCGCGACCGCCTGATCGGCTACGAGGAGCGCGACGGGAAGGTCTACGAGCTGCCGGACAAGGCGATCGCCGCCCGGCGGGTGGACATCGGGATGGTCTTCCAGCGCTTCAACCTCTTCCCGCACATGACCGCGCTCGAGAACATCTCGATGGCGCCGATCATGGTCAGGAAGGAGCCGAAGGCCGAGGTACGCGAGCGCGCCCACGCCCTGCTGGCCAGGGTGGGGCTGGCCGGCAAGGCGCACAGCCGCCCCGACGAGCTGTCCGGCGGCCAGCAGCAGCGCGTCGCCATCGCCCGCGCCCTGGCGATGCGGCCCGATCTCATGCTGTTCGACGAGCCGACCTCGGCCCTCGACCCGGAGCTCGTGGGCGAGGTCCTGGACGCCATGCGCGACCTCGTACGCGAGGACGGCATGACGATGATCATCGTCACCCACGAGATGGGATTCGCCCGCGAGGTGTGCGACACGATCGTCTTCATGGACGACGGGATCGTCGTCGAATCCGGGCCGCCCGGCGCCGTGCTCGGCGAGCCCCGCCACGAGCGCACCCGGGCGTTCCTCAGCAAGGTCCTCTGACCCCCGAAAGAAAGATCTCCACGTGTCCCGCGTCATCGTTCTCGGCGCCGGAGTGCTCGGCGCCTCCGTCGCGTACCACCTGGCCGTCGCAGGGGCTCAGGTCGTCGTCATCGAAGCCGGCGGCCCCGCCGCGGGAACCTCCAGCGCGACCTTCTCCATGGACGTCACCCATCTGAAGACCCCGCGCGCCTACTACGAGCTGAACCGCGCCAGCGCCGCCCTGCACGCCACGCTGGCCGAGGAGTTCGGGGGCCCGTCGTGGCGGCACCCCATGCCCGCCATCCAGTGGGGCGACAGCGAGGAGAGCCGGCGGGGGCTCAGGGAGCGGGCCGTCCGCCTCAGGTCGTGGGGCCACCCCTGCCGCATCGCCGACCCGTCCGAGCTGCGCGAACTCGCCCCCGCCGTCGACCCGGCGGCGTGCACGGCGAGCGAGCTCGTGGTCCACGACCAGAGCGCCTGGTACGACGCGCCGCTCTTCGTCCAGCGCCTGCTCGACCGCGCCGCCACGCTCGGCGCCGACATCCGGTACGGCCTGCGGGCGCACGCGCTGATCCGCAGCGGCGACGCCGTCATCGGTGTCGAGACCGGCACGCGGCGCTGGGAGGCCGACTGGGTGGTCAACTGCACCGGCCCGGACGCCGACCGCGTCGCGGCGCTCGCCGGCACCGTCCTGCCCATGACGCGGATCCCCGGGCTGGTGGGTGAGAGCACCCCCGTGCCCGGCCTGCGGCTCGACGCCATCCTGGCCACACCCGAGGTGGACCTGCGCCCCGCCCCCGGGGACCGGATCTGCTCCATCTCCTGGCCCGTCGACGCGCTGCTGCCCGGCCAGGGCGACGACGCCCTGGCCGAACGCCTGCACGCCGGCGGCCAGCGCGTCCTCCCCGCGCTGCGCACCGCCCGGCTGGCCGGCGTCCGCCTCGGCGTACGGCCGGTGCCCGCGGACGGCCTCCCGCTGGCCGGCACCCACCCCGGCGCCCCCGGCCTGTACCACCTCGTCACCCACAGCGGCGTCAACCTGGCACCCGAGCTCGGCCGCCTCGCCGCTCAGGAGATCATCGGCGGTGACGGCCCCGACCTCGCCGACTACCGCATCACCCGCGGGATCGCCACATCCGTGCAGGACGAAAGCCTGACCCTCATGACCACCCGCTAGCCTGCCCCGCCCAGACCGCCCCCGAGGTCACATACGCAGCGTGCGGCCTTGGGGGCATCCCCGCGGGCGGGCGGACGCGGGAGGCACCCAGGGATTTCCTCAGGAACCCCGGCCATGTTCCGGTCGTTGATCGGCCTGACGATCCCTCCGGACAGAATGAGGAACCTTGTCAGCGCTCAGATCGCGATTAGCCTTCCTGGTTCCGGCCGCCTCCTTGATTGCCGGATGCACGAGTGCCACCACGACCACGACTCCCAGCTCTGCCCCCAGCCAGGTGGCCGTCATGCCGCCGCCCCAGGAGACGGCAGAGGAAAAGGGGTTCGTCGAGATCTGTGTCGTCAAGAAGACGCGGGTGCGGGCCGACTATCGCGCCTGCGATGACGCCGAACCGGGCTACTCCTGGTACTTCCTGGCGATGGACGCGCGAGTTCCCGCCACCGGATCAAAAGCGAAGAAGGGCTCGTTCAAAAAACCCGCCGGTGGCTGGTACAGGGCGCCCGCGAAAGGCGGCCTGGCCTCAGACGTGCGGACCGAGGACGTCGAGGACCGCGTAGAGGTGTGCGTGTCGCAACGAACGCGCATCCGAGTGTCGGACATCAGATGCGACGACGACGAAAAAGGCTACGCGTGGTACTACATCCGCATCGACGGATATGTTCCGGCGGTCGGGAAGAAAGGCGAGGAGGGTTCTTTCAGGGCACCGTACTCGGACGCGTACCGCGCTCGCAGGAAGGGCGGCGACGCCGTCGAGGCGGCAATAGATTACGAGGATCCCGACGCGCCCGAGGAGGAAGAGGAAGAGGAGGAATACTGCACCACGACCATCAATGACGAGTGTGTGGAGACCAATCGCTGCACGGAGACCGTCAACAGCATTTGCACCAAGACCGAGGACGGCCCTCTGGGATCGTTCTCCAACAGATGTCGTAACGTCTTTGCGAACAAGCGCTGGACACAGCGCTGCTGAGCATCCCGCGGACCACCTCCGACAGGACACTCATCAATCCATGGGGCTCGCCGTGAAATGTGCGTGGGTGCCGCGGTCGCCCAGGTGGTCGAGGGCGGCCAGCCAGCTCGCTCCCGCCGCGCCGTCCCGGGCGGTGGCCACCTCACGGTCGCCCAGCAGCCCCAGAACCGCCGTACGGACCGGGCCGTCCGCGGTCAGCACGCCGCCCGCCAGCACGATCGGGCCCTCTCCGGCCACCCGGCCCGCCGTCGCCACCAGCCGCCGGGCGGCCTCGTCGACGATCTCCGCCGCGCGCCCGTCCCCGGCCGTCGCCGCCTCGGCCACGAGCGGGCAGGCGGCCGCTACCAGCGTCCGGTCGGCCTGCGCCAGCCGGACGATGCGGTCGGCGCGCCCCCGCGGCTCGCCCGTCACGCCGAAATGGGCGCAGACCAGGTCCATCAGCGGCCCGTACGGCAGACCGCGATCGAGCGCGTGGACGACCGCGCGTACCCCGGCCCGGCCGATCCAGAACCCTCCGCCCTCGTCGCCGAGCAGCCATCCGAGACCGTCGGCGACGGCGACCACCCTGCGGTCGGCGAAGCGGGCGGCGGCGGCCCCCGTTCCGGCGAGCAGCAGCGTGCCGGAGGGCGCCGGCGTGCCGGACGCGTAGGCGATGACCACGTCGCCCACCAGCCTGGGCGGCGCCGCGATGCCGCACGCGGCCCAGACGCGGCGCAGCACCTCGGCAAAGCCGTCGTCCGCGCCCGCGACCCCCGCCACCGAGGCGGCCACCCGTGAGGGGTCCTGGCCGTCGAGCGCGCGGCGCAGGGCCTGCTCGATGGCCGCCCCGGCCGCCGGGGCGCCGTACGCGGCCGGGTTGCCCGGGCCGGCGGTGCCGTACCCGAGCCTGGTCCCGTCCGCCGCGTGCAGGGCGGCGCGGGTGGCGGTGCCACCGGCGTCGACCCCGGCGAAGAGGGTCATCGGACCAGGCGCGCGGCGCCGGGCGCGAGGGTGAAGGCCGGGCCGCAGGGCTCGTAGGAGCCGGTGGCCGGGTCGAACGCCTCGGTGATCCCGCCGAGCGCGACCTCGACCGGCTCGTCGAAGCGGGCGTTGCAGACGAACCGCAGCCGCTCGCCGTAGCGGCCCACCAGGACGTCGCCGGCCCGCTGCCCGACGCGGTCGACCGACGTCCAGCCGGACAGCTCCGCCGCCACCGGGCGCAGCCAGCGGGTGTTGAGGTCGCGCACGATGCCGAAGCGCTCGGTCGGCACGCCGTCCCCGTCGATGAGCGCCGGCTGGAAGCTCTCGCCGCGCGCCGGGTCGGGCGTCCAGTAGGTGAAGTACTGGATGCCGGTGTAGCCGTAGGCCAGCGCGGTGTTGACCTGCCAGGCCAGCTCGGCGGCCGACGGCTCGCGGTGCCCCTCGTAGGCCAAGGTCTGCACGTACATCCAGGCGGGCAGGCCGGCTCGGCGCGCGTGCTCGCGCACCGTCGCGAGGTCGGCGAAGTAGCCCTCGTCGGAGCCTTCGGAAAGGAAGGGGTAGCGGTCGAAGGAGAGCACGTCGGGGCGGACGAATTCAGCGAACTCCCCCACGTACGCGTCGTAGGGGCCGGTGGCGTGGCTCGGGAGGAGGTTGGCGTAGGCGAAGACGCCGGCCGCGCGCACGGCGGCGACCCCAGCCGCCACCCTGGGGAACTGCTCGGCGTGCGGCTCGTCCATGAGGCTGAGGCCGCGGAAGGAGCGGTACGCGCGGTAGTCGTCGACCACCCGGCCGAGCAGCGGCGTGGGGTCCACGTCCAGGTCGCGCATCAGCACGTCCACGCGCGGGTCCGAGGCGACCAGCACGCCGAGCCCCGCCTCCTCGGCGCAGGTCAGCGCGTGCCGCAGGATGACGCGGTCGTTGAGGTAGTTGCCGGTGATGACCAGGTCGATGCCGGCCTCGGCGATCTCCCGGTAGCGGGCGACCGTCGTCTCGTGGGGAGGCGGCGGCCAGAAGGCGGCGATCGTCAGGCTCACAGCGCCCCGACCCTGATCCGCCCGGCGTAACGGGTCACGAGGGCGTCGTTGTGCGCGTCGGCGTCGGGGATGTTGGCCGACAGGTAGACCGGCGGGACCGTTCCCTCGGCCAGGAGCAGGCCGATCGCCTCGGCGACCATCAGCTGCACGATCAGCGCCGAGGTGATCGAGGAGATTCCGCAGACCGGGCCGTGCTCGGTCGGCAGGACGGCGTCGCCGTACGGGGCGAGGTTGTCGATCACGATGTCCGCCAGCTCGAACAGCCGCTCCCCGGACGGATGCCGGGAGGTGATGGCTCCGGAGTGGGCCAGGGAGGTGATCGCGATCAGCGGCAGGCCGCGCTCCTTGACCAGCCGGGCCATCTCCACGGTTGAGCCGTTGCCGCCCGAGTTGGAGGCGATGATGAAGGTGTCGGACTCCTCGATCGTGTGCAGGGCCAGCACCTGGTGCGCGGTGTAGGGGTCACGTTCGGCCAGCGGGTCGAACAGACCGGGGTCCGCCGCCCCCAGCACCACCGGGTCGCGCAAGGTGAGCCGGTTCGTCGGGATCAAACCGCCCGCCCGGCCCGCCACTTCCAGCGCCACCGCCTCGGAGTGCCCAGTCCCGTACGCGTGCACGACGCCGTCGGCGCGCACGGTGGCGGCGATGAGCGCTCCCGCCTGCCTGATGACGGGCAACTGGTCGGCCAGCAGCCCGTCCAGGCGGGAACGTGCCTCGTCGGCGAAGGCCATCACAAGATCCATAGATTGTTTCCTCAACGGTTCATGCCGGCGGTCAGCCCGGCGACGATCTGGCGCGTGGCCAGCACGAAGAGCACGACCAGCGGGATCGTCGTCATCACCAGGCCGGCGAAGAGCGTCCCCCAATCGTTCTGGAACTGGCCGAAGAAGTGGGTGAGGCCGACCGGCAGGGTCAGCTTGCTCTCGTCCCGCATCAGGACCAGCGGATAGAAGAAGTCATTCCAGATCGGCACGAACTGGAAGACCACCACCGTCGCGAGCGCGGGCCGGACCAGCGGCAGCATCACGTGCCAGAAGGTCGCGAACGGCCCGGCGCCGTCCAGGGACGCGGCCTCGTCCAGCTCGTGCGGCAGCTGGCGGAAGAAGGCGGTCAGCACGAAGACGTTGAAGGGCACCGAACCGGCCGCGTAGACCAGCACCAGCCCGGCCAGCGAGTCCACCAGCCCCATGCTCTCCAGCAGGTAGAACAGCGGCAGCACGCCCAGGTGGGCGGGCAACGTCATGCCGGAGATGAAGTAGGCGGCGAACAGGCCGCGCCCCCGGAACTCCCTGCGGCCCAGCGGGTACGCGGCCAGCAGCGAGACCACCGCGCCCAGCAGCACGGCGCAGACCACGACGACCGCCGAGTTGACCACGTAGGTGGAGAAGGAGGCGTCCGTCCACGCCTTGGCGTAGTTGCCGAACCCGGTGGGCGGGCCGAGCGGCCGGTCGAAGATCTCGCTGGTGGGCCGGAACGAGCTGAGCACCATGACGAGCAGGGGCGCCATGGAGAAGGCCGCGTAGCCCCAGAGCAGGATCTTGATCCCCAGAGCCCTCACGTCTTCCTCCTCAGGACCCGTTCGAGCAGCAGCGTCGACCCGAAGATGAAGGTGAACATGAAGACCGCCAGCGCCGAGGACGTGCCCAGCGCGTTGACGTCGCCCGAGGCGAACGCGGTCCGGTAGAACAGCAGGCCGAGCACGTCCGTCGCGCCCGCCGGAGAGCCGTTGGAGCCGCCGAGCGCGTAGACCAGGGCGAAGGTGCCCATGCTGCCGATGAAGCTGAGAATGGTGACGGTCGCCATGGCCGGCCTGAGCAGCGGCAGCGTGATGCGCCAGAACACCTGCCAGGAGCTGGCGCCGTCGGTCCTGGCGGCCTCGCCGTACTCCTGGGGGATGCCGGCGAGAGCGGCGCTGAACAGCAACATCGGGAAGCCCACCCACTGCCAGGTGGTGATCACGATGACGGTCGGCAGCGCGGTGTCCGGGTCGCCCAGCCACGGCATCGCCAGGCCGAGCGGCTTGAGGAACGCGTTGACCGGGCCGAAGGCGGGGCTGAGCAGCAGCGTCCACAGGTAGCCGATGACCAGGGGATTGACGAGGTACGGCAGGGCGAACGCGGTCTGCAGCGCCCGCTTGCCGCGCCGCACGCGGGACAGCGCGAGCGCGAAGGCCAGGCCCAGCGTGTTCTGCACCAGCATGGTGCCGGCGAAGAGCAGGAAGTTGTGCCCCAGCGCCGGCAGCAGCTGGTCGAGGAAGGTGCCCGACAGCAGGCCGGCGTAGTTGTCCAGCCCGGCGAAACCGCCGCGCAGCGTGCCCTTCCAGGAGAAGAAGCTGTAGGTCAGGCCGGTGAACAGCGGGTAGACCACGAACGCCGAATAGAGGAGGAAGGCGGGGATCAGGAACACATACGATGATCCCCGCCGCGAGCCTAGAGCCATGTGGACACGCTCTTGTCGAGCTGCTCCGCCGCCTCCTTGGCGGTGATGCGGCCCAGCAGCATCTCCTGCAGCGCCTTGGAGAACACCGCGGCCGAGGACGGGTTGCCGTAGGCGAACTCGTTCATGAAGTAGGTCGCGCCGTGCTGGTCGAAGGCGGTGGCCACCTCGCCGAGCAGGGGCTCCTTGGGCGTGACGCCGGGTACGGCCGAGAAGGTGCGCACGGTGTCGGTGTAGAGCTGGCCGTAGTCCTTGGAGGCCAGCCAGGCGGCGAACTTCAGCGCCTCGGCCTTGTGCTTGGTCTTGACGTTGATGCCGTAGGAGCCGTCGGTGAAGCCGGGCATGAGGCCCTGGCCCTCCGGCACGGGCGGGGTGAAGACGCCCAGCTCGACGCCCTTGGCGTTCTCGGCGAAGAAGTTCAGCTCCCACAGGCCGCCGGGGAACATGGCCGCCTTGCCGGAGGAGAACAGGATCTGCGCGTCGGTGTAGGAGACGCCGGCGACGTTCTCGGGGAAGTACGGCTTGAGCTTGTTGAGCTGGTCGATGCCCTCGACGAAGCGCGGGTCGGCGAACTTCTTCCGCTTGGCCTTGACCTCGGCGATGAACTCGTCGCCACCCCAGTGGGCGGTGCCGAAGATGCTCGCCACGATCGGCAGCATCCAGTCGTCCTTGCCGCCGAAGGCGAACGGGATGATGCCCTTGGCCTTGAGCTTCTGGGCAGCGGAGATCATCTCGTCATAGGTCTTCGGCGGGGTGACGCCGTTGTCGGCGAAGATCTTCTTGTTGTAGATCACCTGCAGGGTCTGCACGGCGAACGGCACGCCGTACACCTTGCCGTCCTTGTCGCCCTTGGCGGCGCGCAGGACGCCCTCGTCGAAGCTCGCCAGGCCGGGCACGTCCTTGGTGTCGAGCGGGAGCAGCCGGCCCGCCTCGACGAGCGGCTGCAGCTGGGCGCCCGCTCGCAGCCAGGCCAGGTCGGGCCCGCTGTCGCCGGCCAGGCCGGTGGACAGGATCGTGTCGTACTCGGTGGCGGTGGTGAAGGAGCGGGCGTCGACGTCGACGCCGGGGTTGCTTTTCTCGTACTCGGCGAACATCTTGTCGTAGTTGGCCTCGGGACCCCATCCCCAGACCGAGAGGGTGATCTTGCCTTCGCTGGCACGGGGGGTGGTCGAGGGGGAACAGGCGGTGACGGCTGTCACCAGGGCGACAGCGGCGACAGCGGCGGCGATGCGCATGAGTGGCTCCTAGCGCGGGGGCAGGCGGTGCTTGGCGACCGCGCCGGTGGCGGCGGTCAGGAGTTGGTTGCTGGTCTCGTGGGTGCGCTGGACGACGCCGATGTAGAGGCAGTCCAGGACGAGCATCTGGGTGTGGCGCGCGGCCACCCCGCCCGCGCGGAAGGGGGTGTCCTGCGCGGCGGTGGTGAGGACGATGTCGGCGGCCTCGGCCAGCGGGCTGCGGGGGAAGTTGGTGACCGCGATCGTGGTGGCGCCTCGTTCCTTGGCGATGGTCAGCGGCTCGACGACCTCGGCCGTGGTGCCCGAGTGGGAGATGCCGAGCGCCACGTCGCGGTTGTCGCGCGCGTTGGCGCTGCAGACGGCGCTGTGCACGTCGGTCCACAGCGCGCAGGGCCGGCCGATGGTGTGCAGGCGCAGGTGCAGGTCCATGGCCACACCAGCGCTGCCGGAGACCGCGAAGAAGTCGATGAACCTGGCGTTGACCAGGACGGAGACCGCCTGGTCCACCGCCTCAAGGTCGAGCTGGGCCGCCGTCTCCTCCATCGCGCGCATGTCGCTGGCCAGCAGGCTGCGCAGCACCAGGCTCACGGGGTCGTCCGGGGAGAAGGCGATCAGGCTCTGCTCGCGCGGGGTGGCGTCGTTGCGTCCGAGGTCGGCCGCCAGCGCCAGCCTGAGCTCGGGGTAGCCGGCCAGGCCCAGCTCGCGGCAGAAGCGGGTGATCGTGGTGAGCGAGGTGCCGCACCGCTCCGCCAGTTCGCCGATGGTCGAGGCGGCCACGGCTGCGGGCTCGGCGAGGATCGCCTCGGCGATGCGCCGGTGGGTCGCGGTGAGGGTGGGCTCGACCCCCCGGATTCTGGCCAGGATCGGTGACATGCGACGAACCCTGCCGCTTTCCCCCATGGATGTCAATAGTTCACATTAGGCGGACGATGTTAGAAAATTTCACCCTTGTGTGACCCGTTGGGAGTATGTCACCTTCGTGACCATGCGCAACCTCCTCGTGGCGCTGGTGCTCGGGAGCACCAGCCTGCTGCCCGCCCGTGCCGACACGGTGGACATCCAGTTACTGGCCTTCAACGACTTCCACTCCGGTTTCCCGACCAGCTTCGGCATGACACCGTCCGGGCCGGTCCCGGCGGGCGGCGCCGAATACCTGGCCGCCCACATGGACCGGCTCCAGCGCGACAACCCCAACGGCACGCTGCGGCTCGCGGCCGGCGACAACATCTCCTCCAGCACCATGAACGCCACCGCCCTGCACGACGAGCCGGCCATCCAGGCGCTCAACCTGATGCGCCTGGACGCCTCCAGCGTCGGCAACCACGAGTTCGACGAGGGCCTGGCCGAGTTCCGGCGGATGGAGAACGGCGGCTGCCACCCGATCGACGGGTGCGCGCTCCCGAACTTCAAGGGCGCCGACTTCCCGTACCTGGGCGCGAACATCGTCGACACCACCACCGGCAAGCCCGCGGTGACGCCCTACATCGTCAAGCAGGTCAAGGGCGTCAAGGTCGGCATCATCGGCGTCAGCCTCAAGAACACCCTGAACGAGGCCCCCGGCCCCACCAAGCCGCTGGAGGGACGCGACGAGGCCGAGGCGGTCAACACCTACACGGCCGAGCTCAAGGCCAAGGGCGTGCACACCGTCGTGGTCCTGATCCACCAGGGCGGCGGCCAGACCGGCGGCGGCCTGCCCAACGAGTGCAACAACCTGGCCGGGCCGATCAAGGACATCGTGCAGAAGTTCGACCCCGAGGTCGACGCCGTGATCTCCGGGCACACGCACAACGCGTACAACTGCGTGATCAACGGCATCCCCGTCACCCAGACCTCGGGCCACACGCGCGAGCTCACCAAGATCGTTCTGACCGTCGACCGGGCGAGCGGCAACCCGACCGCCTCGAAGGCCGAGAACATCACCGTCACCCACGACATCAAGCCGGACGGCCAGATCGCCGCCCTGCGCCGCAAGACCGACGAGCAGGGGCAGAAGCTGCTGGACCGGCCCGTCGGCCTGCTCGGCCGCGACCTCACCGCCGTGCGCAACGCCGCCGGTGAGTCCACCGTCGGCCACGCCCTGGCCGACGCCCGGCTCTTCGCCACGTCCACCCCGGAGACCGGCGGCGCCCAGATCGCGATCCAGCCGCCCTACGGCGGCGGCATCGGCGGCGACCTGATCGTCAACCCCACCGGCAACGAGATGGCGAACCTGGTCACGCACGGCAAGGCGCTGCGCGTGCAGCCGTTCAGCAACATGCTCGTCACCATGACGCTCACCGGCACCCAGTTGGAGCGGCTGCTGGAGCAGCAGTGGTGCGGCCAGAGCACCGCCCGCGTGCTCGGCATCTCCCAGGGGCTCACCTACACCTACGACAACGCCAAGCCCTCCTGCGACAAGATCGACCCGGCGACCATCAAGCTCAACGGGGCCGTCGTCGACCCGGCCGCCCAGTACCGCCTGACCGCCAACTCCTTCATCGCGACCGGCGGCGACGGCTTCTCCGTGCTGACCGAGGGCACGGACCGGGTGGAGAAGGTACGCGACATCGAAGCCTTCGAGTCCTACATCCGGGCGAAGACCCCGCTGCAGGCCCCGGCCCTGGGCCGCGTCACCCGCGTGAACTGAGGTCTGCGCCGGCAGGGGCGACGCCGCCCCGGCCGGCGCAGTAGCCTGACCGCGTAGATCACGGTGCCGGGGAGAAGGACGATTGCTGCCGATCGGGGAGTTGCTGCGGGTGCTGGACGCGCTGGACGCCGCGGACTGCGAGGTCTGGGTGTGCGGCGGCTGGGGCATCGACGTCCTGGTGGGGCACGTCACCCGGGAGCACCACGACCTCGACCTGCTCCACCGGGCCGAGCAGGAGCCGGAGGTGATCGGCGCGCTGGAGTCGCTCGGGTACGCCGAGCGGCCCGGCGCCGTCCCCGGGCGACCGGCCAGGTTCGTCATGACCGATGACCGGGGGCACGAGCTCGATCTGCACCCTCTGCACTTCGCCGCGGACAGCTCGGCCGTGCAGCACATGGACGACCGCGGCGGGACGCTCTTCTACCCGGCCGCGGCCTTCGTCACGGGCACCATCGAGGGAGCGCGCGTGCGCTGCCTGTCCGCCGGCCTGCAGATCGCGTTCCACCAGGGCTACGAGCCCAGGGAACGCGACCTGCACGACATGGCCCGCCTGCGCGAGACGTTCGGCCTGACCACGCACTTCTGACGCATCCCATTGCTTTCGTCCGGGACGCCTGTCACAGCTCGTCGGGCTGTCCTGTCTGAGGAGTTGACCTGCACCCCGCCGTGAACGGCGAGGATCCCCGTCCCGCCTTCGGCGGGAACCCGCAGCGCAGACGCCACGAGTTGTGGAACGGGGCGCTTGGCGTTTCACAGACCCGACCACCGTCTGGAGGTCTCCACGCCCTGAGACGACCGGCCCGGCCGCCTTGCGATTTCGTTCCGTACAGGCTTGGTTATCGCCCGTGTTCAAAATAGCAAAGGTTCCGGGTCCGCGCATCGGGGTGGCGTCTTCCTGACCGCCGCGCTGATGGCGCTGCTGACCGCCGCCTGGCTCTGCGGCGCCCCCTCCCGCCGCGCGGAGACCGGGCATCACCTCCAGGATTTCGTGATCATGCCTATCCTCCTGGTGCTGACGGCGATCGGCGGGCCCTCCCTCACCGGCGCTCCGTCCGGGCACACGCATGGAGGCGGTTCGACAGCCGCGCTGGCCCTGGTCATCGGGCTGGCCTGGACCTGCGCCCGGATCATCCGCGTGCTGCCCCCGCGGAACGCGGACGGACGGGTGCGCGGCCAGGACATGTGCTCGGCCGGAATGGCGGCCTGCATGACCTTCATGGCCGCCCTGGCCCTCTGAGCTTTACGAGCGTTGTCACATATCGGGGTGCTGTCTGGTCTGAGCTGGTACACGGCCGGATCGAGCCGGCCACTTCCCTGGAAGGAAGCCTGATGAGCACCGACCACGCTCACGCGCACCACCTTGAGAACCCCGACAAGAGCGGCCCGCCGCCGAAGATCGACGTGATCGCCGCCGTCCCGGGGGCGCCGCCCGCGCCGGAGGGGGCCGAGGCGATGACGATCCTGGTCACGTTGCCGCCGAACAGCCCCGGCGCGCCGCCGCACCGGCACTCCGGGCCCGCGTACGGGTACGTGGTCAAGGGGGCCGTCAACTTCGAGCTCGAAGGCGACCCCGTGCGGGTCGTCAAGGCCGGCGAGGCGTTCTGGGAGCCCGGCGGGGACGTGATCCATTACCAGGACGGCAACCACCTCGCGGACGAGGAGTCGGCGTTCGTGGTGACGATGTTCTGCGCGCCCGGACAGCCGATGTTGATCCCGGTCAGCCCTGAAGAGCTGGAGGCTCGGCGGGACCGTCGCGCGCCGCAGCCGTGACCAGGGTCGCATTGCCGGTCATGCCCGAACGCCGCCACCGGGTGGAGGCCGTGCGGGACAGCGCCACCGCGCGCTGAAGACGAAGAGGGCGGGAACCGGGCTCGGTTCCCGCCCTCTTCGTGGCCGGACCACGGTGCGGCGGGGGGTCGCCAGCCCCGCGGGGCCGATGCCTGGTGTTCACCGTCCAGATCGTCTACGGCACCATGGACGAGGAGGTCAAGCAGCTCCTGCTGGCCGAACCGCGCGTCGAAGTGCGCGTCCTTGGCAACGGCAGCGCGCTGCCCGGCCGCGTGCACTCCAAGTACCTGCTGATCGAAGGCTCCTACGACGGCGACCGCGACGCCCACCGGGTGTTCACCGGCAGCCACAACTACAACGAGACCTCGCTGCGCCGCAACGACGAGACACTGCTCAGGCTCAACAACAAGGCGATCTACCGCCAGTACGTGGCCAACTTCGAGCGCATGCGCGCCGTCGCGCCCCTGGCCGGCTGATCCGGGCGGTTGCCGCCGCGGCGCGGTCAGCTCAGTCGCTCGTGTTCCTCGAAGCTGAGCGCGCCGCCGAGCTGGGCGCCCACCTCCAGCTGGTCGTAGTAGATGCGGTGGCTGACGATGAGCTCGTCCTCCACGACCGAGACGCTGCACGCGCGCACGAGGATGGGGCGGCCGGTCGCCTCGGCCACGCCCCCTCCCGGCATCAGGTAGGCGCCCTTGTGCGTGCCGCTCAGGGTGTACTCCGCCACCATGGTGTCGCCCGCGATCGTGAGCGCCCAAGGGGTGCATTTCGCGTCCGGGAACGCCTCGATGAACGCGCCGTAGTACGAGGCGACCTCGTCCCTGCCCTGGCCCACGCCGTCCGGTGCGACGAGGACCGCGGCGGGGGCGAAGGAGTCCGCGAGGCCGTCCAGGTCGTGGCGGTTGAAGGCCTTCCGCAACAGTTCCAGGGGGCGTCGAGGATCAGACATCGAGCTGGGCCCTTCACGAGAGACGACTCACGCCCAGCCGGGTAACACTGGGCGAAATAGCATGATTTTTCATGCTATTGGCCCTACAGGTAATCATTGGGTCAATCTTCGGCACAGAAGCCGCATCCCTCATGGCTTTGACCTCGGCCATGAATTTCCTCGAACAAGGGCGGATGCCGGAACATCCGCCCTTGCTCCGCCCCTCAGGGCACCAGAGCGGCGAACAGCCCGTACTCGATGGCCGTCGCGGCGTTGGCGGGCCCGGCGACGGTGCCGGCGAACAGCGCCGGCGCCGATACTGCCAGGACGAGCAGGAGGGAGATTCGTCGAACCATGAGCACCTCCGGTCGGGTTTCTGCCGCGCATTCGAGGACCGGACCGGCGCGGATTTCAGCGGGAGGCACCCGTGACGATGACGTTACCTTCCCGGCCCGTCAAGGCCCGCTCCGTGCGTCCGCCTACCGGATCTCGTAGATGGCGGTGGTGCCGCTCACCTCGTTGCCCACGATCAGCAGGGGCTTACGGGTCGGGCTGTCCCCCGCGGACACGAAGAAGACGCCCTCCGGGCCGACGTCACCGGCGGTCCCGTCCTCGACGGATCCGGCGAAGTCGCGCGTGTTGAGGTAGTCGACGAGGGCCGGGCGCCGGGGGTCGGTCACGTCGTAGACGACCACGCCGCTGACCCGCTCAAGCCCGGCGAACGCGTACGTCCTGCCCCGCACCTGACCCACCGTGACGCCCTCGGGCTCCGGGCCCTTGTTGTCGCTGCGGCTGTCGAAGGAGCCGTTCTCCTCGTTGTCGGCGTTGAACTCCTTGGGCAGCTCCCGGGCGATCAGCCGCTCGAGCTCGTCCCCCGAGTCCCAGACCAGCGCACCCGTGGCGGAGCGTACGGAGATCGAGCGACCGCCGAAGGCGTGCAGCTCCCGGTAGGCGCCGGAGGCGTCCTTCGGCGAGTCCGCGGCCACCGTCAGGCGGCCCAGCTCCGCGTCCTTCTTCAGCGCGGCGGCGTTCGGGAACGCCGCCGCCGACAGGGTCAGGTCCTTCACCCGCACCTCGTCCGTGTAGCAGTCCCAATCACGGCCGTCGCCCTCATTGGCGGTGACCAGGTACGTCTGCCCCCTCGAACGGAAGTGCGCGATCGAGTCGGGCATGTACATCCCCTTGACCCCGGCCCGGGGACGGATGTCGATCTTCCCGTCCTTGTCGGAGGCGTCCATACCCACCGCGCCGAAGTCCTTCAACCCGAGCGGCACGATCCGCTGCACCTTGGCGCGGTCGAGATCGACGATCGCCACCGCGTTGTTCTCCTGCAACGTCACCCATGCCGTGTCACCGTCCACGGTGATGTACTCCGGCTCCAGGTCCTGGGCCACCGTCGCGCCCGGACCGGAGATCCGCACGCCCGCGGCCCGGAGCTCGTCGGCCCGATCGTTGAACGCCCGGAAGTCGGCAGTGCGTACGGTGCCGCGCTTCACGTCGATGACGCTCACCGACCCCTCCGGGTCGTCGACCGCGTCCGCGCAGTACGACTCCGGCTCGCCTTCGTTGGCGACGACCAGCCGGCGACCGTCCTCGGTGAAGGTCACCATGTCGGGAAGCGCCCCCGCGGGGAACTCCTTGAGCTTCTTGCCGGAACGGGCCTGGAAGAGGGTCACCTTGCCCTGGCCGGTCTTGGTCGCCGCCTGCTGGGCGACGGCCACCAGGCCGCCCTTCACGGCGACGCTGTTCGCTCCGGGAGCCGCCAGAGAGGTGACCCGCTTCGGGTTGCGCGGGTCGCGGATGTCGAGGACGTCCACCGTTCCCGCCTGCGCGTTCACCACGAAAACGCGCTTGGTGGCGGGGTCGTACGAGGTGATCTCCGAGGCGCCGGTGCCGACCGACCCCGTCGAGAACCGGCCGAGGAACGCCAGGCTGACGCCCTTGTCGTCCGGCGAAATCGTCGCCTGGGCGGGGACGGCGAGCAAGGCGAGTGAGAGAGCGGCGCCGGCGGCGGCCGCGGTCAGCTGGAAGGCATGTGAGCGGTGCATTCGCCGATCGTGACGATATCCAGTGACCATTTGAGCGCCAAAGGATGTATTTGCAGTGAATTGCACCTGGGAAGACCCAGCTCAGGCCGTATGAAGGCCACCCTGCCCCGCCGTCGTGACAGCGGCTGCTCGCCTCGGTGTCACCGATCGCCTCTCCTGGTGCGGACGTGACCCTCGCGAGCGTACTCGCGCGGGCCGGGCCGTCCCGGTCTTGATTGCTTGCGGAGGTTTGGCGGGCACCTGACGGAACGCGCAGCATGCTGCGGGAAGGTGCAGCTCATGAGGGGTGTGGTGAAACGCGACGCGTGATCCGGCCCGCCCATCGGGTCGTCCCGAACGCGCTGCGCGCGCGGAGTTCATGAAAGGCATCGTCATGGCACAGGCCAGCCTCTACCAGCAGATCCTCGACCCCGCCGGCCGCGCGAACCCGTACCCGCTGTACGCCGAGCTGCGCAAGACCCCGGTGACGAGGGAAGCCGACGGCACGTACGTGATCAGCACCTACGACGGGATCGTCGCGCTGCTGCACGATCCGCGGGTCAGCTCCGACCCCCGCAGCCGCCCCGGCATGGCCGAGGCCGCGTTCGCTTCCGAGGAGAGCCTGCTCCTGCCCTTCATCAACCTCGACCCGCCCGACCACGACCGGCTGCGTGAACTGGCGATGCGCCCGTTCGGGCCGCCTCAGTCGCCGGGGCGCGTCGACGCCCTGCGCCCCTGGCTCGCGGAGGTCACCGACGGCCTGATCGACGGGTTCGCGGGGAAGAACCGCATCGACGCCGTCGACGAGTTCGCCTACCCGCTGCCTGTGGCCGCGATCTGCCACCTGCTCGGCGTGCCGCGCGAGGACGAGCCGCGCTTCCATCACCTGGCCGACGCCACCGTCGAGGCGTTCGACCCGACCACCGGAACGTTCGAGGAGCGGCAGCGCAGGAGAAGCGAGATCACCCGCGAGCTGGGCGAATACCTCAACACGCTCGCCGACGCCCGCGTACGCCGGCCGGGCGACGACCTGATCTCCGGCCTGCTCACCGACGCGGGCCCGCACGGGCCGATGTCCCGTACCGACCTGCTCAACACCGCCGGGCTGCTGCTGGTCGCCGGCCACGAGACCACCGTCAACCTCGTCGCCAACGGCCTGCTCACCCTGCTGCGGCACCCCGACGTGCTGGAACGGCTGCGCCACGAACCCGAGCTGAGCACGCGCCTGGTCGAGGAGCTGCTGCGCTACGAACCGCCGGTGCACATGCTGACCGGCCGCAGCGCCCTGGCCGACATCGACCTCGCCGGCACCACCATCCCGAAGGGCTCGCCCCTCGCGCTCGTCCTGGCCGCCGGCAGCCGCGACCCCGGGCGCTTCGCCGACCCGGACCGATTCGACCCCGACCGCGCCGACAACGCGCACCTCGGCTTCGGCAGCGGCATCCACTACTGCTTCGGCGCGCCGCTGGCCCGGACCGAGACGCAGGTGGCGCTGTCCGCGCTGGCCCGCCGGCTGGTCAATCCCCGGCTGGTCACCGACCCGCCGCCGTACCGGCCCAACCCGGTGTTGCGCGGCCCCCGCCACCTCGTGATCGAGTTCGATGCCGTCGCGCCGGCATAGCCGGTCGCGACCTCAGAGGATCTGCTGCTCCTCCAGGTCGAGCCTGCGCTGCAGGGCCTGGTGAGCGGCGTCGCCGATCTCACCGCGCCGCCACATGCGCACCGCCTCCTCGCGCTCCACCCGCAGCAGCTCCCTGCGTGCCTCGGCGTAGGTCGCCGCGGCGGTCACGGCCCCTTCGACCAGCTCAGGCAGGTGCTCGTCGTCCGCGCCGGGCCCCAGCAGGGCGTGCGCCTTGCGGGCCCGCTCCTCCAGGTCCCTGCGCAGGCGCAGCTCCACGTCGCCGGGCAGCGCGCCCTCGGCCACGATCTGGTCCAGGCGCATCAGGGCCAGCCTGGCCGTGGTGTGCTCCGCGCTCGCCTGCTCCAGCGCGGGCAGGTCGTCGTCCATGCCCGCGATGCGCAGGCGGCGGCTGACCCACGGCAAGGTCAGTCCCTGCAGCACCAGCGTCACCACGATCACCGCGAAGGTCAGGAACAGGATCAGGTTGCGTTCAGGGAACGGCGCTCCGCCCGCGGTCAGCGGGATGGCGAACGCGGCGGCCAGCGACACCACGCCGCGCAGCCCCGCCCAGGACACGATGGCGGCCGCCTGCCACGGCGGATACGGATCACGGGCGCGAATGCGCGGGAAGAGCAGCCGCGGCAGGTACACGGTCGGGAACACCCACGCGACCCGTACGACGATCAGCGTGAGGGTCACCGCGCCCGCGTACAGCGCGAGTTCGGCGGCGGAGTAGCCGTGCAGCCCCTCCAGGATCTGCCGCAGTTGCAGTCCGATGAGCGCGAAGACGACGCTCTGCAGCAGGTACGCGATCATCTCCCAGACCGCCTGGCCCTGCAGCCGCGTGGTGCTGGACACGATCAGCGGCGCCGCCCGCGCCACGACCAGCCCGGTCACCACCACAGCGAGCACCCCCGAGCCGTGCAGCGTCTCCGCGCCCAGGTAGGCCGCGAACGGGGTGACCAGCGACACGGTGTTCTCCGTCAGCGGGTCCTCGATCCGGCGTCGCACGTGCACGACGAGGAACCCCACCGCCAGCCCGAACCCGACCCCGATCACGCTGACCAGCAGGAACCCGAGCACCGCCGCGCCGTAGGAGAAGAGGCCGGTGGCCACGGCGGCGATCGCGATCCGGTACGCCACCAGGGCGGTGGCGTCGTTGAGCAGGCTCTCGCCCTCCAGGACGGTGACCACCCGGCGGGGCAGCCCCACCCGGTTCGCGATCGCGGCCGCCGCGAGCGCGTCCGGCGGCGCGACGATCGCGCCGAGCACGAACCCGGCCGCCAGCGGCAACCCGGGCACGAGCGCGTGCGCCAGGTAGCCGACCGCGATCGTGCTGGCCAGCACCAGGCCGACCGACAGCAGCGTGATCGAGCGCAGGTTGGCCCGCAGGTCCCGCAGGCTCGTGTCGAGCGCCTCGGCGTACAGCAGCGGCGGCAGGAACCCGAACAGCACCAGCTCCGGATCCAGCTGGTAGCCGGGCAGGCCGGGCACCAGGCTGGCCAGCAGCCCGGCGATCACCAGCGCGATCGGCGGTGGCACGCCCATCCGCCTGGCCAGCGCCGACACGACCGTGGCGCCGACCACGAGGATCAGCATGAGTGCCACCACGTTCTCTCCGCCTCCCTCGTCTCAGTGTGTCAGCACGCCGGATGCTGTGTTCCGCCTGCCGGCGGGCCCTCGGAGGCCGAGTGTATTCTTGCTGGTTAGAGGGGTTATTCGGGTCCGGCGCCGGCGATGACCGAAGCCATGGAGCTTCAGGACCAGACCGCGCTGGTGACCGGCGGCGGTTCGGGCATCGGCCGGGCGACCGCGCTGCTGCTCGCCCGTGAGGGCGCCTTCGTCATCGTCGCCGGTCGCGATGCCGGCCACCTCGCCGAGACGGTCGCGGAGATCGAGGCCGCCGGTGGCGGGGCCCGCGCCGTCCCCACGGATCTCGGCGACCTGGACGCGCTGCGGCGGCTCGCCGACGCGGCCGGTGACGTCGACATCCTGGTCAACAACGCGGGCGTCTACCCCTTCATGCCGACGCCGAAGCAGGATCTGAAGTCGTTCATGCAGGTGTTCGACACCAACGTACGGGGGCCGTTCTTCCTGACCGCCGCCATCGCGCCGGCGATGGGGGCCAAGGGGTCCGGCAGCATCGTCAACGTCAGCTCGATCGCCGCCCTCCAGGGCATCCCGGACGCCGCCGCCTACGGGGCGACGAAGGCCGCTCTCGACGCCCTCACCCGCTCCTGGGCCGCCGAGTTCGGCGGTCTCGGAGTCCGGGTCAACTCCGTCGCCCCCGGCAACACCAGGACCGACAACGTGGTGAAGGCCCTCGGCGAGGAGAAGTTCGAGGAGTGGGGCCGTACGGGCAACCCGCTCGGCCGCCTCGGCCGCCCCGAGGAGGTCGCCGAGGCGATCCTCTTCCTCGCCTCCCCGCGGGCCAGCTACATCACCGGAGTCACCCTGCCCGTCGACGGCGGCTACGTGGCGCACGGCTGAGCCTGTTGTGGAAGGTGCGCCACCTGGTCGGCCCGCCGGTGGCCGGCGTTCCGGCGAGGACGCGATGATGGCGGGCATGGTGGAAGAGGTCCCGGTCCCGACGTGGACGACGTCATGCAGGACGCGATGCTCGCCGCGCTGCGCCGCATCGGTGACGCCCGGCTCCGGACCGTGCTCGCTCCCGCAGCGCGCGGGCGGTCTCAGGCGCGGGCGGGTGTGCGGAAGACCTGGCGGCTGTGCCAGCTGATGTGTTCCCGTTCGACCGCGTCCAGGCCGGGCTGGGGATTTCGGGCGGGCCGGCCGGTCAGGGAGAGCACCATGTCGCGGGACGCCTGCGACCGGCCCACGAACCTGGCCGAGACGGCGATGGTGTGCTCCGTGGTCAGTCCGAGGACGCCCTTGTCGAACAGTTTGTGGTGGATCGCGCACAGGCACAGGCCGTTCGCCACGTCGTCGGGCCCGTCGAAGGCCCACCAGCGCACGTGTGCCGCGTCCAGGCCCACCGCCATGCCGTCCAGCCAGCCGTCGTAGGAGCAGAACGCGCAGCAGTACTCGTACGCCATGAGCACCCGGTCACGAAAGCCCGGATCACGGCGTACGACCTTTTTGATCTCGCCAGCGGTTTCGAGCGTCTCCAGGTCGAGGCCGGTCAGCAGGCACAGGTCCGGGTGCAGGGACGGGGCGAAGTTGGCGTCCAGGAGGTAGCGGGCGATCCGGCTCAGCAGGCCGGGCTCCTCCGACAGCGCGCGGGCCAGGTCGGGATGGAGGCGGCCGGTGGCCTGGCTGTCGCGCAGGCGGCCCAGTTCCGGACCCGGGCTGCCCGGGCCGTGGCGGGTGTCGACCAGCCAGAGGCCGTCGTTCGTCAGATGGTGGAACGGGTAGCCGGGGCTGGTGTCGCGGGGCGGGCCGTATTCCTTGAGCAGTTTCTTCAGCTCGGCCTCGGCGGCGCTGAACGGGATGGGCCGGTTGCCGTGCCGCTGGAAACGGCCCAGGGCGTACAGGAGGAGAAGCGGCTTGTGCGGTGCGCGCTCGCCGCCCCTGGTCCAGCGCCGGATCTCGGCGACCCGCTCGATCCAGTCCACGGTCGGCCAGTGTAACGACGCCGTACGGCTGGCGCGGCAGGTGGAGATCGTCAACCGGGTCACCGGCCTCATCGGCGACCTGGTGCCCGAGGCCGCCTCGCCCGCCGCTACCTGGCGGACGCATCTCCTGATCAGGCGGTCCAAACGTGACGAAGGGCTGGGCGCTCCGCCGTACACCTATGCGGGCCCCACGAGGGCGAGCGGCCCGTCCGCTTCGTGTGGCGCCTGGACCACCCGCTCCCACCTGAGGTGTTCCACTACGCCAAGGTCACCGCGGGCTGAGCCGTCCTGGGGTCCCACGAGCAATGAGCGAGCATAAAGACGACCATGCAAAGGTAGGGATGGGGTATGAGGCTTCCCCGATTCCACCGATTGCCGCAACGCGTATCGTGGCCCAGGCGTTCCCTCGGGCGGTGGATCGTGGTCGCGCTCGGTCTGGGTGTGCTCGCGGCGGCGCTCGTCGGCGCCGCCGGCCCGTATCGGCAGACCCGGGAGTTCCGCGAGACCGTGGCGTGCGACCGGAGCGTCGGCGACTGTTTCGGCAGCGAGGCGGGCTCCATCGCCGGCCGGCGCACCTACACCACGACCTCGACGACGACGTACACCGACGCCAGCGGCCAGACGCACTCGGACACCACCACGACCACCCACTACGAGGTCACCTGGCAGCGGGCCAACGGGTCCCGGCAGGCCCGCGACGTGTCGTCGAGCTTCTACACCAAGGCCAAGGAGGGACAGCCGGCCACGCTGCGGCTCTGGCGCGGGGAGGTCGTCGGCGTGGAGGTGATGGGTGACGCGCAGTGGTTCCTGCCGGAGTCGGGCGCGACGCTCAACGGCTGGCTGTACCTGGCCTACTTCGGCCTCGGGGTGCTGCTGTGGGGGCTGCTGTTCGGCTGGTGGGACGGGTTCTTCATGCTCGCCTTCCGGACGTTCGCCTGGATGTTCATGAGTTTCCTGCCGGTGGGCCTGGTGACGGATGCCTTGGCCTACGGCCTGGACATGGGGGCCGGTCTCGCCGTGGAGATCGTGTTCATCCTGTTCTTCACCGGGATCGGTGCCAGCTTGCTGATCGGCTCGCTCGACCGCTGGTGACCGGCTCCTGGGCCCCCTCGCCGTCACGAGCAGCGCCGCACACCAGGCGTAGACGTCGATATCATCGATACCAGTATATCGATTCCAGCGCTAATACCAGTGATACGCTCTTCGCGTTTCCATCGGAACGGACCACTGGAGTGCGACATGATCATCGTGACCGGCGCCACCGGACAGCTCGGACGCCAGATCGTCGAGCGGCTGCTGACCCGCGTCCCGGCGGGCCGGATCGGTCTCAGCGTCCGCGACCCCGACAAGGCTCGGGTGTTCGCCGACCAGGGGGTTCGGGTGCGGCACGGCGACTTCACCGACCCCGGCGGCCTCGCCCACGCCTTCGAGGACGCCACCCAGGTGCTGATCGTCTCGATCGACAAGCTGGGCGAAGAGGCCGTACGGCCGCACCGTCTCGCGATCGGCGCGGCCGTCGCGGCGGGCGCCCGCCGCGTCGTCTACACCAGCCACATGGGCGCCGGCGCCTCCTCGCGCTTCCAGGCCTGCCGCGACCACGCCGCGACCGAGGAGGCACTGCGAGCGTGCGGCGTGCCGTTCACCTCACTGCGCAACGGCTTCTACGCCGCCAGCGCCGTGCAGTTCCTCAGCCGGGCCATGCGGTCCGACCAGATCGCGCTCCCCGCGGACGGGCCGGTCAGCTGGACCTGCCACGAGGATCTCGCCGAGGCGGCCGCCGTCGTCCTGGCCGACGAGGGCCGCTTCGACGGCCCCACCGCCCCGCTCACCGCGGCCCAGGCGCTCACCTTCGACGACGTCGCCCGCATCGCCGGCGACGTGACCGGCCGCACCATCACCAGGACCGTCGCGCCCGACGACCGGTTCCGGCGGCAGCTGATGGACCACGGCGTCCCTGCCGCGTACGCGGACCAGCTGCTCGACGTCTTCGTCGCGAGCCGGGCCGGCGAGTTCGCCGCCGTCGATCCGACCCTGGCCACCCTGCTGGGACACGAGCCCACCCCGCTGAGCACCGTCCTGCGTAAGCAACTGCCCGGCACCTGATCCAACCGCTACGACGCGGCGAGGCGGTCGAGCCACTCGCCGAGGAGGTGCTGCTCCGCCTCGCTCAGCGTGGTCTGCTGGGGCAGTGCGGCGCGGAGTGCTCGGGCGGCGCCGGCGGGGCCCGGGTCCTGTACGGCGGGCCTGTCGGTGGTGACGGCGGTGACCATGGACTCGCGCATGGTGCTCAGCAGGGCCGGGTCGCGCCGGTCCTCGGGCAGCGACAGCCAGGTGAGCACGGCACCGCGGGCCGTGGCGTGGATGAGGGCGGCGGCGAGCGGTTCGTCGACGCGTAGCCTGCCCGCGGCGGCGAGGCGGCGGATGCGCCCGAGGAGGATCTCCATGCCCGTCCTGAACGCGGCCGAGTCCGTGCCGCGCCGGGGCTCGCCGTACATCATCGCGTAGAGGGCGGGGTTGGCGAGCCCGAATTCGACGGCGAGGTCCCAGCCCGCGCGCAGATCCTCGACCGGGTCGTCAGGGGCGGGGACGGCGCGTTTGGCCGCGAGGAACCTGGCGTAGCCGTGCTCGGCCACCGCGTCCAGCAGCCCGTCCATGTCGTCGAAGTGCCGGTAGATCGCGGGGGGCTGCACCCCGGCCGCGGCCGCGACCGCGCGGGTGGTGACCGCGTCGCGCCCCTCCCGCGTCAGGAGGTCGGCCGCGGCCTCGATCACCCGCCGACGGGTCAGCTCCCGCCCGCCGGCCGCTCCCTCCGCCACGGAGCCGGAGGAGTCGACCGCCCTTGTTCTCCCAGGCATGCGGGCAATGATACTGCCGGCGTCATATCGCTGTGAGTATCAGTGATATCGCGCTTACCAGGGCAAACGTCGAAGTAGCCCCCCGTGGGGCCGTCGGGGCCGACCTGGGCCATGCGGACGATGATCTCGGCTCCCTGTTCGACCGTCTGGACGCCGGCAGTCCGTACTGGTGAAGCCGGGCCTGGGACCAGCGCCGCGCGGGTTGGTTCAACGTTCCGCGTCCACCAGACCGAGGTCGCGCAGGCTCCCGGCCGTCTGCACGATCGTCGTCTCGGCGGGCCGCGGACGCCAGCCGAGCTCGCCGCGAGCCCGGTCGTTGTGGATGATCGGCCGGGGCGGGTCCTCCCCCGGCGCCTCCTGCGTGGGTACGCGTGCGCCCGCCGGGCCGAGCCGTCGGCGCAGGATCTCGGCCACCTCCAGGAAGCTCAGCGTCGGGCCGTCGGCGACGGCCAGGAAGCGCTTGCCCGCGGCCTTGGGCTCCGCCATGGCGCGGAGGTGCAGGTCGGCCACGTCGCGTACGTCGACGACGCCGAAGCGCTGACGGGGCGCGACGCTCATCGTCCCGTCCAGCATGGCCTTGATCAGCTGCGTCGAGGAGCGCAGGTCGGCCGTGAGGGCCGGGCCGAAGATGGCCGTCGGGTTGACCACGACGAGTTCGGTGTCGCCGCCGTCGCGCGTCATCAGGTCCCATGCGGCGCGCTCGGCGATCGCCTTGGAACGCGGGTATGGCGCCAGGCCCGGCGTGTCGGGGTCGGTCCAGTCGTCCTCGGTGAACTCGGCGCCCGGTTTGGGGGTGTATCCGACCGCGGCGAAGGACGAGGTGAGCACGACGCGCCGGGCGCCCGCGTCACGCGCGGCACACAGCACCCGCAGCGTGCCCTCTCTGGCGGGGACGATCAGCTCGTCGGGGTTCTCGGGCTGGGTGACCGGGATGGGCGAGGCGACGTGATGAACCTCCTCGCACCCGGCCACCGCGGCGGTCCAGCCGTCGTCGGCCATCAGGTCGGCGACGACGACCCGCAGGCCGGCGTCGTCGGCCTCGCCGCGGCGCACCGCCGCGCGCAGATCGGCCTCCTGAGCCGTCGAGCGCACCGTGGCGCGCACCGCTCTCCCGGCCCGCAGCAGTGCGGCGATCAACCGCGTCCCCACGTAGCCGGACCCGCCGGTGACCAGGACCTCGCTCATCACAGCACCCCCAAGCGACCGGCCGCCTCGATGGACCGCCGCGTCGCCTCGGCCTCCGCGGCCGTGTCGCCGCGGTCGCGGGCGTCCCACAACCCCGCCTTCTCCCGCAGATAGGCCAGCCGGGCACGCTGGGCGGCGATCTCGGCCTCGACGCGTTCCGCGTGACGCAGCAGCAGATCGCGCTGTTCGGCCGCCGCCACCCGCCCGCGGGTGCGGTTGACCAGGTAGGTACGCATGTCCTCGATGCTCACGCCGACCGCGCGAAGACAGGCCAGCGTCTCGATCACGTGCAGATCCGCGTCGCCGTAGCGCCGGTGCCCGCTGCTCCCGTCACGGTCGATCGGGCCGACCAGCCCGACCTCCTCGTAGTAGCGCAGGGTCGGCTCGCTCAGCCCGCTGCGCCGGGACACCTCATGGATGGTCAAAGCTGCCATACGGCCAGCGAAACACACCTCAAGCGCTTGAGGTCAAACACGGTCGTCCACCGGTCTCGCCCGCTTCGCCGTCCTGAGCGGAGATCAATCGGCTCACGCGGTCCCGGCACGGGTCAGGTCGCCGATGGCGGCGAGACCTTCGCGTTGCAGTTCGAGCAGATCGCGGGTCTCATCGGGCGCGATCCACCGGGTGAAGGCCGTCTTGAACACCAGGACGCCCAGCTCACCGGCCAGGCCGGCGTCCATCTGGCCGACGCCGCGTGCGACGAGCGCGGCGGTCACGGCGTGGGAGAGCTTGGCCAGCTTGAGCAGCTCGCGCTCCAGCAACTGCTCGTTCGCCGTGATGATCCCGTTCCGCACGCGGGCGAACTCCCGGCCCCGTGCGTCCTGGAGGACCCGGCCCCCGGCATCGAGCGCGGCGACGAGCAGGCCGGCCACGGCCGCGTCCGGCGGGGCGTCGGCGATCGCGTCCACGAAGACGGCCTCCAACCGCTCCTCGCCGGCGAACAGCACCTCGCGCTTGTCCGCGAAATGCCGGAAGAACGTCCGCTCGGTCACCCCGGCCCGCCCGGCGATCCCGGCGACGGTCGTCGCCTCGAAACCGTCCTCGGCGAACAGCTCCATCGCCGCCCGCTGCAGCCGATCCGACGCTCCAGGTTCCCAACGTGCCATGTGCGGATCGTAGCCGGAACCAAGGTGATGACATAGCCTGACATCAGGGCTATGCTGACTGATGTCAGTCTCTGACATCACAATGGGAAGCGAGCCCACCATGCACGTCTTCGTCACCGGCGCGTCCGGATTCATCGGCCGCGCCGTCGTCGCCGAGCTCATCGCCGCAGGTCACGAGGTGACCGGCCTGGCCCGCTCCGAGGCGTCGGCATCCGTCGTCAAGGGCCTCGGGGCGAACGTCCGCCGCGGCGACCTCGACGACCTCGACCAGATCCGCCAGGGCGCCGACGCGGCCGACGGCGTCGTCCACCTGGCGAACAAGCACGACTGGGTCCACATCGAGGTCTCCAACCACGCCGAGCGGACCTCGGTCCAGGCCATCGCCGACACGCTCGCCGGGTCCGACCGGCCGTTCGCGCTCGCGTCCGGCCTCGCTCTGCCCGGCCTCGGACGCGCGTCGACGGAGCGGGACCCCAATCCCGCCGTCGGCCCCGACTCACCGCGCGGCGGCGCCGAGAACCTCGCCCTGACCTACGCCGACCGCGGCGTACGCGTCATGCCCGTCCGCTTCGCCCCGACCGTCCACGGCGAAGACGACCACGGCTTCATCTCCATCATCGCCCAGGCCGCCCGGCGCCGCGGCGCCTCCGTCTACCCCGGCGAGGGGCTCAACCGCTGGCCCGCCGTCCACCGCTCCGACGCCGCCCGCCTGGTCCGGCTCGGGCTCGAGAACGCCCCCGCCGGCTCGATCCTGCACGCCGCCGCCGAAGAGGGCGTGCCCGTACGGGGGATCGCCGAAGCGCTCGCCGACCGCCTCGGCGTGCCGGCGAAGTCCGCCCCGGCGGAGCAGGTCGCCGACGAGATCCCGTTCATCGGCGGGTTCCTGGCCGCCGACTTCCCTACCACGAGCAAGATCACGCGCGACCTGCTCGGCTGGCGGCCCACCGGCCCCACCCTCCTGGAGGACATCGCCGCGGGCCACTACGACCAGCCCTGAACGAGGCACCCACGTTCTGAACATCGCCCGCGATCGCCGTCAGGAGTCGAAGCGGTGGCGGGAGGACTCAATGTGACCGAAGTACTGGTGGGTCCAACCGCAGATCAGGTCGACCGTCGCGCGCAGGGCCTGGCCCGGCTCGGTGAGGGTGTACTCGACCCGCGGCGGCACGGTGGGATGCACCTTCCGCTCGGCCAGGCCGTTGCGCTCCAGCATGCGCAGGTTCTGGGTGAGCATCTTGTGGCTGATGCCCTCGACCTCGTCCCGGAGCTCGCTGAAGCGCAGGGTGCGCTCACCGAGGGCCTCGATGATCAGCAACGCCCACTTGTTGGCGACATCCGAGAAGATCTCCCGAGCCAGGGAGTCCGCGCGCCTCAGATCCGCTTCGTCGGACGAGCCTATGAACTGCTTGGTCACCATGAGGTTCCCCAGTCACTGAAAAGTGCGTTCTTCCACGTCAGCGACCACTCTCCTATGGTTTCTGAGTAACCGCAAGAGAGCACATACTCAGACGAAAGACCAACAAGGAGATCTCATGGCTGTTTCGCTCATCAACCCTGAAGGGCATGTCCGGGTACCGGTCTACCACCACGTCGCCGTGGCGACGGGCAGCAGGCAGGTCCACATCGCGGGGCAGGTCGCCTGGGACGAGAACGGCGACCTCGTGGCACCGGGCGACCTCGCCGGACAGGTCGCCCAGGTCTACCGCAATGTCGCCAAGGCGCTCGACGCGGCGGGCGCGACGTTCCACGACGTCGTCCGCTTCACCTGGTACGCCGCGGGCTGGAAGAGGGAGATGTACGACGCCTTCAACGCGGGCATCGAACAGGCGGCCCGCGAGTTCGATCTCGCCACGCCGCCGGCCGCGCTGATCGGCGTCGACGTCCTCTTCGAGCCCGGCATCCTCATCGAGGCGGAGGTCACGGCGGTCATCGACTAGCGTGCCCTGGGCACCGAGTCGAGCAGCAGCCTGGTGTAGGGGTGCTCGGGCTCGGCCAGCACCCGCGCCACCGGCCCCCGTTCGACGACCACCCCTCTGTGCAGCACCAGCGTGTCCTCGCACAGGTGGCGAACGACGGCCAGGTCATGGCTGACGAACAGCAGCGCGACGCCGGAGTCGGCACGCACCCGGCTGAGCAGTTCGAGGATCTGCGCCTGGATGGAGACGTCCAGGGCGGCCACCGCCTCGTCGAGCACGAGCACCGACGGCTCCACGGCCAGCGCCCTGGCGATGGCCAGGCGCTGCCGCTGCCCGCCGCTGAGCTGGTGCGGCCGGGCTCCGGCCTCGCGAGTGCCCAGCCCGACCTGGTCGAGCAGGTCGGGGACGCGCGAGCGGTCCCCGCCGTGCAGCCGGAGCGCCACGTGCAGGCATTCGGCGGCGGTGAGCCGCGGGTCGAGCGACAGATAGGGGTCCTGGAACACCATCTGGATCTCGCGGGCCCGCCGGAGCCGCGCCGCCCGGCCGCGTTCCCTGGCCGAACGCGCCCGACCGTCCACGGTGATCGTGCCGGAGTCGGGGGTGACGAGGCCGACGAGCATGCGCGCGATCGTCGTCTTCCCCGATCCGGACTCCCCGACCAGGCCCAGCGAGCCGCCCCGCGGCAGCTCGAAGGACACCTGGTCGGCGGCCACCGAGCCGTGGAAGGACTTGCACAGATCATGTACGCCGAGCATCACGCCTCCACCAGGCGGCAGGCGGCGGAGCCGCCGGACACGGTCACGGGTCGCGGCGACCACTCCTCGCAGGCGTCCTCGGCCCGCGGGCACCGCGGCGCGAACGGGCAGCCGGCGAACGTGTCGTCCAGCGAGGGCGGGCGGCCGGGGATGGGCCGGAGGGGACGTGGATCGTCCAGCTCCGGGGTGCAGGCCAGCAACCCGGCCGTGTAGGGGTGCCGCGGGTCCGCGAACAGCTCCTTGGCCGGTCGCGACTCGACCACCGTGCCCGCGTACAGCACGTGCACCCGGTCGCAGAAGGACGCCGCGAGGTGCAGGTCGTGCGTGATGAACAGCATGCCGAGCTCCCGCTCCGCCTGGACCTCGCGCAGCAGGGCGAGCGTCTCGGCCTGGGTGGTGACGTCGAGCGCGCTCGTCGCCTCGTCGGCCAGCAGCAGCACCGGGTCGGCGGCCAGCGCCGCGGCGACGACCACCCGTTGCAGCATGCCGCCGGACAGCTCGTGCGGATATTGCCGCAGGCGCAGCTCGGGATCGCGCAGGCCGACGGCGGCCAGCAGCTCCAGCGCCCGGGTGCGGGCCTCGGCCTTGGAGCGGCCCAGCGTGTGCACCATGCGCTCGGTCAGGAAGTCGCCGACCCGGCGGACCGGGTTGAGCGAGGAGCGCGGGTCCTGGTAGATCATCGACACCTTCGAGGCCCGCACGTTCCTGAGCGCGCCCGGGTCCATCGCGAGCACGTCCTCGCCCGAGACCAGCACCCTGCCGGAGACCGCCGCCCCGGCGGGCAGCAGCCGCAGCACCGCCCGGGCCAGCGTGGACTTGCCCGAGCCCGACTCGCCGACCAGGCCCACGATCTCGCCCTTGCCGACGGCCAGCGACACCTCGCGCAGGATCGGCCGCCGGCCGCCCGCCTCGATCGTCAGCCCTTCCACGGAGAGCAGCATCAGGTCCCCCTCACGCCCATGCGATCGGCCAGGCGTACGCCGATCACGTTGAACGACACGACCACCAGCGCGATGGCCGCGCCCGGCACCAGCACCGGCAGGAACGCGCCCTGCACGATCGCCGGTTGCCCTTCCTTGACCATGAGCCCCCAGTCGGACGACGGCGGCTGCGCCCCGAACCCGAGGAAGCTCAGCGTGGCCAGGCTCATCAGCCCCTCGCCGAACAGCACGACGAGGTAGCCCACGATCGAGCGCGCCATGTTGGGCACCAGGTGCCGCACGCAGATCGCGAACCCGCCCATGCCCTGGACCCGATAGGCGTCGATGTACGGCTTGCCGCACTCGCCCAGCGCCACGCTCCTGGTGTAGCGGGCGATCGTCGGCGTGTACGCCAGCCCGAGCGCGACCACGGCCGTGGTCATCCCGTTGCCGAACACCGCGACGACCAGGACCACGAACAGCAGCCCGGGGAAGGCGTACATGACGTCGGTCAGCCTGGACACGACGGCGTCCACCCAGCCGCGGTGCCAGGCGGCCAGCGTGCCGAGCGCGACGCCGAGCACGGAGGCGATGGCCAGCAGCGCCAGTGGGCCGATCAGGGAGGTGCGGGCGCCGTACAGGACCCTGGTGAGCAGGTCGCGGCCCGACTGGTCGGCGCCGAGCAGGTGCTCGGGCGACATCGGCGCGAGCGTGGCGGCGAAGTCGACCGCGTCCGGCTCGTACGGGGCCACCAGCGGCGCGAACACCGCCGCCACCACGACCAGCACCAGGAAGGCGCCGGCCAGCCGGTAGCCGAGCGGCCGGGCGGCCTTCGGCGAGAGAGTGGCGACCATCGTGGTCATGCGCGCCTCCGCACCCTGGGGTCGATCAGCGGCTGGGCGAGATCGACGAGCGTGGTCACGAGGATGTACGCGGCCACCATGAGCAACATCACCGCCTGGGTCACCGGGAAGTCGTGCGTGTTGATCGCGTTGACCAGCAGCGAGCCGACGCCGTTGAGCCCGAACGCGGTCTCCACGGTCACCGTGCCGGCCAGCATGCCCGCCGTGACCAGCCCGCACATGGTCACGATCGGCCCCAGCGCGCCCCTGAGCACGTGTCTGACCACGATCAGCCGCTCGGACAGCCCGGACGCGCGGGCCACGGTCACGTGGTCGAGCTCGCGCTGCTCCACCATGGACTGCCGGGTCACCCGGCTGATGATGGCCAGCGCGCCGAGCGCCAGGGTCACGGCGGGCAGCGTCAGGTGCCACAACGACCCGCCGCCCATGACGGGGAACCAGCCGAGCTGCACGCCGAACAGCGAGATCAGCACCGTGGCCACCACGAAGGACGGCACCGAGGTGGCGAACGTCGTGCCCGCCACCACCGCCGAGTCGGTGCGCCCGCCGCGCACCGCCGCCAGCACCCCGAGCGCGACCCCGAACACCACGAACAGCACCGCGGCGTACGCGACCAGCCCGAGGGTGCTCGGCAGCCGTGCCATCAGCAGGTCGAAGACCTGGTCGTTGTACTGGGTCGACCGCCCGAGATCGCCGGTCACCGCGTCGCCGAGCCACCGTGCGTACTGCACCAGGAACGGGTCGTCGAGGTGGTACTGGGCCCGGATGGCGGCCAGGTATTCGGGCGTGAGGTTCTCCTTGCCGCCCGCCAGGAACGTGACCGGGTCGCCGGGCGCCGCGTAGGACGCACCGAAGATCACGAACGAGGTGGCGAGCAGCGTGACGAGCAGCCCGGCCAGCTTGCGCACCATGGGGTCAGCCCTTGGCCCCGAGGTCGGCGGCCCACGGGTAGCCCATGTTCACCTGCGAGGCCGGGGGCCCGGTCACCTTGCTGCCGAGCACGACCGCGTTGGGCACCTCGACCAGCGAGATCCACACCATGTCGGCGGTGAAGCGGCGCTGCAGCTCGATGACGTCCTTGGCGCGGGCCGCGTCGTCGGTGGCGCTCAGCGCCTTGGCGACGAGCGCGTCGTACTCGGGCGAGCTGAACTTGACCCAGTTGTTCGACGAGCCGGTCAGGCCGTTGTCGTAGAAGCCGATCGGGTCGGACTTGGTGATGTACCAGTCGTCGGGCACCAGGTCGACCTGCGCGCGCAGCGACTTGTCGGTGTAGAAGCTGCCGAACTCCGAGGCCGGGACGGTCTTGATCTGCGCGGTCAGCCCGATCTTCTTGGCCGCGTCGACCACCGCGTTGGCGATCACCGTACGGGACTGCTCGCCGTTGGTCGCCACGATGATCGGCTCCTTCGGCGCCCCGGCCTCCTGCACGAGCTTCTTTGCCTCCTCCAGCTGCGGCGACTCCGGCGCCCCCTGCAGCTCGTCGTAGGCCGCCTGGAACTCTTCCTTCCGGTAGGACCACGCCCCCGCCCCGACCGGCACCTTCCACGGCCTGGCCAGCCCCGCGAACCCGGACTTGGCGATGCCCGCCCGGTCCACCGCCAGCGACAGCGCCCGCCGGATCCGCGCGTCCTTCATCACGCCGCGGTCGGTCGGCAGCAGCACGTACACGCGCGTGGTCGCGCCGTAGGCCACGCTCACCGCCTGGTTGCTCTGCAGCGCGACCGCGGGCCCGGTGTCCGACAGGTACGCCCCCTGCGCCGCCCCCGTGACCAGGCTGTTGACCAGCGCCGTGTCCTCGGCCCACTGGAAGGTGACGGTCTTGGTGAGCGGCTTGACGTCCTTGTTCCAGTACGCGTCATAGCGCTCGATCGTCAACTGGCTGCCGGACTTCCACTCCTTGAGCCGGTAGGGCCCGCCGCAGGCGTCCTCGTGCCCGGGCGTGCCGAAGTCCTTGCCGAGCTCGTCCACGACCTTCTTGTTCAGCACGATGCCCGCGCCGCCCGCGAGAGCCTGCACGAACAGCGCGTTGGGCCGCTTGAACGCGATCGTGACCTCGTGGTCGCCGGTCTTGGTGACCGACTGCACGTCCTCGAACTCGTCGGACTCGTCCTTGCCCTCGCCCGAGTGCCGTTCGAGGCTCCACACGACGTCGTCGGCGGTGACCGGCGAGCCGTCGTGGAAGGTGGCGTCCTGGCGCAGCGTGAGGACCATGGTCTTGGGGTCGGGTTGCCCGGCCTTCTCGGCCAGCCACGGTTTGACCGTCATGTCGGGCTGGGTCTGCATGAGGCGCTCGCAGACGTTGGCCATGACCGTGCGGTTGTCGGTGCCGCCGTCGAGGTCGAGGTCGAGGGTGCCGGGCTCCTGGCTGAGCAGCCAGACGGCGTTGTCGAGCGGGCCTGCCGCCTTCGGCGTGCGGTCGACCAGCGTGAGCGTGGCCGGGTCGGGCGCCTTGGTGGTGGCGGCCGGTCCGCCGCAGGCCGCGGTGAGGGCGGCGAGCCCGAGCAGGGCGAATGTCTTCTTCACGGGGTCACTTCTCCATGCGGTCCGTCGTAGAGGTTCCAGGGCACGCGCTCGTACTCGTGGTCACAGGGCGTGCCGGCCGCGATCAGGTAGTCGCCCGTGGTGAGGTCGACGCAGCTCGACAGCAGGGTCGCCCACCGTTTGACGGCGGGCTGGGTCTCGTCGGGGTGGGTGCAGAGGGACTCGGGGTAGCCCAGGTGGTCGGACATGGCCAGCCTGATGCGCTTGCGGGCCTCGTCGGTGCCGGACGCCTCGGCCACGGTACGCAGCC
Organism: Nonomuraea sp. NPDC005650; assembly: GCF_040605375.1. Taxonomy (NCBI): domain Bacteria; kingdom Bacillati; phylum Actinomycetota; class Actinomycetes; order Streptosporangiales; family Streptosporangiaceae; genus Nonomuraea; species Nonomuraea sp. NPDC005650. Next base: position 271,586 of record NZ_JBEXCR010000010.1, read on the forward strand.
CGCCCTCGGCCCTGGGCACCCGGAACAGCGAGTCGGCCGAGCCGGGCCGGTAGGTCGCGGCCAGTTGCGGCGGCACGAACGCCTGGTAGTGGTTGCCGTGCACGAGCAGCCCGTTAGTCGGGTACATCCAGCCGATCGCGCCGGGCGTGGTCTCCAGGTCGATGGCGAACCCGTCGCGATGGGTGACCAGCGCGTTGCTGGCGATGTGGGCCCGCGACTTGGTCAGCGCCTCCAGCGCGGTGTTGAGGTTGCCGCTGTCGAGCACCTTGCGCCTGATCAGCGTCTGCGGCACGCCCACCGAGTCGTCGAAGCGACCCCCGAGCCCGTTGGCGTTGAGCGCGATGCCCGCCGAGTTGGCCCCCTGCCGCCCGACCTGCCCCGCCTCCACGTGCATGATGACCGTCGGCCGGCCCGGCTGCACCACCCTCAGCACCATGACCGTGTCGGAGACGCCGTCGCGCCAGTCCCAGTTCTGGCCGGCGTAGACGTGGCCGTCGCCGGAGGCCTCCGGCATCAGCGCGAACGACGTGCACCCGTCGGGCTCCATGGAGCCGAAGGTGGTGTCGTAGATGATCTCGCCGCGGGCGTTGAGCGCCAGGACGTCGAGGAAGCCGACGCCGGCGCCCTCGGCGATGCCCTCCATCTCCTCGACCAGCTCCGGCGCGAACTCCTTGCTGGGCTCGACCCAGCGTGCCGCGCGCGCCACGACCTGCTCCCATGACAGGCCGCTGGAGTGCGCGAACGCCTCGGCGTAGTAGGCCAGCGCGCGGTGCACCCGCTCGCGGGCCTGCTCGCCGTACTGGCGGCCGCGCTCGCGCGGGGCGCCGGAGATCTCGACGAGGGGCAGGGATGTGAGGCTCAATGGTGCTCCTTGGACCGGCCGGCGTCCTGTAACGTTCATTTCAAGGGGCGGCAAGTCTGTAGCGGTCGTTTCCAAGAAAGAGTAATGAGCGCTACACGGGAGTCAAGAGTCGTAATGGAAAATACACACAGCCCAATCGAGCAGCTCAGGGCCATGGTCAGGCAGCTGTGGGACGAGCTGTCACCGGCCGAGCGGGCCGTGTGCCACTATCTGATCTCGGCCTCGCCCGAGCAGATCCTCTTCGCCAGCGCCCAGGAGCTGGGCAGCGCGACCGGCACCAGCAACGCCACCGTGGTGCGCACCATGCAGCGGCTGGGCTTCGGCGGCCTGCCCGGGCTCAAGCGGGCGCTGGCGGCCGAGTTCACCTCGTCCGTGGCGCCCGACGTCCGGCTCAAGCGGCGCATCGGCCACGTGGGCCAGGACCTGTCGGCCATCTGGGAGCGGGTCTTCGACGAGGCCCGCGAACGCATCGACCACTGCCGCCGCCTGCTCGACCCCGAGGCGTACAAGAAGGCCGTCGAGCTGCTGGTCAACGCGCCGGGAGTGCTCGTCTACGGCGCCGGCGCGTCCGACCCGGCCGCCCGCCACCTGGCGCTCAAGCTGGGCCGCCGGGGCCACCGCGCCCGCGCCACCTCGGCGACCGGCTTCGCGCTCGCCGACGACCTGCTGGCGCTGGCCCACGGCGAGGTGCTCGTCATCTTCCAGCCCGGCCGCCGGCTCAAGGAGATCACCGTGCTGATCGAGCGGGCCCACGCGGTGGGCGCGGGCATCGTGCTGATCTCCGACGAGCTCGGCGGCGAGTTCGCCGAGCGCGTCGACGCGGTGCTGGCCGCGCCGCACACCCCCACCGGCATCACCGGCGAGCCGCTGGCCGGCATCCTCGTGGCCGACGCGCTGCTGCTGGCGCTCGACTCGCTCGACGAGCCGCGATCCGTCGAGCATTCCCACCAGCTCAACGCGCTGCGCGAGCAGCTGCTCGGCCCCCGTTTCCGCTAGCCCCGCCGGAGGCCGGGGCTCCGCTTGAGCCCGAGGAGGCCGAGCAGGTCGTCGATCATGTGCTCGAACAGCGGCTGCGGGTCGTCGAAGGCGAATTTGTGGTGCCCGTAGACGGCCATGCAGACCAGCCCGTAGATCTGCCGCCAGCAGACGACCATGAGGAACACGACCCCGATGGGAAACGCCAGCCCGACCTCCGAGCGGTAGGTGCGCAGCTGTGACGCCAGGGCGGGGTCGATCTCCTCGTCCGCCGGGCAGACCAGCCGCCCCTCGTCCCACAGCCGGGCGAACAGCTGCCCGAACAGGCCGCCCAGCTCGCGCGCGATGACCACCGGGATGCCCTCCTCCGACTCGGCGATCTTGGCGAAGCCGGCGCCCATGAGCAGGTCGAACTCGACCTTGTTGGCCAGCGACCAGTCGAGCACGGCCTGGGTGCCCGCGTGCAGCTGGGCGCTGACGTCGTCAGGGTCCTGGCGCCCCACGGCCCGGGCCACGGTGTCGATGAACTCCGCGGTGATGTCGTCGTAGATGGCGCGGACGAGGCCCGCCCGGCCGCTGAAGTAGCGGTAGAGGGCCGGGGGCGTCACGCCGACGCCGCGGGCCACGGCGGCGAGGGTGAGCCCCTCGATGCCCTCCTCCGCCGCGATCCTGCGGGCGACCGCCCTGGCGTCACGTTCGAGCTCGGCCCGCAGTCGTTCCCGTCGCGTCAACGCTGTCACCCGACCATCTTCTCCGGTCTCGCCTGCCACGGCCACTTGCAGTGAAGGGGCGACACATGGTTAATGGTATTCACTCTTTTATGGATCATCACCGAAGGCGTGAAGGAGATCTTGGATGAGTCCCCGTAGAGGCCGCCGATCGGCGGCGGCGATCGCGGTCCTCCTGGCGGCCACCGGCTGTTCGGCGCTCTCCGGCCCCGTCGCCGTGCCGCAGCCGAGCCCGCGCGCCTCCGTCACCCCGGACACCAGGAAGGCGGCGCTGGCCGAGGCGGCGAAGAGCCTGCCGGCCGTGCTCGCCGCCCAAGGGCCGGTCGCCTGCTCGTGGAACGACGGCGAGTGGCGGGCCACGGCCTACGACGACGCCTTCCGTACCCGGGTCGCGAGTTTCTCCAGCGTGACGCTGGCGCCGCTGCTGACCGAGATCGCCGCGAAGGCGGGCGGGGAGAAGGCCGTCGTCGGCAGCCCGTGCGGCGAGGAGGGAGATCCCGGCGTCAGCCCGGTCTCGCCGGACGGCCGCCGGGTCGCCGTCCAGGTGGACTTCCCCTCCAGCGGCGACCCGACGCACGTCGGCTGGCTCGACCTCGGCACCGGGACGTTCGTGGACCTCACCGCCAGGTCGAACAAGACGGGGTACGTCAAGGAGACGTTCTCCGACAAGCATCCCGGGTTCGGGCCCGACGGGTCGTTGTGGTTCCTGCGCGACTCCCAGCAGTACTTCTCGGCGGACCCGGACGGCCGGCTGACCCCGCGCAAGCTCAGCCTGGCCTGTTTCAGCAACAGCGAGGAGGACACCTTCTACCGCGTTGTGGGATCGGTGGCCGTGATGTGCCCGGGCACCGTCCATCCCTCCGGGAGGTTCGCGGCCGACCCCGGCCGGGTGGCCGTGGGGATCAACGTGGTCCAGGGGGCCGAGCTGTCCATCCTCGGGAACACCGTCGACCGCTACGGGGACGCCCCGCTCCAGTTGCCGTTCGGCATGGAGATCGTCGTGCGCGACGACGGCGCCCTGCGCAACTGCGACCCGCTCGCCTGGATCGGCGCCGCCGAACTGCTGTGCGCGGGCGGGAGCAACGACTTCTACACCGCGCGGGTCAACGCCGCGCTCGCCCGGGACGACGTCGACTACGTGCAGCACACCGAGGTGAAGGTGAAGAACGAGATCGCCCCGGCGACCGAGTCGTCGATCATCACGGTGGCCGTCTCCCGGGACCGCCGCTCCCTGATCATCGCGGCCGACGAGAACGGCGATCCCGCCACGGCCAAGCTCTACCGCGCCAGCCTGGTCTCCCCCTCCGCGCCGGTGGAGCTCGGCCCGATCCCGGCGGAGTCGAGGGAGCACTTCACCCTCCTGAGCAACTACCAGCAGCCGGTACGCGCCGGCGGCACCTCACACTGACCGGCCACCCGGTCGAACCCGCGCCCGCGAAAGGCGCGACGGCGCACCGGATCGGGCAGACCAAGGGCGGCGCCATCCAGCCGCACACCCAGGAGCTGCTCGAACTGCGCGGTGACGGCGGTGGAGCAGGCGGACGCCGGCGTGGTCGTGACGGCCGGCCCGTCCTGCTCGACCTGCCCCTCCTGACGTAGCGCCGCCCGCCCGTCGGACAGGCGGCTCCGCCTGGGCTGCCCCGCCCGCCTCGCCGAGGGCCGCCGAGCCTACTGCTCGCTCTGGGACAGGTGGGTCTTGGCGTCGTCGTAGGAGGCGTCGTCGCCGGCGCCGGCAGGCCGGTAGACCAGGTACAGCACGCCCGTCGTGAACGTCTCGGACTTGATCAGCTCCAGGGGGATGGAGCTCTCCCCCTCGTCGAACAGCCGCTCGCCCTTGCGGACGGCGATCGGGTGCACCAGCAGGTGCAGTTCGTCCAGCAGCCCGGCGGCCAGCAGCTGGCGGACCACCGAGACCGAGCCGCTCACGGCGATGCGGCCGCCCTGCTCCTTCTTCAACGCGGTCACGGCCTCGACCAGGTCGCCCTGGAGCAGCTCGGAGTTGCGCCAGGTGAACTCCAGGGGCTGGCGCGACACGACGATCTTCCGCGCGTCGCCGAGCGTCTTGGCGAAGCCGGCGTCCTCGCCGCCCTCGGCCTCCCGCTCCGGCCACGCTCCGGCGAAGCTGTCGTACGTCTTGCGCCCCAGGAGCAGGGTGTCGGCCATCTGCGCCGTCACGGCGGCGCCCATCTCGTCGTTGAAGTACGGGAAGTGCCACTGCGCAGGCTCGTCGATGACCCCGTCGAGCGAGATGAACAGGCTTGCGGCAATCGTCCTCATGGCGGTCCTCCAGGGAAGGGGCGGGGCCGTCCGGCCCGTCGCTCTGATGTACCTGTAGCCTCGCGGACCGACCTTACGGATCTCTTAAGGTCTCCCTTCGGGACGAGCGACGGCAAGACGTCACGAACCCGAAGGCACGCGCTACCCGGACGCCACGACCTCGCCGACCGTGACCTGCGGAGGGTTCGGAAACAAGGAGGCGAGGCTCTCCCGCACGAAGTCCGCGGCCTTTCTGGTCGATTCTTCGGCTCCGGCCCGATCTTCGAAGACGGTGGTGGACACCATCACCCCGTCCCCGGCGTCAACCCAGAAGTAGGACACGAACCCGGGGATCGGGCGGATGAGCGGCACGAATCCCTCGCTCACCCGGCGCGCGGCCTCGGCGGAATCGGTTACTCCCTCGTATCGCCGCATCGTTGCGTACATAGCCGGCTTCCTCCTTGGCTCAAGACCGCCCTGTCCGGGAGGACGTACCCGTGCCATGGGCCCGATGAAGCCAAGAGCCGGCAATGGTCAGCTCGTGGGCGTCGTGTCCGGGGAGAGCCCACCGACGTCCGAAGCCTGTCGCGCGCTGATCGTCATCACGACGAGGCCGGCCAGGACGATGGCGGCGCCGGCGTACAGCGGGGCGGTGTAGCCGAGGCCGGCGCTGATGGTCAGGCCGCCGAGCCAGGCGCCCAGGGCGTTCCCGACGTTGGAGGCCGACACGTTGGCGCTGGCGGCCAGCGGGACCCCGCCGGCGTGGTCGGTGACGCGGGTGATCAGGCCGGGCACGCTCGCGAACCCGAACAGGCCCAGCAGGAAGATCAGGACCACCGACGCGACCGGGCTGGCGGCCAGCAGCCCGAACGCGGTGAGCGTCGCGGCGAGGCCGGCCAGGGAGAGGATCAGCGTGCGGTCCCGGTTGACGTCCGCGGCCCGCCCGCCGGCCAGGTTCCCGATCACCAGGCCGGTGCCGTACACGACGAGCAGCCAGGCCACGTCGGCGCTGGAGAAGCCGGTGATCCGGGTGAAGGTGTAGGCGATGTAGCTGAACGCGCCGAACATCCCGCCGTACCCGAGCGCGGTGGCCGCCAGCGTCAGCCAGACCTGCGCGGAGCGGAACGCGCGGAGCTGGACCCGCAGCCCGTTCAGGCCGGACGCCGCCGAGGGGTGCGCGCGGTCCACCGCGCCGGCCCAGCCCGGCACCAGCGCCGCGATGGCGACCAGGGCGATCACGCCGATCACGGTGATCGCCCAGAACGTGGCGCGCCAGCCCCAGCGTTCGCCGACGAGGGCGCCGAACGGCACGCCCAGGACGTTCGCGAGGGTCAGCCCGGCGAACATCACCGCCACCGCCCTCGACGCCCGCTCCGCGGGAACCATGCGCCGGGCGACGAGCGAGCCGATGCCGAAGAACGAACCGTGACACAGGGCGGCGACGACGCGTCCGAGCAACATCATCGGATAGCCGGACGCGACGGCGGACAGGAGATTGCCGGCGACGAACAGCGCCACCAGCCCGACGAGGACCGGCTTGCGGGGCAGTCCACCGGTGGCGGCGGTCACCACGATCGCGCCGACCGCGACGCTCAGCGCGTATCCGGAGATCAGCCACCCCGCCGCGGCTTCGGACACGGCCAGGCTCAGGCTCACCTGCGGAAGCAGGCCCGCGATCACGAACTCGGTCAGGCCGATCCCGAAGCTGCCGAGGGTCAGTGCGATGAGCCCGACGGGCATCCGCCGAGTGCCGTTTGCCGGAATTGTCACCCGAACATCATCCACCAGGCGCAAGAGCCGATCCGATCACGCCGGCACACCGCCTCACAGCTCGTCCTTCAGCAGCGGCGCGAGCTTCTCCTCGCACGGCGCGTGTCCGATCTGCCGGCACAGCCGCAGAGCCTGTCCGGCCCGGTAGGCCGCCGCCTCGCGGTCGCCGCGCCGCCGTTCCAGCCTGGCCAGCTCCGTCAGCGCGGCCAGCTCCGGCAGCCGGTACGTGTTCTCGGACGCCGCGGCGTGCCCCCGCAGCGCATGGCGGACGGCGCCCTCGTGGTCGCCACAGGCGTCCAGCAGCCGGGCACGGGCCAGCGAGCCGTAGGCCAGATGCCAGTTCAGGCCGCCCGCGTCGATGAGGTCGCCGGCCAGGTCCAGGCTGTCCGCGGCCTCCTCGGTCAGGCCGAGGCGGACGCCGGCGTCGGCCAGGGCGATCAGCGCCGCCGCCTCCACCAGCCGGTCGCCCTGGCCGCGGCACACGTCCAGGGCCTCCAGCGCCTCCTCCCGCGATTGCGCCCACCGGCCGTTCTCCCAGTGCAGCCGGCTGATCCAGACCTGCGTCGTGGCCGCGCCGTGGCCGCCGATCGAGGTGATGAGGGCGACCGACTGCCGAAGGCACGTCTCCGCCTCGCCGTACCTGCCCTGGTCGAGGAGCACGGCGCCCAGTTGCCGCAGATCGGCGCCCTCGGCGTAGGGCAGGTTGTGGCGGCGGCTCAGCGCGAGTGCCTTCCTGCAGTATTCCTCGGCCAGGTCGAGCCGGCCCAGGTGGTGATACTGGTTGCCGAGCGCGTGCAGTGCCCGGACGTGCCCGGGCACCGAGCCGAGCTCGCCGAAGAGCTGCTCGGCCCGTACGTTCTCGGCCATCGCCTCGGCGAGGTCGCCCGTCCACGCGCGCGCGAAGCTCAGCCCCATCCTGGCCGCCGCCTCGCCCTCCCGCTCGCCGCTCTCGCGGGCGATGCGGACGGCCTGCTCCAGATGCCGGACGGCCTCCTCCCGGCGGCCGACGCGGAAGAGGCCGTCGCCCATGCCGGTGTGCAGCATGGCGGTCACGGCCGGCACGTCGTGGGCGGAGGCGGCCTCCAGCAGGGTCGGCGCGATCTCCATCCACTCCCCGATGCGTCCGGTACGGGCGCAGACGGCGCGGACCATGTCGGCCAGGCGCCAGGCGGCCGGGCCGGGATCCCGCTCGATCGCGCGCATCAGCGCGGCCATCAGATTGATGACGTCGGCCGCCTCGGGGGACGACGGCTCACGGACGTCCGCGTGCGGGCCGGGGAGCAGGAACTCGCCGGGCGCGCACCGGGCGGCGATGGCGGCGCCCAGCTCCAGGTAGTGGCCGAACAGGCGATGCCAGGCCGGCTCACGCTCGGGGTCGCGCCCGGCCTCGGCCACCGCGTAGAGCCGGACCAGGTCGTGGAAGCGGTACCGATCGGTGACGTGGTGTTCGAGCAGGTGCGCCGCGGCCAGGGACTGGAGTGAGGCACGCGCCGCGGCCAGGGGGAGGCCGGTGGCCGCCGCCGTGTCGGCCACGGTGACGTCGGGGCCGGGCACGAGCCCGAGCAGGCGGAAGACCCGCTGCTCCGCCGGGGCGAGCACGCGGTAGGAGGCGGAGAAGGCGACGGTGACGGTGTTGTGCTTGGCGCCGTCCACGGTGAGCCCGGCCAGCGGGTTGCCGGCGGCCAGCTCCGCCGCGACCGCCGCGGTGCCGTCCGCGGGCCGGGCGGCGGCGTTCGCGGCGGCGATGCGCAGCGCGAGCGGCAGCCCGCCGCACACGCGCACCAGCTCGCCGCGCGCGTCCGACTCGGCCGGACCGCCCGCCGGCCCGAGCACGCCGTCCAGCAGCGCCCGGCCGTCCTCGGCGGAGAGCGGGCCGAGCGAGTGCTGCCTGGCGCCCGCGAACGCCACCAGCTCGCCCAGCCGGTGCCTGCTGGTCACCAGCGCCACGCCGTTCGGGGGCAGGAGCTGCTCGATCTGGGCCGCCGCGCGGGCGTTGTCCAGGACCAGCAGGTACGAGTGCCCCGCGAGCAGCGAACGATAGAGGCCGAGCTGGGTCTCGAACCCGCCCGGCACCCGTTCGGGATCGACGCCGAGCGAGACCAGCAGCCGGGTCAGGGCCGCCGTCGTGGTCAGCGGCTCGTGGTCCGCGTCGTAGCCGCGCAGGTCGATGTAGAGCTGGCCGTCGGGGAAGCGGTCCTTGGCCCGGTGCGCCCAGTGCAGCGCGAGGGCCGTCTTGCCCATGCCGGCCGTGCCGCTCAGCACGCACACGCCGTCGCCGCCGCCCAGGCACTCGTTCAGCCACGCCAGCTCCGCTTCGCGGGCGGCGAACTCGGGCACGTCCCTGGGTAACTCGGCCGGCCGCGCGGCGAAAGGCGCGAGTGGCGTGCCCTGCCCCGAGGAGTCAGGTTCGTCGTCCTGCAGGAGCCGCTGGTGCAGCTGGCGGAGGGGGCGGCCGGGTTCGATGCCCAGCTCGTCGACCAGCCGCCGTCTCGCGTCCCGGTACACGGCCAGCGCTTCCGCGCGGCGCTCGCACCGGTGCAGGGCCAGCATGAGCTGTCCCAGCAGCCGCTCGCGCAGCGGGTGGTCGGCCACCGCCGTGTGCAGTTCGCCGACGATCTCGGCGTGCCGGCCGGCCGCCAGCTCCGCGTCGTACAGCTCCTCCAGGGCGCAGACCCGCCGGTCCTCAAGGCCCGGGCGTTCCTGGTGGATCAGCGCGGCACCGGTCCCCGCCAGGGCGGGCCCCCGCCACAGCCCTGCCGCCGCCCGTAAGCGCGCCACGGCCTCGGTGTGGCGCCCCTCCTCGGCGTCGGCGCGCGCGGTGGTCCTGTACCGCTCGAACAGGTGCAGGTCGAGCTCGTCCACCCCGGCGTGGATGCGGTAGCCGGCGCCGACCCGGCTGATGCGCTCCTTGCCGACCAGGGCCCGCAGCTCGTGGATGTAGACCTGCAGGCGCGCGACAGCCGTACGCGGCGCCCGCTCGCCCCAGATCAGGTCGACGAGCCGGTCGTTCGACACCGTACGGTTCGCGTCGAGCAGCAGGGCGGCCAGCACGGTCCGCTGCTTCGGCGAGCCCAGCGTGATCGGCCCGTCGGGCCCGTCGACCGACACCGGCCCGAGAAGCGCGAACCGTACCTCCGCTACCATGTGTCCCCTTCACGTCACGGTTCCCCCGCTGTGATGCTAGCGAGTGATGATCGTGCCGCAGAGCGGACTGGAAAAGCCCGTCGGAAGGGGATCTGGTGGGTTACTTCAGGACCCAGAGCGCCCAGAACGGGCTGTCCCAGTGGCAGTCCCAGTATTCGTGGTCCCCGGAGTACTTGTAGCCGGCCTTCTCGCACTCCGCGAGGGTCCGGTGGGTGCTCTTGATGTAGCCGACGCCGGCGCTCGCGGGCGCGCTGGCACCGATTGCCGCGGCCATCGCCAGGGCGGTCGCCGGGACCAGCACTCTCAAGATCTTGTTTCGCATGAGAACCTGCCTTCGCTCGATTACGCGAGAAGCGTCGCAGCGCAGGCTTCCGAAATTCTTCTCCTTCACTCCCCGCCCTCGCGGATCCAGACGGTCATGTCGGAGAGTCCGCGGTTGGCCCAGGAGAAGTAGGGCACGGCGGTCAGCATGACGCTCCGCCGGGCCGGCGGACGGTCGCCGTACAGCCGGTCGTCGCCGGCGGCCTCAGCGGTGGCGTCGGCGCGCAGGGTCGCGACGCCGGTCCGCTCGTCCGGGACCACGTGGACGGGGGTGTCGCGGGCGAGGGCGAGGCCGTGCACGGCGCCGTCGTGGTCGACGCCCTCCAGGCAGAACACGATGGGACCGCGTTCGAGGGCGACCTTGCCGGCGGTGGCGGCGACGGCGGGATGCGCCCAGGTGCGGCGGACCTCCATGCCGAGGTCGATCTCGACCACGTCGCCGGCCCGCCAGCGGCGGGAGACCGTGCAGTAGCCGTCGCGCAGGACGGGCTGGTGGACGGGCTCGCCGTTGACGGTGACGGTGAGCCGGCGGCTCCAGCCGGGGATGCGGACGGCCAGGGCGAACTCCATCTCGTCGTCGTCGGCGTGGGTGACGGTGACGGCGAGGCTGCCTTCCCGGGGGTAGGCGGTGTCCTGGCGGAGGGTGACCGCACCGCCGGCGAGGGTGAAGCGGGCGGTGCCGGCCACGTACAGGTTGACGACGGCTTCGCCGGGTCCCTGGGCGTAGACGTAGCGGCCGAGCTCGCTGAGCAGCCGGGCGAGGTTGGGCGGGCAGCAGGCGCAGTCGAACCAGTCCTGCCGGGCGACGGTGCCGTCGCTCGCGAGGGGGTTGCCGTAGAAGTAGCGGGTGCCGTCGGCGGAGGCGCCGCTGAGGACGCCGTTGTACAGGGCGCGTTCGAGGGCGTCGACGTAGTGGCCGTGGCCGGTGAGGTTGCTCATCCGCCGCGCCCACTGGACGAGGCCGATCGCGGCGCAGGTTTCGGCGTAGCCGTGGGCGTCGGGCAGGTCGTAGCCGGGGCCGAAGCCTTCGATGCGGGGGTCGGAGCCGATCCCGCCGGTGATGTACAGCTTCCTGGTGGTGACGTCGGTCCACAGCCGCCGCACGGCCTGGAGCAGCCGGTCGTCGTCGTACTCGCCGGCCAGGTCGGTCATCGCGCTGTACATGTACATGGCGCGTACCGAGTGGCCGACGGCCTCGGCCTGGTCGGCCACCGGCAGGTGGCTCTGGTTGTACTCCCGGAACCGCCGCAGGTCCGCGGGCCGCTCGGGGAGCCTGGTGCCGAAGTAGCCGGGGGTGCCGCGGCGCTCCAGCTCGGCCTCGAAATAGTACGGCTGCTCCCCGCGCCGGTCGATGAGCCGCCGGCTGAGGTCGAGGTAACGGGGCTCACCGGTCACGCGGTAGAGCTTGACCAGCGCGAGCTCGATCTCCTGGTGCCCGTCGTAGCCGCCGGCGCAGGGGCCTTCTGGGCCGAAGACGGTGTCGATCAGGTCGGCGTAGCGGCGCACGATGTCGAGCAGCCGGGTCTTGCCGGTCGCCTCGAAGTGGGCGACGCCCGCCTCGATGAGGTGGCCGGCGCAGTACAGCTCGTGGGCGTCACGCAGGTCGGTGAACCGCTCCCCCGGCTTGACGACGGTGAAGTACACGTTGAGGTAGCCGTCGTCCTGCTGCGCCCCGGCCAGCAGCTCGATCGCCTCGTCCACGGCCCGGTCGAGCTCGGGGTCGTCGGTGGTGGCCAGGCAGTGGCTGGCGGCCTCGATCCACTTGGCGACGTCGCTCTCCCAGAAGATGTGCGGCTCGTCCGGGTCCCCCGGCAGCCAGGACAGGCCCAGCGCGTCGAACTGCTTTCCCGGCCGGCGCAGCTGGCCTTCCTGGTGCCGCAGCGTCCGGGTACGGATCAGCTCACGGCGCGGCGCCCAGAACTCGTCGTCGATGGTGACCGCGGTCAGCGGCAGCGGCTCGCGACGCAGGGCGGCGGCAGAGGTCATGGTCATGGTGTTCCCAACGAGGTTTCGTGAGATGAGCCCGGGGCCCTGGGGAGGACCGCGGTGCCCCAGACGTAGGCGAAGGAGGCGAAGGCCGGTACGGCGACGCCGAAGACCGGCACCAGCCCCGGGACGAGGTAGTACGCGCAGAGGATCACGCCGACCACGAGCAGCGTGACGAGCGCCTGGAGCGGGCGGGCGAGGACGAGGATCGCGCTGCGGCGGACGAGCGCGAGCGGCCCTTCGGCGAAATGGGCGGCGAGGATCCAGATGTTCACGGTCATGCACGACACGAACAGCGTGGTCAGCCAGAGCAGCGCGCCGAGCAACGGCTCGACGACGCCCAGGTCGGTGCTTTCCAGCAGCCGCCGGTCCAGCAGGAGCACCGCCCAGGCCGCCGCGAAGACGTAGCCCACCGCGTTGGCGGTGCGGAACTCCTGCCGCCAGAGCCGGCGGAACTCGCGAGGCGAGCCGAGCAGCTCGCCGCGGACGACGCCGTACACGGCGGCCGTCGCGGGGAAGGCGCCGAGCACGATGCCGCCGGCCAGGCTCCACACGACCCACAGCAGGTGCAGCTTGACCAGCAGCAGGCCCACCTCGCCCGCCCGCGTGTGCCAGGTGAGGACGCGTCTCATCAGCCTTTCACCGACCCGATGAGGACGCCCTTCTCGAAGTAGCGCTGCAGGAACGGGTAGAGCACCAGGACGGGGAGGCTGGAGACGACGATCACGCCGTACTTGATCTGGTCGGCGTACTGCTGGTCGTAGGAGGTGCCGCTGCCTCCGGAGGCTCCGACGCCGCCGGCGAACGCCTGATTGGACAGCAGGATGTCACGCAGCACGATCTGCAGCGGTTGCAGCGCGTTGTCCCGGACGAACACCATGCCGGTGAAGAAGTCGTTCCAGTGCTGGACCAGGTAGTACAGGCCGATGACCGAGACGATCGCCTTCGACAGCGGCAGCGCGATCCTGGCGAAATACTGCAGGTAGGACACACCGTCGATCAACGCCGCCTCGAACAGCTCCTTCGGCAGCGAGTGCTCGAAGAACGCGCGGGCGATGATGAGGTTGTAGACGTTCACCGCCGACGGCAGGACGAACACCAGCCAGTTGTCCAGCAGGCCGAGATCGCGATAGAGCAGGTACGTCGGGATCAGGCCGCCGTTGAAGAACATCGTGAACACGAAGAACAACATGAGGATCCGCCGCGGACGGAACTCCGGCCGGGACAGCGCGTACGCCGCGGGGATGGTCACGACGAGGTTCAGCGCGGTCCCGGCCACGCTGTAGAGCAGCGTGTTGCGGTAGCCCGTCCAGATCCGCTCGTCGTTGAAGATCTCCCGGTAGCCGAAGAGGTTCACGCCCTTCGGCCACAGCCACACCTCGCCGGTGGAGATCAGCGACGGGTTGCTCACGGACGCGATCACCACGAAGTAGACCGGATAGACCACCGCGAACAGGACCGCGACGCAGATCGCGCCGAGCGCCAGCGTGAAAAGGACGTCGGCCGGGGTCCTGTTGCGGATCTTGGCGCTCACCACAGGCTCCAGTTCGACACGCGGCGGGCGATCGCGTTGGCGGCGATCAGGAACACGAAGTTGATGACCGTGTTGAACAGGCCGATCGCGGTGGCGTAGCTGAACTGCGTGCTGAAGATGCCGATCTTGTAGACGTATGTCGCGATGACCTCGGAGACCGGCAGGTTCAGGTTGTTCTGCATCAGCCACACCTTCTCGAAGCCGGTGTTCAGCACGCCGCCCATGGTGAGGATGAGCAGGATCACCATGGTCGGCACGATGCTCGGGACGTCGACGTGCCGGATGAGCTGCAGCCGGTTCGCGCCGTCCACCCTGGCCGCCTCGTACAGCTGGGGGTCGACCCGCGACAGCGCGGCGAGGTAGATGATGCTGTTCCAGCCGCAGTGCTGCCACACGTCGGAGATCACGTACACCGGTACGAAGGCGGCGGTGTCGCCGAGGAAGTTCACCCCGTCCAGGCCGAAGACGGCGAGGACCCGGGTGAGCAGTCCGGTGGTCGGGTTGAGGAATGCCTGCAACATGCCGACGATGACCACGATCGAGATGAAGTGCGGCAGGTACGTCGCCGTCTGCATGACCTTCCTGCGCCGCCCGCCGGCGATCTGGTTGATCATCAGTGCCAGCAGGACCGGCGCGACGAACCCCACCACGAGCGTGGTGAAGGCGATGACGAACGTGTTCTGCAGCAGCGGCCAGAACAGCGGGCTGTCGAAGAACTGCCGGAAGTACTTCAGGCCGACCCATTCGCCGCCGGTGAGGCCGGCGGCGAAGTCGAACTCCCGGAAGGCCAGCTGGATCCCGTACATCGGGACGTACATGAACAGGCCCACGAACCCCATGGCCGGCAGGACCATGAGCCACAGCTGCCAGTAGCGCCTGACATGCTGCTTGGGAGCCACGACGAGCGATCGCGCCATCAGCGGGTCTTCACGTACTCGTCGTAGTAGCGCTGGTAGATGTCGATGTTCTTCTGCAGGCCGGCGTTCTGGACCTGCTGGACGTACTGGCCCCACTGATCCTCGACGCCGCCCTTGGTGACCCACTCGGCGAACTTCGTCATCGCCGTGTTGAGCATCGTGGTGTTGTTCAGCCCCAGCTGGTTCGTGTCGTCCGGCTTCATCTGGATGAACTGGAACGGGTAGACGTCCTTGTCCGGGTCCATGTTCGCCAGCGCCTTCTGCAGCGGCTTGGTCTGCTCGACGGCCTCGTCCAGGTCGGCCGGCAGCTTCACCTCGATGTCGTCGCGGATCCAGACGGGGCCGTTGTCCGCGATGGTGACCGTCCACTTCCAGGTCGACGGGTCGACCTTGGGGTCGGCCGGCGGGAGCACCTCGTACTCGGTGTCGCTGACCTTCTTGACGTACTTGCCGAGGTCGCCCCACAGCACCTGCAGCGACATCTCCTTGTCGTAGAAGGCGTTGACGATCTTGAGCGCGGCCTGCTTGTTGCCCGTCCTGGCGGACACGACGATCTGGTTCGACGGGAAGTTCTCGCCGTTGGAGTCGTACGTCCACGTCACCGGGGTCGTCTGGCCGGCCTCCGCGAGCAGCGGCGGCATCGCGACGTACTGGTCGGCCAGCTCGGCGCCGAACCGGTCGCTGGCCGTCCAGCCCCAGCTGAAACCGACCTTGGCCACCTTCCCGGAGCCGCGCCCGACCGCCTGGTAGGCCGAGTAGTCCTGCGTCATGACGTTCTTGCTGATCAGGCCCGCCGCGTAGCAGCGGTGGAGGAACTCGATCACCCGCTTGTAGCGGTCGTCGACGAGGAAGTTGCCGACCTTGCCGTCCTCCAGGAAATAGCCCTGGCCGCCGCCGCCCGCGATCGGCAGACCGACGCTGCCGAGCAGCGCGCTGGGCTGGAAGTACCCGAAGCCGCCCGTGCCGACCGGCGACCAGTCCATCGGGATCTCGTCGTCCTTGTCACCGTTGCCGTTCGCGTCCTGCTCCTTGAACGCGACGAGCACGGTGTACAGCTCGTCCCAGGTGGTCGGGACCTTCAGGCCGAGCCGGTCGAGCCACTGCTTGTTGATGTACTGGTGGGTGACGGTCGTCGGCCAGAACCGCTTGTAGCCCGGGATCGAGTAGATCTCCCCCGTGGTCAGCGTGGCCATCGACTTCAGCTGCGGCTTCGCCGCGAACAACGCCTTCACGTTCGGCAGCGCGTCCAGGTCGTCGGCCAGGTTCTCGAACAGCGTCCGATACGTGCCCAGGTCGGCGTTCGTGATCGCGTTCGTGCCGATGATCAGGTCCGGCACGTCGCCCGCCGCCAGCATGGTGGACTTCTTCTGGTCCCAGTCGGCCGAGATCTCCTGCCACTGGATCTTCACGCCCGCGATCTTCTCCAGCTGTTTGGGCCACTCCATCGTGCTCAACGGCTTGGTCAACGGATGCTTGCTCACCGCGATCCGCAGCGTGTTCGGATCGCCCGTGGAGCTCTTGCCGGAGCAGCCCGCCAGCGCGGTGAGGCCGGCCGCGACGACAAAGGTCCGGCGGGACAGGCCGGGTGAGGTGGCCATGCGGTCCTCCTGAGGGGGGGACGGAGGGTGTGACCGAGATCTCGGTAAATGTTTCAGCGATGTTAGGGGCGGCCATTCAGCGTTGTCAATGACAAGACAATCAACGGCGCGACAGACCGGCCCAAGGGGTGGAGAGCGGGTCAGACCTGCGCGGACGAGTCGCGAATGAGCAGGTGCACGCCGGTGTGCACCTGCCGGGCCGCGCCGTCGTAGCCGTCGAGGCGCTCGATGAGCAGGTGGACGGCGGCGGCCACCATCTCGCCCTGGTCAGGGCTCACCGACGACAGCGACGGGATGGTGAACTCCCCCTCGTCCGTGTCGTCGAAGCCGGTGACCGCGACGTCCTCGGGGACGCGGATCTCGTGCGCGCGCAGGGCTTTCAGCACGCCCACGGCGATCGTGTCGTTGACGCAGACCGCCGCGTCGAACCTGGGGCCGGAGCGGCGCAACAGCCCCACCATCGCCTCGTAACCCGAGGCCCTGCGGTCCCAGTCGGAGCTGTAGGCGACGAGCGAGGGGTCGTGCTCGATGCCGTACTCTTCCAGAGCGGCGACGAACCCGGAATATCGGTCGCCGGTCGGAACTGCGCCTGCCGGACCGTTCCACACGAACGCCGGTCGGCGCCGCCCGGCGGCCAGCAGATGCCGGGTGATCGCCAGGAAGCCCGCGTGCTCCCCCATCAGCACGCAGTCGAGCGTCTCGGTCGGCGCGCCGCCGAGGGCCACCACCGGGCGCCGCGGCGCGGCATCGGCGAGCAGCTCGTCCGACAGGTGGTGCGGGCAGATGATGACGCCGTCGACGTCGGCGGTCGTCACGCCGAGCACCGCGTCGCGCTCCCTGGCCCCGCCGTGGGCGATCCGCAGCGTGCTGGTGAACCCGCACTCGGCCAGGGCGAGGATGAGCCGCTCGGCGTTCTCCGCGAAGTACGGCTGGTAGAGGTTCGGCACCACGACGGCGATCCGGCCGGTCCGGCCGGAGGCGAGCCCGCGTCCGGCCTGGCTCGTGACGTGTCCCGCCTCGTAGCCGACCTCCTCGACCGCGGCCCGCACCCTGGCCCGGGTGGCGGCCGAGACGTGCGGCCGGCCGAGAAGGACGTTGGACACGGTCTTGGCCGAGACCCCGGCCAGCGCGGCGACGTCCGCGAGCGTCGGGCGCTTCATCGGGCGTCCCGGCCGAGCGTGGACTCACGCCGGATCAGCTCGACCGGCGACACGACCGCCCGCGGCTGTCGCGGCGCCGTGCCGGCCAGCCGATCGGCGAGCAGCTCCAGCGCGCTGCGCGCCAGCCGGGCCGGCCCGGGGTCGATCGTGGTGAGCGACGGCGTCGAGAACCGTCCGTCCTCCAGGTTGCCGTAACCGGCGACCGCCACCCGCCCAGGAACGTCCACTCCGTGCTTGACCAGCGCCGCGAGGGCCCCGAGCGCCACCTCGTCGTTGACGCACAGCAGCGCGTCGACGTCGGGGTGCCGCTCCAGCACCTGTACGGCGGCCCGCGCGCCCGCGCGCCGGTCGGCCACCTCGCCGAGCTCCGCGCAAGGCACGGCCTCCGGGCCGGATGCGGCGAGAGCGGCGCGCAGCTCGTCCTGGTGCGCGCCGAGCAGGGCCGGGCGGGACCGGCCCATGACGGCGAGGTGGCGGGCCATCAGGGCCGCCGCCTCCGCGACGTCCTCCCCGACGCGATCCACCTCGATGCGATCCACCTCGGCGGCGCCGCCCTGCACGACGACCACCGGGCGATCGTCCAGCCCGTCGCCGACCGGCACCACCGGCCCGCCCGGCAAGGCGGGACCGACCGGCACCGTGGGCCCGGCCGGCCCGATCAGCGCCGCCGGACCGATCAGCACCACGCCGTCGAACGTCTTGCCCCGGGCGGCGAGGACCGCCGCCAGCCTGGCCGGATCGCCGTGCGTCGGCTCGACCGCGGCGAGCAGGCCCCAGCGATCCGCCTCGGTGACGAGCGCTTCGACGAGACCCGCGAGATACGGGCGGCGCAGCTCGGTGACGGCGATGCCGACCACCCCGACCAGCCCGGTCCTGAGCGCCCTGGCGGCCCGGTTGGGGACCCAGCCGAGCTCGTCGATCGCCGCGTGCACCCGCCGCACCTTCTCCGGCCGGATGTGCGGCTCACCGTTCACGACACGCGAGACGGTCTTGATCGAGACGCCGGCCCGATCGGCCACCTCCCGCATCGTCACGCGCATGCGTACAGCGTAGGTCACGGTAGGACCTGTCAGCATTCGATATCCGACCTGCCCCTCAGCAGGACAGCGGGGCCGAGCCGAGGGCCACGTCGTCGTACCAGAGGGTGTCCTGGTCGTTGCCGTAGCTCTCCCAGCCCAGCCGCAGCGTGGCCGGGCGCGGCGCGGTGGTGCGGCGCAGCCACTGGGAGTCGACATCCTGGGTCGGGGTGCCGTCCACGCGCAGGCCGGCGACCTCCTGATCGTCCAGGTACGTCCGCATCGACTGCTTGGTGGTGTCGATCTCGTAGCGGAGGCAGACCCAGCGGTTGACGGGCAGCGCGACGCTGAGGGCGACCCCCGCCGGGCTCTGCTCGGGCAGGGTGGCGTCGTCGGATTCGCGGTTCCACTGCAGGGCGCCGTTCTGGCCGCCGATGCGCAGGTCGCGGTTGCCGTCGCCGGCGTCCGCCATGGTGATCATGCTGACGTGCGTCGCGGGCAGGGCGGCCGTGTGCCGGACCCACATCCTGGCGTAGACCACCGGGCCGACGCGGGAGACGTCGCGGGTGGTGCCGACGAAGAGGTGGTTGCAGTAGCCGCCGCCCCCGTTGACCCGCAGGGACTTGCCGCCGCTGTGCGCGACCGCGGTGTCGATCACGGCCGTGCCGGTGCCGGCGCAGTTGGGGGTGACGACCTGCCAGTCGCCGGACGGGCTGCCCGCCTGGTCCTCGAACCCCGAGCAGACCGCCGCCCCCGAGCAGCCGGGCGGCACGGTCGGGGTGACGGTCGGGGTGACCGTGGGTGTGACGGTGGGGGTCTGGCTCGGGGTGGTGGTGCCGTTGCAGGTCACGTCGTTGAGCGTGAAGTCGGTGGGCGCGGGGTTGGCCGCCGACCAGGTGGCCTGCAGGCCGAACTCGGCGCTGGAGCCGGTGGCCAGCGCGCCGTTCCAGGCCACGTTGGCCGCCGTCACCACCCTGTCGGTCTGCTGCACCTGCGCGTTCCACGCGCTCGTCACCCGCTGGTCCCCCGTGTACGTCCACCGCAGCCGCCACCCGGTGAGCGCCGTCCCCAGGTTCGTCACCTTCACCTGCGCGGTGAAGCCGCCCTGCCACGAGTTGACGGTGTAGTCCACCTTGCAGCCGGTGTCCGCCGAGGCGGGGACGGTCACGGCGATGCCACCGATCGCCAGGGCTACGCAGGCGATGACCGCCCAGAGCCGGGCAGGCAGCGTGAGGGGAACGGACATGACATCGCTCGCCTTCGGGACTCGACGGGGCGCCTATGGGAGCGCTCCCAAACCGTCTCTTGACGACGATGTTTCGCGGGATCCCGCCGAAGTGTCAACGCCGGCCCCTCCCCCGCGCCTACGACCGCACCCGCCACCCGCACGCCTGACCAGGCAGCTCACCGCTCCACCGGCCGGCACCCGCGGCTGAATCTTTCATCGCCGCCCGTTCGCGGCGAGGGCGGACAGGATGGAGTCGGCGATGACCCGATGTCCGGCGGCGTTGGGGTGATCACCGTCGGCGGCCAGCAGCGGGGTGTCGTCCCGGGAGCCGTCGCCCTTGAAAGGGCCGTAGACGTCGACGTACCGCGCGCCCTTCGCCGCGGCCGTCTCGGCGAGGGTCCGGTTCACCGCGCGCGTGAGGGCGTCGCTGCCGGACACGTACGTCGCCCCCTTGGCCCGGGCGCTGTCGCCGTCCAGGAACACGTTCCAGTAGCCAGTGACGACGATCCGGCTGCGCGGGCGGGTCTGCAGCGCGCGAACCCTGCCGAGGATGCCGTCCACGTTGGCGCGCAGTCGCGCGAGGTCGTTCTTGTAGCAGGCCAGGCCCGCGCAGTCGTCGTCCCCGAGCGAGGTGCTGTCGAAGTCGTTGGCGCCGATGGTGATGATCACCAGGTCGGCTTTCCCGATGGCGTCCGTCGCCGATCCGCCGTCCACCTGGTCGAGCAGCCCCTGCGTGGTGAGCCCTCCGGTGGCCAGGTTGTCGGCGGCCACGGCGGTGCCCTGCCGCGTCGCCAGGGCTTGCCTGATCAGCGAGACGAAGGTGTCACAGTCGCACGCGGAGCCCGCCGGCACCGAATCGCCCAGCCCCACGATGGAGCTCACCTCTTCGGGCACCTCTTCCGGCACCTTGGCGGGCGCCTTCGCGGGGGCGACGGTGTCACCGGCTCGCGCGTTCCCCGTCACCCGCACGACCGGGGCGGCCTCGATCACGACGCTCCAGACCACGGCGAAGATCGCGACCGCCGCGAACCCTCTGACCCGCGACAGGCGCGCCACACCGGAGCCGCGGCGGCCCGCACGCGTGGCGCCTTCCTGGTGCACGCAATCACCCCCCTGCGTCGCGCCGCCTCACCGGGCACGCCAAGGGTCCAAAGCCTACGCCGGACAATGCACACAAATCCCCGTGACCACAACGTCCGTCGCAGCCGGTCGCCGCGGTGACCGGACAGGCCCGCGCCCCGAGCGACCCTCCCGGCCGAGACCTCGGCCACCGCACGACCGTCCCCCGAACGCGCACCGCTCCGGATGCCCGGCATGGACGCGGGCACGAAAACCGTCCGGCTTCCGGCCGAAAACCGTTTGCCTCGGCATGGCGGGCTCAGGGAACGTGATGTCCATGATGCTCTGACGGACAGCACCCGCTACCCCAGATGCCACGGCGCCGACTCGCGCCGTAATGCCGCCCGCCCGTAGTCCGCTCAGCGAAGAGAGCGTCTTTGTCTCAGCAACACTCCCTGCCGCCGTCCACCCCGGCCACCGTCACCGTGTTCGCCTCCCCCGCCAGCTGGATCGAGTCCGACGCCCTCGATCAGTGCCGCCAGGTGGCCGCCCTCGACGGCATGACGCACGTCGCCGCCATGCCGGACCTGCACCCCGGCAAGGGCGCACCCATCGGCGCCGCCATGGCTTCGACCGTCCTCTACCCGTTCCTGGTGGGCTCCGACATCGGCTGCGGCATCGCCGTGTTCCCCGTCAAGCTCAAGCGCGCCGCACCCGAGAAGCTCGCCGCCCGCTTCCCCGATCTCGATCGACCGCTCGACCCCGAGCAGGATGCCGACGACCCGGCCTGGGCCGTGGTCAAGGGCGACATTCCCGCAGGTCACGTCGAGGGCCTCGGGACGGTCGGCCGGGGCAACCACTTCGTCGAGCTGGCGCGGATCGGGACCGTCTTCGAGCCGGACCACGCGAGCCGTCTCGGACTCGCCGCCGGCGACCTGGTTCTCATCGTCCACAGCGGTTCCCGGGGGCTGGGCGAACGGATCCTGCGGGCGCACACCGAGGTCCACGGCGCGGGCCCCGCCCCCGATCCCGGCGCCTACCTGGCGATGCACGACGACGCCGTACGCTGGGGATCCCTCAACCGGCGGCTGCTGGCCGCCCGGGTCGCCCACGCGCTGGGGTTCGAGCCCACCGAGCCGATCGTCGACCAGTGTCACAACCTGGTCGAGGTCCGCGACGGCAGCTACCTGCACCGCAAGGGGGCCGCGCCGGGTGACGGCCGCGACGTGCTCATCGCCGGTACGCGAGGCACCCCCTCCTACCTCGTGGCCGCCCACGCCGGGCCGGACGCCGGCCATTCCGTGGCGCACGGCGCGGGCCGCAAGATGTCGCGTACCGACGCCCTGCGCCGGGGCAAGGCCAAGCACACGGTCGAGGAGCTGCGCCGCACCCCGATGGGGTCGCTGGTGGTGTGCGGCGACCGCCAACTGCTCTTCGAGGAGGCACCGACGGCCTACAAGCACATCGAGCAGGTCATCGCCGACCTCGTCGAGCATGACCTGGCCACGCCCGTGGCCACCACGATCCCCCTCGTCACCTACAAGACGCCCGACCTCGGGTCCGCGCCCCAGAGGGACCGCCGCCGCAAGCGAGCCCGGTCGTGAGCGTCCACCTGCTCCTGTCGGCCGGGCGTGGCCCGCAGGAGTGCGCCTGGGCGCTGGCCCAGCTGCTGCACCGCCTGGAGGCCGACGCCACCCGGCAGAACCTGGAGACCCACCGGGCCCAGACCGTTCCCGGCGACCGGCCCGGCACCTACCGGTCGGTCCTCGTCCAGATCGCCGGAGCCGGCGCCGAGGCGTTCGCCGCCTCGTGGACCGGGACCCTGTGCTGGCAGGCCCCCAGCCCCTACCGGGCCAGTACCGGCCGAAAGAACTGGTACGTCATCGCCCAACCGTGCCAGGTCGACACCCCGCACACGGCGTTCGCGGAAGCGGACGTCGACATCGTCGCCTGCCGCACCGGCGGCCCAGGCGGCCAACATCGCAACAAGGCCAGCACGGCGGTACGGGCGACCCACCGGCCCACGGGGATCGTCGTCGTGGTCGACACCGAGCGGCAGTTCAGCCTCAACCGCCGCATCGCCATGCGGCTGCTGCGACAGCGCATCGAGCACGGCGACGAGGCGGCCGGGCTCGCCGCGACCACCGCCCGCTGGCGCATCCACGATGAGCTCGTACGCGGCAACCCCACCCGGATCGAACGCCCGGAAAAGCCGGACCGGTGAGCCTACGGCGGTGAGGACGCCGCAGGGGGGATGAGCTCGTAGTCCGGGATCGTGGCGCTCAGCCGCTGGTACGCCTGCTCGTCCGCCTCCCCCGCGACGGCTTCTGGGATCTCGACGCTGCCCAGGTAAGGCCCCTTCAGGCAGTGGTCACACCAGAAGTGGGCCTCACCGATGAGCAGGCGAGGGATCCTGAGCCGGTACACCAGGCGGAGGCAGGCCCGTCCGCAGTTCGGGCAGTGCCCGGAGATCGGTCCGGGCAGCTCGTCACGGGCCTGCTCGTAAGCGTGCAGCCAGCTCTCCCATCGGAGCGCCTCGTCATGGGTGTTCGGCAACGGGTCCGCCTCGGTGCTCGCTGCTGCTGTCTTCACCGTTAGATATACCGTCACTGGTTACGTGGATGGTTGTCCCACCACTCGTCCTCGTAGGCGTAGGCCCGGTCCTCCCACGGGCGCGCTTCTTCGGCGGTCCTCGGATAGGAGCCGCCCTTGCGCAGGTCCTCCACGTGGTACCGCTCGTGGGCGAGGGTGCGGGCCAGCAGTTCCTCGCTGCGGAAGGCCGCTCGCCGGAGCAGGACCGTCTGATCGGGATAGGTCACCCCGGCCAGCCCGTCCATCCTCTTGTCGATCTTGATGGTCAGGTCGTCGATCCTGATGCTCCAGTCCTGGGCCACCCGCCGGACCGTGTCCATGTTCATCGGGAGTCTGGCGTTCCAGCGCGGCCGGTCTCCGGCGCGTCCCAGCGTGACGAAGTCGTCGGCGGCCGCGCCGGCGAGCGGCCCGCCCGCCCCGGCGCCGGCGCCGCCGGAGCCCGCGTTCCCCAGCGGCCCGGGCGTGGAGAGGCAGGCGGAGCCGGCACCCGTAACGCCGCGGCAGGGGTCCAGCTGCACCATCGGGTCCGGCGGGACGGCCGGGCCGGGATCGACGCGGCAGTCCTGCATCGCGTCCGCGCCGAACACCCCGGAGCACTGGCCGACGACGTGCGGGGCCGGGTCGAACCCGCCGTTGGGCTGCCCGTCACCCGCCCCGGCCTCGGCCGGCGTGAAGGCCACGCCGACCTTGTCCAGGATCTTGTCGATGGCGTTGTCGACTCTGTGCGTGAGCCCCTTGTCGAGCGCGTCGGCCAGCGAGGTGCCCGCCGGGCCGGGCAGCCGGTCGTGGTCGATGGGGCCCGGCCTGGTCGCGCGCGTCTTCGCGGCGATGTCGGCGAGCTCCTGAGGCGTGGGCGGCGGGGGCGGCGGAGGGGGAGTCACCTTGGGCGTCTTGCCGTTCTTGCCCGGGTCGGGGGTCGTGTCCCCGTCCGGGTCGCCGGACGTGCCGCCCTTGCCGGGCGAGCTGCCGCCGCCCGGGTATTCGATGTACGGCCCGCTGCCGTCCGGCCACCCCTTCCACCAGTTGTTCTGCCACCACTTGCCCCCCAGGTAGCCGAGGCCGGCGCCGACGCCGACCGCCGCGAGGCAGTAGAGCCAGGCCGGGCCGCAGGCCCGTGAGCCGCGCGCGGCCGCGCCGGCCTCCCCGCCACCGGTGAGGACGAAGTCGGCCGCGGTCAGGATCGGCTTGGCGATGTCCACCTTGACGACCCTGATCACGTCCTTGGCGGTGCCGCACACGAAGGCGGGGCAGCCGAAGTGGCCGGTCGGGTCCATCCGGTTGATCGGGTCGCCGTCCGCGTAGGTGAAGCGGTTGCCCCTCACCGACGGCACCGGATCCACTTCGAGCGTGTCCCTGCTGGGGAACGCGCCGGTTCCCGGGTCGTACCAGCGGGCGGCCATGTTGACCTTGCCGCTGGCCGGGTCGGTCCAGCCGCCCTGGTAGCCGATGCCCCGCCTGGTGCCCGAGCTGGCCACGACCTTCCCGTACGGGTCGTAGGCCACAGAGTCGGCCGGCGCGCCCGCGCCGGTGAAGGTGGCGGTGAGGTCGCCGTGCCGGTCGGTGTAGGCGTACAGGCCCGCGACGGAAACGACGTCGCCCGCCGGGTCCCTGCCGTAGAGCTCGGCACCCGCCGCGGCCGGAGTGTTGCCCATCCCGGAGTAGCTGAACGCGACGCCCGCGGCGGACGTGAGCCTGTCCAGCCCGTCGTAGGCGTAGGTCGTGGCACCGTCGCTGATCATCCGGTCGAACGCGTCGTAGCTCGTCGCGCTCGCGCTCCCGCCGGTCGGCGTCCTGGATCTCAGGGTGCCGCGCGCCGAGTAGGAGTAGCCGGCCGATCCGTCGGAGACCAGTTGGTTGCGCGCGTCGTAGACGGCGGCGGCCGGGCCGGCCTTGGTCCGGTTGCCCGCGTCGTCGTACTCGTAGGCGACCGAGTTCCACGACGTCAGCCTGCCCGCCAGGTCGTAGCCGTAGGTGTTGGCCCCGGCTCCTGCCGTACCGGTCGTGGTCTTGCTGGTGAGCCGGTCGGCGTCGTCGTAGCCGTAGGCGATGGCGGCCAGCGTCGCGCCCGCGCCGGTCTTGAGCGTGTCGGAGGTGGGCCGGTGCAGCGCGTCGTACTCGAAGGAGCGCTTGGCGCCGCCGTAGTCCACCCCCTTGAGCTGATCCATCGAGTCGTAGGAGTAGGTCGAGGTCCCGCCGGTGAGCGGGTCACGGACCGTGGTGAGGCGGCTTCCCGCGTCGTAGTCGTAGGCGGCCGTGCCCGCCTTGTCGGTACGGGTCTTCATCCGGCCGTCGGCGTCGTAGGTGAAGGACGCCGCGCCGGACGGCCCCGCCGTGCTGACGAGGTGATCGCGATCGTCGTAGCCGAAGGTGTTGCCCCCGGCCGAGGTCAGCCGGCCGATGGCGTCGTAGCCGAAGCTGTGGGCGGTCGTGCCGGTCTCGGCGCCCGCGCCGGTCTCCGCGGTGAGCCGGTCCAGCGCGTCGAAGGTGCGGCCGAGGGTGACCCCGCCCGGCTTGGTGACCTGGACGGGGCGGCCGGCCGCGTCGTAGTCGGTGATCGTCCGGCGGTCGGTGACCGCGGTGTAGGTCGTGGTCGCCGGGACGAGCATCGTCGTCTGGAGGTTCCACGGGTTGTAGGCGAACGTGGTCGCGTTGCCGTTGCCGTCGGTGAAGCGGGTGCGGTTGCCCACCGCGTCGTAGCCGAACGTCGTGTTGACGGTGCGCGTGGACGTGGTCTTCTCGTGCTGGCCGGTCAGCCGGTTCAGCGCGTCGTAGTCGTAGGTGGTGACCCCGCCGCCGGGCCTGCTGACGGTGACCGGGTTGCTCCCCGCGTCGTAGCCGAGCGTCATCGACCGCAGCGAGTTGCCCGAAGCGTCGAGATCGGCCATCGCGGTCGCCCGGCCGGCGCCGTCGTACGTGAGCGCGCTGCTGGTGCCGTCCGGGTTGAGGGCCTTGGTCACCCGGCCGGCGTGGTCGCGGGTGTACCAGCGGGCCTGGTTCAGCGGGTTGACGTCGGCCACGACCTCGCCCGCCGCGTTGTAGCCGAACTGGCTGCGCGCGCCCGACGGGGTGGTGACGTAGGTCAGGTTGCCCGCGTCGTCGTACTCGTAGGCCGTGGTGAACCCGGCCGCGGCCGGTGTGCGCTCGACGGCGGTGGTGGAGATCCGGCGGCCGAGGTCGTCGTACGTGGCCCCGCTCACCCGGCCCGCCTGGTCCCGCGTCCAGAGCCATTCGCCGGCCGCGTCGAAGCCCGACCGCGACCGGTTGCCCGCCGCGTCCGTGGTGGCGACCACGTTGCCGAGCTGGTTGTAGGTGTAGGCGTCGCCGTGGCCGAGCGCGTCCGCGACGCTCGTCACGCGGCCCAGCGCGTCGTACGTCCTGGTGGAGCTCCCGGTCACCGTGGCACCGGCGCCGAGCTGCGTGTACGGGGGCAGGGTGAGGACGAGCGGCCGGCTCATGGCGTCGTAGGTGATCGTGGTCCGGTAGCCCTCGGCGTCCTCGCTCGTCACGACGTCGCCGAAGCTGTTGTAGCCGGCCCGCGTCGTCGGCCTGACGTTGTACGGCGAGCTGCCCAGGTGCTCGATGGCCACCGTCGGCGCCTTGGTCGTGGTCAGCCGGCCCACCTCGTCGTAGGTGTAGTCGGTCACCCCGCCACGCGGGTCGGTCATCGTCCGCTCGAAGCCCCGCTGGTCCCTGGTCCAGGCGGTCGTGAGCCATTCGTCGCCGTCCCAGACCTTCTGGGAGAGGGGCCGGCCCAGCGCGTCGTGCTCGAACGTGGTCCACGTGAAGGCGCCGTTCTGCGCCTGGACCAGGGAGATCAGGCGGTCGTCATCGTCGTAGCCGTACGTGGTCTTGCGCTTGATGCCGGAGGGGTCGAGCAGGGCCTCGGTGGTCCGGTTGGCGGCGTCCACGGTGTACGCGGTCGTGCTCTTGCCGTTGCCGGTGACGCGCTGGATGAGGTTGCCCGCGCTGTCGTAGGTGTTCTGCTGGAGCGGGATGTCCCGGGTGGTCCCGTCGGCGTTGCGGAAGCCCTCTGCCCAGACCGATTCGAGCAGGTTGTCGTCGTAGTAGCGGTAGCGGGTGGTACGGCCCATGGCGTCGGTGACCGTGGCCAGGCGCCCCGCCGGGTCGTAGGCGCGGGATTCGAGGACCAGCTCCTTGGCGGCGTCGTTGTCCAGCGGGTCGCCCACCCAGTTGGCGAGGCTGGTGGTCAGCAGCAGGCCGGTCGGCCCGTAGGTGCGCCGGTAGTCGGCGCCGGTGGCGTCCACGGTGCCGGCGAGGTTGCCGTAGGAGTCGTATTTGTAGGTGGTGACGCTGCCCGCGGCGTCCTTGACGGACGAGACGCGCGCCGCCGAGTCGTAGGTGTAGTCGGTGGCGCGGGTGACGTCCTTGCCGGTGGGGTCCATCCGCTCGACCTTGGTGACGTTGCCGTCGACGTCGTAGGTGTAGATGACCCACGGGAGGTGCTTGACCCCGCTGATCGCGTCCGTGGTCGCGGGGCCGACGGTCGCGGTCAGGTGGTTGAGTGCGTCGTACCCCATCGAGGTGACGACGCCGTTCGGGAACGTGTCGGAGATCTCGGTCACGGCGGTGGGCCGGCCGGCGCTGTCGTAGTCGTACTTGGTGGTGAGCCCGGCCGGGTCCACCACCTGGGCGAGGTCGCCGTTCTGGCGGTAGCCGTACCGGGTGACCTTGCCGCCGGGGGTGGTCACGGAGGCGAGCAGCCCGTCCGGGGAGGTGCCGCCGCCGACGGCGGCCTCGGTGCCGTCGGTGTAGGCGTATCTGGTGCTGCGGCCACCGGAGGATCCGCCCACGGGAGGCGTGGTGACGCTGAGCAGGTCGCCCGAGATGTCGTAGGTGTAGCTGGTGCGGTGCGCCGTGTCGTTCCCGGCGCTGGCCCGGGCGTCGTACGCGCCGGTGAGCCGGTCGTTGCGGGGGTTCAGCGGGTCGCCGGAGTCCAGGTAATAGGTGAAGTAGGAGGTCTGGCAGGAGCGCGGCCCCCGGCAGGTCACCTTCATGACCGGGTTGCCCCGGCTGTCGTTGAACAGCTGGGTGGTGTGCCCGTCCGGGTCGGTCACCGAGGCCAGGTTGCCGTTGAGGTCGTAGCCGTATCGCGTGGTGCCGCCCGAGGCGTCGTACAGCGAGGTCGGGCGGCCGCCGTGCAGGGGGTCGAAGCTGTAGACCATCGGCTTGTTGCCCGGGTCGGCGGCGAGCACGGTGGTGGCGGGGATGCCGAACGTCGCGACGTCCTTGTAGTGCGCCTCGATCGCGTCCGTGCTCAGGCTGCTCCAGTAGATCGCCACCTCGTCGATGGTGCCGGTGAAGTGGCCCAGGGTGTCCGACGGCTTGGCGGGCCAGTTGCCGGCGATGAAGCCGGCGCCGACGTAGACGTGGTTCTGCGCGACCGTGGACACCGGCCCCTTGGACCTGGTCCCGACCACGGAGCCGTCCAGCCAGAGCCACTGGGTGCCGCCGGAGGCCGTCAGCACGACGTGGTGCCAGCTCTCGTCGGTCACGGTCTTGCTCGTGGTGATCGGCGCGACCGCGGCGCCGTCCCAGAACTGGCCGCGCAGCTTGCCGTCCGTCCCGACGTACAGCGCGGGCGTGTAGCCGGCCTGCGGCCCGGCCGGGTCGGTGATGGCCTGGGCCTGGTAGGCGAGCAGGACGCCGGGCTTGGCGGTCTTGAACCACAGCTCGGCCGAGAGGTCGCCGCCGCCCTTGATCTCGCCGTCGGGCAGCTCCAGGTAGGAGGTGGAGCCGTTGAACCCGGCGGCCGTGTCGCCGCCGGTGGCCAGGAAGATGGGCGCGGTCTGGTTCAGGGAGACGTTGTGGTAGGTCGCGTCGGTGTCGCGCCCGTCGCCGTACGCCGCGCTGGCCGCCCGGGTGCCGGAGTACTCGGCGAGGCGGTAGTACTCGCGCGGCCGGGCGCCCAGGACCGCGCTCGGGTAGTACTCGGTGCTGGCCTGCGTCTGGGCGGGGAAGACCTTCCACTGCCCGCCGCCCGCGTCGATCACCGAGGCGACGCGGTCGGTCTGGGTGTCGTACGCGAGCGTGGCCTGCAGCTTGCCCGAGGGCAGCTTGGCCGTCTCCAGCACGCCGGTGTACTGGCCGGCCGCGTACTGGGCGGCGACGGCCGTGGAGCCGAGCGGGTGGGTGTAGAAGGCGGGGTCGTCGATCTGGCCGGTGAAGTGGCCGCGCGCGTCGGCGGGCGCGGCGGGGCACCAGCCCGAGGTGGTCGTGTAGCCCGCCCCGATGCTGGCGTACGGCAGCTTGGTCGCCTTGACCTGCTTGGTGCGGCTGGCCACCATCGACCCGTCCACGTACAGGCTCTGCCAGGTTCCGCTGGAGGTCAGCACCACGTGGTGCCAGGCCCCGTCGTTCACCGCCGCGGTCGACGCCATCGATCCGCAGCTGCCGTCGTCGGCCAGCTGGCCGTGCAGCTTCCCGTCGGTCCCGACGTAGAGCATCGGCAGGAAGCCCCAGGGCAGCGGGCCCCGGGAGTCCTCCAGCGTGTTCGACTGCGCGCCGTACAGCACGCCGGCCTTGGTCGTCTTGAACCACATGCCGACCGCCGCGTAGGTGGTCTCGTCGGTGACGCTGTACGGCATGCGCACGTAGGAGCTCGTGCCGTTGAACGTCGCCGAGCCGTCCGCGGTCCCGGCCGGGGCGCCCGCCGCGCCGTAGGACAGGTTGACCGCCTCCGCGTCGTCCTGGCCGACGAACAGCCGGGCCTCGTTGGTCGTGCTCTGGTGGAGCCGGTAGTACATCGCGGGGGCGGCGTCCATGACGGCCGTCCGGTAGTGCGACACCATCTTGTAGGTGTATTTCGTGCAGGCCGTCGTCGTGCCCGGCGGGCAGACCTGGGCGAGCAGGCCGTAGCCGTAGCCGTAGGTCCACGCGGGCGCTCCCTGGGCGGGGTCGGTGGCGACCGAGGTCACCAGCCCGCTGTTCCAGGTGAAGTAGAGGCCGCGACCGCTGACCTTGTTCACGACCTTGGCGAGGGTGCCGTCGCCGTTGTAGGTGAGGTACTCGCCGTGCTGGTCGTCGTCGTAGATCGCGGTCAACCGGCCGTTCGGGTCGAACACGTACGCGCCGCCGGACTTGTCGCGCAGGAACCAGGCCAGATCGGTCTTCACCAAGCTCACCGACCGGCCCTCGGGCGGCGCGTACGTGCCGTCGGGGTTGCGGCCGAAGCGCGCCTGCCGCCCGTCGGGGTAGGTGACCACGACGTTGCCGGTGAAGTCGTTGTCAGTGACGATCTTCATGTCGTAGGCCGTGGTCCAACCCACGCCGAACATCCCCGAGCGGGAGTTCAGGCTGCTGTACGAGCGGGTGACCGCCAGCGCGGGACCGGCGGTGGTGAGGCTCGCGTCCGTGGTGGTGGCCGCGTACTGGCCGGTCAGCGGGTCGATGCCCTTGACGGCGGCCGTGCCCGCGCTGTCGGAGACGTGGGAGGAGACCAGCGGCTGCGGCACGACCGTGCGGAACGTGCTCCATCCGGACGCCGGGCTGGAGTCCTTGCCGTCGGTGACCAGGACGCGCCACATGTACTGCTCGCCCCACTTGAGCTTGCCCTGCGGCACCGCCCAGCTCGCGCTCTGGGCACCGGTGTTGGAGTCGCCCGTGACCAGACCGGCCGCGGGGCACGTGTTGGGATCGGAGACCAGGCAGACGTTGAAGATGAAGTTCAGCTCACCGCCGGGCCACTCGTCCCCGTCATGGCCGGAGGCCGTGAACTCCGGCGTCAGCGTGGACTCCACGTACCCGTTGCCCGGCCACATCGAGTCGACCTGGGGCGGCAGGTTCACCACGGTCAGGCTCACGCACCAGACGGGTACGCCCCAGTCCGAGAAGAACTGCCCGTTCGCCACCATGTCCCAGCAGATCTGGTACGAGCCCGGGTTGAGCGGGTCGATCGTGGCGCTCACCTTCGCCGAGCCGTTGTTGGCGACCGTGCCGGGCAGCCCGGCGGCCGCGGTGGAGCTGCCCACGAAGGTGCCGCCGGTGGTGTACACCTTGTAGCCCAGCTTGACCGTGCCTGGCGACCAGGAGTTCATCCCGTTGTTGATCACCGTGACGGGGAGCCGGCCGGCGCTGTTGGCCGTCACCGGCGGGTCGATCGTGGCACCGGAGTCGATCGCGTACAGCGCCCGCCAGGGGCTGTAGTCCACCTGCAGGTAGGGCGGGTTGGCCGAGTTGGCGCTGGCGAACTCCTTGAAGCTGTCGGCGGTCAGCGCCAGGCCGTTGTTGCCCGCGCCGTTGGTCCAGTCCGACAGGGCGGACAGGCCCGCGCTGTTGATCCCGATCCACGCCCAGCCGGCGCCGCCGCAGGTGACGCCGCCGGTGAAGCTGGCCGACCCCCAGGTGTCGCCGAGGGTCACGCCGGGATAGGAGGCGATCGTGCCGACGTTCCAGCTGCTGTTGATCGCCTTCACCGTGACGGGGTTGGCCGAGCAGGAGTTCGACAGGGTGTTGTACAGGAAGAGCGCGGCGCCGGTCACGTAGGCGTGGGGGATCTGGGAGGCGAGGTTGAAGTTGATGTAGGCGTTGTTGCGCTTGGTGCCGTCCTGGGAGCCGACCAGGAGCTGATCGCTGCCGGAGTGGTTCGCGCCGGAGTGGTTGTCGACGTACGTGTCGGAGGCGGCGCCGCTGGTGATGCGCACGTAGGAGGAGGGGTCGACGACCACCGGGAACGCGCGGTCCTCGGCCCGCAGCCACTTCTGGTCGGCACTGACCCGCAGGACGTCGCCGACGAGGGTGTAGCGGACCGCGTCGGAGCGGGCGCCCTTGGCGTCGATCATGAATCCGGCGGGGACGGTGATGCGGACGGCGCCATGCTCGTCGACGAACTCCACGCCCTGCGACGAGCTTCGCGGCGTCAGCCCCTTGGCCTGGAAGGGGAAGTCCCAGGGGCCGGTCGCGGCCTGGCGCGAGGTCAGGACCAGCGACTCCTTGATACCGTCCCAGGTGGCCTCGACTTCGAGGTCCGTCTCAGGCAGCACCCCACGATATTTCGCGACATTTCGTGAAACAGAGGCTTTGGTGCTGGTTGCCCCTTGGAGGGCGAAGGACAGGCTGTGCTCCCCGTCCAAGGTGAGCGATTGGAGCCGCGGGTCGGCGGCGTCGTCGGCCACCTCGACCCCGACGTCGTTGGCCGCCTGCCGCCAGCGTCCGTCCGCGCCGGTCAGGTTGACGTCGATGTCCGCCCACTCCCCCGTGGCCGTCTGATAACGCACTGGCCTGGAGTACGTGCGTACGGTGTAGGTGTGGTCGGGGTTCTGGAAGACCTTCGACGTCGCGTCTCCCAGGGTGGGCACCACCCGGCTCTGCGCGGCGACGAACCCGTGGGCTTCGCTCTTGCCCGGCTTGCGAGTCGCCGCGCCCACCCGCTGCGGTGTGTTCGACAGCCGGGAGACAGGCTTGGGCGGCTCCGGGGCCTCCCTGGGCACGGTGCCCTTGGGCGGCTCGGGGGCGGGCCGCTCCGGCAGCTCGGCCTTCGCCCGGGTCGCCTCCACCGCCGCCTGGTGGGCGCGGTTCGCCGCCGAGCCCGGCCACTGCTCGGGGAGCGTGGGCTCCCTGGGAGCCGCGTGGGCTCCCTGACCTGCGACACCTATGACAAGGGTGGTCACTGTCAGTGCAGCGCAAAGACGCGTGGCCCAACGGTTCCTCATGCCGACCTCCGGCGGCGACCGTAATCGCGACCCGTCCGTCCCACATCCGTAGGGGTGACGTGGATCGAGCGCGCCTGAATGTTCCCGGTTAGGTATGAGATCCACTTCCAGTCCGGTACTCTCGCCTCGTGCTGCACGGGCGCGTCGCGGAGCAGGCCGGAATCACGCGGCTTCTCGCTGGTGAGAGCGGTTCCCTGATGGTCCGCGGGGAGGCCGGGTCGGGCAAGAGCGCGCTGCTCGCCTTCGCGGCCGAGAGCGCCGGTGATCAAATCGTGCTCCGGGCCTCCGGCAGCCCGGAGGAGTCGCACCTCCCGTACGGCGGCCTGCACATGCTGCTGGCGACCACCCGCCCGCGCTGGAAACACCTGCCCGCCCGGCAGCGCGACGTGCTCGACCGCCTGGGCGAGCAGGACGGCCCGCCGGAACCGCCGTACCTGCCGGTCTGGGACCTCCTGCGCCACCTGGCGGCAAGGCAGCCCGTGCTCTGCCTGATCGACGACGCGCACTGGCTGGACCGGGAGAGCCTGGCGGTCCTGTCCTTCTGCGTCCGCCGCCTCGCCGCGGCGCGCGTGGTGATCCTGGTGGCCGCCCAGGGCGAGCTGCCCGCGCTGCGGGGGATCGACGAGCTGGACCTGCCGGGCATCGACAGGCAGGCGGCGCTGAACATCGTCGCCGAGTGCCGGCCGGGCATCGTCCCGCAGGTGCGGGCACGGATCGTCGGGGACGCCCGCGGCAATCCGCTGGCCCTGCGCGAGCTGGCCGCGGGGATCAGCCCCGCGCAGGCCGAGGGCAGGCTGTCGCCGCTGGGGCTCCACACCGGCTGGCCGGGGCGTTCGAGGCGGGCCGACCAGCTGTACGGCGAGCGATTACGTACCCTGCCTGAGCGGACCCGCTCACTCCTCCTGCTGGCCGCCGCCGACCCCGCGGCCACCCTGTCCGAACTTCTCGCCGCGGCCGAGCTTCTCCCCGCGTCGGGGCTTCTCGCCGCGGCCGGGCCTCTCACGACCGGCCGGGTGACCCCGGCCGATCTGGCGCCCGCCGAGACCGCCCAGCTGGTCGAAGTGCGGCCGAGCGGGCTCACCCCTCGCCACCTGCTGATACCGGTCGCCGCCTACCAGTCCGCGCCGGTCTCGGCCCGTATCGCCGCGCACCGGGCCCTGGCCGAGGTGTCGCCCGAGCGGCGGGTCTGGCATCTCGCCGCCGCCGCGCTGGGGCCGGACGCGGAGATCGCGCGCGAGCTGGCGGCCGTCGGGACGTCGTCGGCGCTGGAGCGCGCGGCCGAGCTGACCACCGACCCCGAGCTGCGCGCCCGGCACCTCGCCGCCGCCGCGCTCGCCGCGTGCGACGCCGGGCAGCTGCGCCGCGCGGCGGACCTGGCGACCCGCGCGACCGAGCTGAGCGCCGAACCCTCGACGCTGGCCTCGGCCGCCCGCGTGCTGGCGACCGTGGAGACCGAGATCGGCTCGCCCGCCAAGGCCGCGCGGATGCTGCTGGACTCGGCGGCCAGGATCGGCGACGACGACCACGCCACGGCCATCGTCATGATCGCCGACGCGATCCGCCTGTTCGGCTACAGCGGCGACGAGGGGCTGGCCACCCAGATCGCCGCCGCCGTCTGGGCGGCGCCGGAGCTTTCGCGAGTCCCTTTCGCGCGATCGGAGGCCGAGCCCACCTGGTCCGTCCCGCTGGCCCGGTCGCTGCCGCCGCTGGCGAAGATCATGGCGGGTGGCCCGTTCAGCGGTTTCGCCGCCATCGGCGAGCTGGTCGAGCACACGCCCGCCCTGGCTACCCAGCAGGCCATCACCGCCACCTCGTTGGGCCTGATGGCCGCCGACGCCGGATCGGCGCTGCGCCTCACCTCCACGCTGGTGGCCGACTGCCGCGACCAGGACCTGATGGGGCTCCTGCCATACGCCCTGCAACTCCAGGCCCATGCCCTCATGCTGAGCGGCCGCAACGCCGACGCGCTCAGGCAGGCCACCGAGGGGCTGAAGCTCGCCGGCGACCTCGGCCAGACCCATCGGGTCGGGCACCTGAGCGGCGTGGTCGCGCTGATCGCCGCGATGAACGGCGACGAGAAGCGCTGCCGGGCCTACGCCGAGTCGAGCCTGGCCTACTGTGCCGAGCACGACGCGCCGGCCAGCGCCGCGCTGGCCACCTGGGCGCTGGGCCTGCTGGAGCTGGGGCTGGGCCGGGCGAGCGCCGCGGTGAACCACCTTGAACGCGTGGTCGCCGGCCCCGCGCATCACCCCGTGATCGCGGTCCGCTGCGCGGCCGACCTGGTGGACGCGGCGGTCCAGGCCGACCTGCCCGGCGCCGCCGTCGAGCCGCTCGCCCTGCTGGAGCAGTGGGCGAAGGACACGCGCCAGCGCTGGGTGGGCGCGGTGGCGCTCCGGTGCCGGGCGCTGGTCGCGCCGGACGGCGAGGCGGAGCCGCTCTTCGTCGGCGCGCTCGACCTGCACGGCCCGTCCCAGGCGTCCTTCCAGCGGGCCAGGACCGAGCTCGCCTACGGGCAGTGGCTCCGCCGTATCAGGCGCAGGTCCGAAGCCCGCTCTCACCTGCGGGCCGCGCGGGCCGCGTTCGAGCAGCTGGGCGGGATGCCCTGGGCGGAGCGGGCCGCGACCGAGCTGAGCGCGGCGGGAGAGCCGAGCCCGGCGGAGCCGCTGCCGGAAGCGCTGCGCGGGCTGACGCCGCAGGAGCGGCACGTGGTGTCCCTCGCCGCGCAGGGGGCCTCCAACCGGGAGATCGCCGCCCGGCTCTTCCTCAGCCCGCGGACCGTCGGCTACCACCTCTACCGCGCCTTCCCCAAGCTGGGCATCACCTCCCGTACCGAGCTGGCGAAGCTGCTGTGGTCCCCGGCGGGGCCGGCGAACAAGCTCGCTCCGCCATGGTGACTCGAAGGGCTCAGGTCACCAGGCCGTTGCGGTAGGCGTAGACGACCGCCTGCACGCGGTCGCGCAGGTCGAGCTTGGTCAGGATGCGGGACACGTACGTCTTGACGGTCTCCGGGCTGATCACCAGCGTCGCGGCGATCTCGCTGTTGGACCGGCCGTCGGCGATGAGGCGCAGCACCTCCAGCTCGCGCGGGGTCAGCGCGACGTCGTCCGGCGTGTCCTCGGCGGGGCGGATCCGGGACGCGTACCTGCCGACGAGCTGCCGCGTCACCTCGGGTGCCAGCAGCGAGGCGCCTGTCGCGACGGTGCGGATGCCGTGCAGCAGCTGCGCCGGCGGGGCGTCCTTGAGCAGGAACCCGCTCGCCCCCGCGCGCAGCGCCTCGTACACGTACTCGTCCAGGTTGAACGTCGTCACCACCAGCACCTTGACGGGGTCCGCCACCCCGGCGCCGGCCAGCAGGCGGGTCGCCCCGATGCCGTCGAGCACCGGCATCCGCACGTCCATCACCACGATGTCCGGGTTCAGGCGGCGGGCGAGGTCGACCGCGGCGCGGCCGTCACCGCACTCCCCCACCACCTCCAGGTCGGGCTGCGCGTCGATGATCGTCGCGAACCCGGTGCGGATCAGCGCCTGGTCGTCGCAGACCAGGACCCTGATCGGAGCGTTCACGACGGGCTCCCGGCAGGGATGCGGGCCCGAACGACGAAGCCGCCGTCCGCCTGCCGGTCGGCGCTGAACTCCCCGCCCAGGGCATCGACCCGATCGCGGAGCCCGGCCAGGCCGCGCCCGCTCCCGCCCGGTGAGCGGGTCCGCGAGCCGGAGCCGTCGGTGCTGACCTCCACGATGATCTCCTTCTCGCGATAGCGCACGCTGACCACGGTGCGGCTGCCGTGGGCGTATTTGAGGGCGTTCGTCAGGGCTTCCTGCACGACCCTATAGGCCACGAACTCGGCGCTGCCGGCCGATTCCGCAGGGTCGCCCCCCTCGGTGAACTCCACCGGCTGCCCGGCCCGGCGCGTCTGCTCGACGAGCGCGTGCAGGTCGCCGGCGGACGGCGTCCTGACGTCGGCGTCGTGCTCGGGGTTGAGCAGGTCGAGCAGGTGCCGCAGGTCGGCGATGGCCCGCCGGCCGGTGTCGGTGACGGCGCTCAGAGTCGTGTCGAGGCGTTCGGGCGCGGCGGTCAGGTAGCGTGCGGCCTCGGCCTGCACGACCATCGCCGTCACGTGGTGGGTCACGACGTCGTGCAGCTCGCGGGCGATGCGGGTGCGTTCGGCCGCGCGGGTGGCCTCGGCGAGGTGGCGGCGGCGTTCGGCCTCGGCGGCCCGGGTGGAGCGCAGCCAGGCTCCGATGCCCCACGCGAGGGCCAGCGCCAGGTAGAACAGCGCAAACTCTTCCGGCGGCTCGGTCCCGCCGAGCCGGTTGAGCGCGACCGCCAGCGCCAGGTACGCCGCGGACAGGAGCACCACGGTGCCGCGCCGGTGACGTCCGAGATGGGCGCCCGCGCTCATCAGCGCGACGGGCAGCGCGGTGCCCGCCGACGTGTGGTAGGCGAAGAGCTGGTCGAGGGCGAAGCCGAGCGGCACCAGGACGGCACAGACGGCCGGCCACCGTCGGCGCACGGCCAGCGGAAGGCATTCGAGGGCGATCACCAGGACGGCCGGCGCGTCGAAGGGGCGGGCCGGCAGCTCGCCCAACTGCGTCCCCCTGCTCTGGAGCGCCGGCAGGAACGACGCGACGGCCAGCAGCAGCGCGAGCGGAAAGTCCCGGACCGTGACGTCACACCGCTGCCATAGGTCCGAGACCCGTCGGAGCTCGATCACCGGGCAGCCCCGGCGGCCGCGAACTGCTCCAACAGCCGCATGACGACTCCCTTGCCAGATCCCGCGACCGGAGCGCCGCGGCTACGCCGAGAACGTTAGGGATCCGACGACCTGGAATCGTCACCGCACGGTGGACACTCGCGGGTAGCTCGCACGGGGGACCCGCACGCCACGATGGCCGATGAGCTCCGGACCGGCGACCGCCGCCGCCGCCCTGCCCGCGGAGGCGGTCGCCTGAGCGGCCCTAGGGGTAGCGCTCGGCCAGCTTGGCCTTGATCTTGGCGACGGTGCCGTCGAAGGGCATGAGCTGCGGGTCGCCGTGCCGGTAGTCGAGGAGTTGGACGGCGTACACGGCACGACCCTGGCGGACCAGGGCGACCCAGAAGTGGTACGTCAGCGTCGAGTACGGGTTGGTGGCGGCGGTGACCCGCAGGACCTCCACGCCGTCCGCCTCACCCGCGCCGGTGATGTCGTACACCACCGAGCCGGTCTCGCCCGGCCGATTGCGGTCGACGCAGGTCGCAAGGTCGGCCCGCCACTGCCGCTCGAAGGCCGCCGCGCCGTCCGCGTTCGGGAAGACCCAGACGTCGTTGTAGGAGTGGAACCACGTCGGCGTGGAGAACCTCGCGCTGACGCCCGCGCTCGCGCCGGTGTCGCGCCCGTACTCCCAGCAGGTCGGGCCGGTGACGCCGGGCTCGAAGTACGGGTTGACCCATGGCTCCCCGTACGACTCGCTGACCGGGGGCTGGTCCGCCTTGGTCAGCAGCACTGCGCGGTCGACCTCGGCCTGGGCGGTCGAGGCCGATGCGGCGGAGGCAGTGGCGGGGAGGGCGGTGAGGAGCATCGCGCAGACGACGGTGACGCCGCCCAGAGCGGCCCGGACTGCGGGTAAGTGCATGAGGTGTCCTCTCTCTGACCGAAGATTGACGTCATTGATCATCCGATGTCATGCGAGAGAGTCAAGGGTCTGGCGGAAAAATGTACAGGTGTTGAGATTTGTGATCCACTCTCCTAGCCTGAGGGCGACCGTCAACGCAGACGACAGGGGATCTCGGCATGATGAAAGTCATCGGCGCGGGGCTTCCGCGCACGGGCACCACGTCAATGAAGGCCGCCTTGGAGCGGCTGGGCTTCGCCCCCTGCTACCACATGGTCGAGGTGATGACCCATCCCGGCCACGTCGATCACTGGCTGGAGGCGTCCGCCGGGAAGATCCGGACCCGCGAGGACTGGGACCGGGTGTTCGAGGACGGCTACCAGGCGGAGGTGGACTGGCCCGCCAGCCACTACTGGCGGGAGCTGGCCGACGCCTATCCCGAGGCGAAAGTCATCCTCACCGTACGGGACCCGTACAAGTGGTACCCGAGCATCCGGATGCTGCTCTCCGGCCAGAACCGTCCGGCTCCTTCGGACGAGCTGCCCGAGCAGGTCCGCCAGCTCCTCGCGACCATGGAGCGAATGGGGCCGCTGCTGAACCAGATGGGGCGCGCCCATTTCGGCCCCGACTGGACCTTCGGGGCTGAAATGGGCGACGAGGAGGCGGTCGTGGCGGCCTTCAACCGGCACGTGGAGACGGTGAAGCAGAGCATTCCCGCGGAGCGGCTGCTCGTGTTCGACGTGCGCGAGGGGTGGGAGCCGCTGTGCGCCTTCCTCGGCGTGGACGTCCCGGCCGGCGAGCCGTTCCCGCATCTGAACGACGCCGAGTCGATGCGGCAGGCGTTCGAGCGGATGAAGTCGGGCGACATGTCGGGCTTCCCGCTCGACCGGCCCGGCGGGTGACGCGCCGGTAGTCGATAGCATCGGCCTGCGCAGGAAGAGGTGACCAGCAGTGACCGATGCCATCGAGCAGGCCGGCAGCGGCGAAC
The DNA here is from genome assembly GCF_040605375.1 of Nonomuraea sp. NPDC005650. Classification (NCBI taxonomy): domain Bacteria; kingdom Bacillati; phylum Actinomycetota; class Actinomycetes; order Streptosporangiales; family Streptosporangiaceae; genus Nonomuraea; species Nonomuraea sp. NPDC005650. Next base: position 310,980 of record NZ_JBEXCR010000010.1, read on the forward strand.
GCAAGGGCGAGCGCACCCGCCGCCGCATCCTGGAGGCAGGGCGGCGGGTGTTCGGCGAGGTGGGCTACGACCGTGCCACCATCCGGGCCATCGCCGCCGAGGCGCAGGTGGACAAGTCCTCGGTGATCCAGTATTTCGGCACCAAAGAGCGGCTTTTCCGCGAGGCCCTCGACCTCCGCATCGATGTGGACTCGCTCACCGTGGACGGCGACCCGGCGGCCACGGCGGAAAGCTACCTGCGCGCCATGCTCGAACGCTGGGCCGCCACCCCCGACACCCCCATGGCCGTGCTCCTGCGCACCAGCCTGACCAGCGAGGAGGCCGCCGAGCAGCTGCGCAGGCACATCACCGCCGAGGCCATCGACCGCATCGCCTTCCACCTGGAGGGGCCGGATCCACGGCTGCGGGCGGCGCTGGCCGGGGCGGTCATGTTCGGCATCACGTTCCACCGTCACCTGCTGCGCACCCCGGATCTGGCCGGCGCTCCGATGGACGACGTCCTGCGCCTGGCCGTCCCGCTCATCCGCGAGCTGCTCGCGCCGCCGGCCGCGCCCTCCTGACGACCCCGCCCGCGCCGCCGGCCGCGCCCTCCTGACGGCCCCTCTCGCGTCGCTCAGCGGACGGCCGCGGTGGGCGGGGCGCCGCTGCCCTCCAGGCGGGTCGTGATCGCGATGCGGTTGTGCGCGTTGATCACCGTCGCCGCCCAGATCAGCGCCGCGAGCTGCGTCTCCTCGAACTGCCTCGCCGCCTCGGCGTACACCTCGTTCGGGACCTGTCCCGCGAAGACGAGGGTGATCGCCTCGGTCAGCGACAGCGCGGCCCGCTCCTTGGGGGTGTAGAACTTGCTGTTCCGCCAGGCCCGCACCTCTCGGATGCGCTGCTCGTCCTCCCCCATGGCCCGCGCGTCCTGGGTGTGCCGGGCGAGAGAGAGGGAGCAGCCGTTGATCTGGGACGCGCGAATCTTGATCAGCTGGAGCAGTCCCGGCGAGATGTCCGCCGCCTGCGCCGCGGCCAGAGCGGCCGCGTGCAGGGCGCTCATCGCGCTGGAGACTTCAGGGGTCACGTTCTTGATGGCAATCCGCGGGGCAACCGTGGCAACAAACATGTCGTGACTCTCATCTCGCTCGTTGAAGCTCTTTGAAGCAAGGACGGGCGCAGCGACGACGTGGCGATATGTCCCCCTTTCCGTCCCGCTCGAGAGCGCGTCGCCGGGACCGGGTCCCACGCGCCCTCCGTACTGCATGGGATACGCGACACCGCCCGCCCCGGTTCGCGCCAAAGATCTCCCCGAGGACGCGATCGATCTGGCTGGGATCAGCCGCACGCCTTCGCGGTGCCGCCGGAGCCGGTCCGGATGTTGCGGCCGAAGCCCCAATGCACCTCGACTCTGCCCCAGGCGCAGACCCTGTCGGCTCGGAGCATGTTGCCCCAATGACGGCCGTTGTTGCCGGGCTTGTAGTCGTACACGTCCCTCCTGCGGTCCGCCGTGTACAGGTAGATGGTGCCGCTCGCCTTGGAGTCGGTCCTGATCTCGACCCAGTTGGTCTTGCATCGGGGCGACCACCAGAGGTGGATCCGCCCGGCGGCGGAGTGGCCCTGATGTCTCGCGAGTGTGCCGGTCCGCACCACCTGGGCGGAGTTCCAGCAGCCCGACTCGGCCGGGTCCCGGTGGTCGTACGCATCGGCCCGCGCGGGAGAGCCCGTCAGCAGGACCGCCGTCATGGCGGCCACGGCGATGGCCACGACTCGAAGCTGCATGTGAAGTCCACTCCTCATTTCGAACGACAACCGTCGGTCACACACCATAACAGAGCGCGTGCTCCATAATCGGCTCGGTTCTCATGGAGTTCTCAGGTGGAGTTTGTGGCGCTTTCCGCTGACTTTTATGACTATGGGGCGATGGAGCGCGTGCCGCAGGAGGCCGTTGCGGCCGAGGCTCAGGGAGCCGGGGCCGGGAGGGTTCGGCGGTTTGCCGTCGCGGGCGGCGTGCTCGTCGTCGTGGCGGTGCTGGCGTACTGGCTGGGGAGCAGCGGCGGGAACGACGAAGGGGCCGCACCCAGGCCGAGCCCGACGCCGACGCCCAGCGCGACGCTCACGACGGCCGAGGTCTTCGAGCGGGTCGGGCCGTCGGTGGTGGTCATCCAGGCCGGGAAGTCGCTCGGAACCGGGGTGATCGCGGCCGAGGACGGGACGATTCTGACGGCACACCACGTCGTCAAGAGCTCCAAGGACGTCACCGTGATCTTCGCCGACGGCACCAAGACGAAGGCCGTCGTCGCGTCGTCGAATCCCAAGCACGACGTCGCGGCCCTCAGGCCCGCGAAGCTGCCGGAGATCGTCGTCCCGGCGACGCTCGGCGGCGCCGTGGCCGTGGGCGCGCCGGTGGTGGCGATCGGCAACCCGCTGGGCCTGACCTACAGCGTCTCCACCGGCGTCGTGTCGGGCCTGAACCGGAACACCGAAGAAGGGGATCGCGACCTGGGCGGGCTCATCCAGTTCGACGCCTCCGTCAACCCGGGCAGCTCCGGAGGCCCCCTCCTGGACGCCCGCGGCCTGGTCATCGGGATCGTCGTCTCGATCGCCGACCCGGGAGGCGACGAGGCGTTCGCCGGCATCGCGTTCGCGGTGCCGATCGGCGTGGCCCTGGGTGGTGGTGACGAGGGTGACGGCCCGCCGGGGCTCCGGATCTGACCGAAGCATCACGCGAAGGGACACCATATGACCTCGACCAGGTCCCCCGAGTCCGCTCATCCGCTCGAACAGGTGCTGTTCGAGGTCAAACGCACGATCGTCGGGCAGGACGTGCTGCTGGAGCGCATGGCCGTCGCGCTGATCGCCGACGGCCACCTGCTGGTGGAGGGCGTGCCGGGCCTGGCCAAGACGCTCGCGGTGCGGTCGCTGGCCGCCGCGATCGCCGGAAGCTTCCAGCGCGTCCAGTTCACCCCCGACCTGGTGCCCGCCGACCTCGTGGGTACGCGGGTCTACCACCAGCACTCCGGGGAGTTCAAGACCGAGCTCGGCCCGGTGTTCGCGAACCTGCTGCTGGCCGACGAGATCAACCGCGCCCCCGCCAAGGTGCAGAGCGCCCTGCTGGAGGTGATGCAGGAGCATCAGGTGACGATCGGGCGGGAGACGTTCCGGGTGCCCGAGCCGTTCCTGGTCATGGCGACGGAGAACCCGATCGAGTCGGAGGGCACGTACCCGCTGCCCGAGGCGCAGGTCGACCGTTTCATGATGAAGGTGGTCGTCGACTATCCGACTCAGCCCGAAGAGCAGGCGATCGTCGAACGGGCGCTGCGTCCGCCCGAGCCGCCGCAGCCGATGGTGACGGCCGAGGACCTGATCGCGATGCGGGCCCGCGCTCAGCAGGTGTACGTCGATCCGGCGATCATCGACTACGCGGTGCGGCTGGTCGCCGTGACGCGCTCCGCCGCGACGGCCGGGCTCGGCGAGCTGGAACGGTACGTCACCTACGGGGCGAGCCCGCGGGCGTCCATCGCGCTCGTCACGGGCGCCCGGGCGCTGGCGTTCCTGCGCGGCCGCGAGTACGTCCTGCCGCACGACCTGTCCGAGCTCGCACTCGACGTGCTGCGCCACCGCCTCGTGCTGTCGTACGAGGCCCTCGCGGACGACGTCGACGCCGACACGATCATCACCAGGGTGCTCGGAGCCGTCCGGGCGCCCGACGTCGTCCTGCAGAACCGCTGAGCCGATGGCCACCGCCCCAGAAAAGCTCCTGCTCCGCCTGGAGTGGAAGGTCGTCCGCAGGTTGGACGGCCGGCTCCAGGGCGCGCACCGCACCGCGCACCGCGGCTCCGGGATCGACTTCACCGGGTTGCGCCCCTACACCGACGCCGACGACGCCCGGCACATCGACTGGAACGTGACCGCGCGGCTGGACGAGCCGCACCTGCGGGTGTTCACCGAGGACCGGGAGCTGACGGTGTGGCTCGTGCTCGACCGGTCGGCGTCGATGGCGGCCGGCCTGCCGGGACGCGGCAAGCACGATGTGCTCGCCGAGCTCGCGCTCGTCCTGGCCCGGCTGTTCGGCCGGGGCGGCAACCGCGTCGGCGCCCTGCTGTTCGACACCGGGATGCTGCGCGTCGTGCCGCCCGGCACCTCCCGGCGGCACACGCTGCGGATCGGCGCCGAGCTGGAACGCACCTCCGAGTCGGCGGGCGGCGCCACCACCGACCTGGCGGAGATGCTCGACGCGGCCGGACGGCTCGCGCGCCGCCGCGCGCTCGTCGTCGTGCTGTCGGACTTCATCGGCGAGGGCGACTGGGAACGCTCGCTCCAGCGCCTGGCCCGGCGGCACGAGGTCGTCGCCCTGCGGATCGTCGACACCGCCGACGATGTGCTGCCCGAAGCCGGGCTGATCGTGGTCGAGGACGCCGAGACCGGCGAGCAGCTCGTCGTCGATTCCGCCGACCCGCTGCTCCGGGTCCGCTTCCGCGAGGCCGTCGACGCCCGCGACGCCCGGCTCACGGCGGGCATGCGCCGGGCCGGGGTGCCCGTACACCGCATCGACACCGACCGCGACTTGGCCGAGGCGCTCGTCGAGGTCGTCGCCCGAACCCGGGACCGGTCGCCATGACCGAGGTCGCCCAGGTTCGCCGTCCGAACCCGGGACCGGTCGCCATGACCGAGGTCGCCCAGGTTCGCCGCCCGAGCTCGGGACCGGTCGCCAGGACCGGGCTCGTCGAGGTGAGGCCGACGGAGGAGGCCCCATGACCCTGTCGTCGCCGCTGCTGCTGGCCGTCGGGCTGATGGTCACGGCGGCGCTCGCCTGGGCGGCCGTCGTCTCGGCGCGCCGCCGGACGGCCGCGCTCGCCGCGGCCGGCGTCGTCGTGGCGGGCGGCCGCCGGGCGTACCTCGGCAGCGGCCTGACGATCGCCGGCGTCGCCGTACTCGCGATCGCCACCGCCGGACCGGCGGCCATGGTGCCGGTCCCGCGCACCGCGGGCACCGTCATCCTCGCCATGGACGTCTCCAACAGCATGGGCGCCGACGACGTCGCGCCCACCCGGCTGGCCGCCGCGCAGCGGGCGGCCCGCGCGTTCGTGGCGGCGCAGCCCGACAGCGTCGACATCGGCGTCGTCGCCTTCGAACGGGGCGCGCTCACCACCGCACGGCCCGACGCCGACCACTCCATCGTGCTCAAGGCCATCGACCGGCTGAAGATCACCGGCGGCACCTCGCTGGGGACGGCCATCACGGCCTCGCTGACGGCGATCACCGGCAAGCAGGTGGCCATCGGCCGCGACGGCACCGCACCCGACATCGGCTACTGGCCGTCGGCGACGATCGTGATGTTCTCCGACGGCCAGAACCAGGGCGGGGCCGCCGAACCGGCCGTCGAACAGGCCGCCGCCGTGGCCCAGAAGGCCGGCGTCCACATCCACACCGTCGGGGTCGGCACCACGGCCGGGGCGACGGTGCAGGTCGACGGCTACCGCCTGCAGACCTCGCTGGAGGAGGACACCCTCACCTCGATCGCGCAGACCACCGGCGGCGCCTACCATCCCGCCTCCGACGCCGCGCGCCTGGACCAGATCGCCGACACGATCGATCTGCGGCTCACCGTCTCCGACGAGCCGCTGCCCCTCGCCGGCGCCCTGATCGGGCTCGCCCTCGCGCTGCTCACCGCCGGAGCGGCGCTCACCGTGCTCCGGTCAGGACGGGTGATCTGAATGACGTTCTCATGGCCGTGGGCGCTGCTGTCCATCCTGATCATCCCGCTGATCTTCGCCATCCGCTGGTGGGCGCGGCGCCGCCGCCGGCGCTCCGCCGTGCGGGTCACCTCGATCGCGCTCGTACGCAGCGCCCTGCCCGACCGTACGCGCTGGACGCGGAAGATCCCCGCGGCCCTGTTCATCGCCGGACTCGCGCTGCTCGCGGTCGGAGCCGCCAGGCCGCAGGCGTCCGTACCGGTGCCGAGGACGTCGGCGACGATCCTGCTCGCGCTCGACACCTCCGGCTCCATGTGCTCCACGGATGTCGACCCCAACCGCATCACCGCCGCGAGGAAGGCCGCCGCCGACTTCATCGAGTCGCAGCGGGGCGGGCCGCGCATCGGCCTGGTCACCTTCGCGGGCAACGCGGGGCTGCTCGTGCCGCCCACCGACGACACCGACTCGCTGATCAAGGCGCTGGACAACCTCACCGTGGCCCGCGGCACCGCGATCGGGCAGGCCATGCTCACCTCGATCGACGCGATCGCGGAGGTCGACCCGTCGGTCGCCCCCACCGGCGCGAACCCCGGCGACGGCACCGGCGGCGGCTACGCCGGTGCCGCGATCGTCGTGCTCACCGACGGCGCCAACACCCAGGGCGTCGACCCGCAGACCGCCGCCCAGGAGGCGGCCCTGCGCCGCGTCCGCGTCTTCACCATCGGCTTCGGCACCACGAACCCGGCCCCGATGGTCTGCGACAACTCGCAGTTCGACGGCCGCGGCTTCGGCGGCTGGGGCGGCGGCTTCGGCGGTCGCGGCGGCTTCGACCGCGGCCGCAACGTCCGCATGATCGACGAGCCCGCGCTCAAGCAGATCGCCCAGACCACCGGCGGCTCCTACCACCGCGCCGAGAACGCCGACCAGCTCACGAGCGCCCTCGACGCCCTCCCCGGCAGCTTCACCGTCATCCGCCAGCGGGTCGACACCGCCGCCGCCTTCGCCGCCGGCGGCGCCCTCCTCATCGCCGCGGCCCTGGCCCTGTCCCTCTGGTGGAACCGACCCCGGACCCCGGCCCGCTGACCGCACACGCCCGCCGCCGAAAACGCCTCAGTGGCTCCCGCTCAGGCGACGCGGTGGTCGTCGAGGGCATCGGGGTCCCAGTCGATCCCGATGCCGGGGACGTCGGGCGGCGTCACGTGGCCGTCCTCGATCAGCAGGGAGCTCCGGGTGATCGCCTGCAACTGCGGGATGTGCTCGACGTACATCCCGTTCGGCACGGCGGCGGCCAGGCTGACGTGCAGTTCCATGAGGAAGTGCGGGCTCACCGCGACGTTGAACGCCTCGGCGGCGTGGGCCACCTTCAGCCATGGGGTGATCCCGCCGATGCGGGCCACATCGACCTGCACGATGCCGACCGCGCCCGCGGCCAGGTAGTCGCCGAACCGCTGGACGGAGTAGAGGGATTCGCCGACCGCCACCGGCACCGAGGTAGCGGCGGCCAGTCTTCGGTGTCCGTGCAGGTCGTCGGCCGGCAGCGGCTCCTCGAACCAGGCGATGCCGAGCGGCTCGTAGGTCCGGGCGCGCCGGATCGCCTCCGCGGAGGTGAACGCCTGGTTGGCGTCGACCATGACCTCGAAGGCCGGTCCCACCGCCTCGCGGACGGCCGCGAGGCGCTCGGCGTCCTCGGCGAGCGACGGCCGGCCCACCTTGATCTTCACCCCGCACATCCCGGCCGTGGCCGCCCGCTTCGCGCCGTCCACCAGCTCCTCGACGGGCAGGTGCAGCCAGCCGCCCTCGGTGTCGTACACGGGCAGCCGCTCGTGCGCGCCGCCCGCCATCCGCCACAGCGACTCACCGGTACGCCGGCCGCGCAGGTCCCAGAGCGCGGTGTCGACGGCGGCGAACGCCAGCGACGTGATGGCCCCGACGGTGGTCGCGCGGGTCTGGTCGAGCATGTGCCGCCACAGCGCCTCGACCGGCCGGGCGTCCCGGCCCAGAAGCGCCGGGACCAGGTGGTCGGTGAGGAGGGATACGACGGCCCGCCCGCCGGTCCCGATCGTGTAGGAGTACCCGGTACCGGACAGCCCGTCGGAGGTGTGCACGGTGACGAGCACCGTCTCCTGCTTGACGAAGGACTGCATCGCGTCGACGCGGACGGCCGCCGGCTGCAGGTCGACCAACTGGACGTCGATTCGTTCGATTCGGGTCATGTCATATGCCTTCCTCACTTGAGCGCACCCAGGGTGATGCCGCTCGTGACGTAGCGCTGGAAGATCAGGAAGAGGATGACGATCGGGAACGTCGCGATGACGAGGCCGGCGAAGAAGGCCCCCTGGTCGCTGACGAACTGGCCCTGGAAGGAGAGCAGGCCGACCGACAGCGTGCGGTCCTGCGGGCGGGTCAGCAGGACCACTCCGAACTGGACCTCGCTCCACACGAAGATGAGCCCGAGCAGCGTGACCGAGACGAACCCGCCCTTGCTGATCGGCAGGACCACGCGGAGCAGCGCGGCCAGCTCCCCGTAACCGTCGATCTTGGCTGCCTCCAGCAGCTCCCGCGGCACGGCGGCGAACACCGACCGCATGATGAGGGCGATGGTGGGCGTCATGAAGGCCGCGTAGACCAGCGAGATGCCCGCCACGCTGTTGAGCAGCTGATACCTGCCCAGCAGCTCGAACGTCGGGATCAGCGCGACGACCAGCGGGACGCTCAGGGCGAGGATCATGACGCGGCTGACCGCGTTCGACAGGCCCCTGGTCGCGCGGGCCAGGCCGTAGCCGGCGAGGCTGCCGCAGGTCACGCCGACGGCCAGGCTGCAGAGTGCCACCAGCACGCTGTTGATGATGTACGTCGACAGCGGCGCGCCGCCGACCACGCCCCGCCAGGCGTCGGCGTAGTTCGACAGCACCCACTTGCCGCCCAGCCCCAGCGGGTGGGCGTAGATGTCGCTGGTCGGGTGCAGCGACAGCAGCAGCATCGACACGAACGGCACGACCGTGATCGCCGTCCAGACCAGCAGGAGCGCGTAGCCGACGTACCAGAGGGGGCCGCGCCGCCAGGCGGATCGCCGCCGTACGGCCGCCGGGCCGCCGACGCGCCGGGCCCCGCGCGGGGTCCGCGGCGCCGTCATCGCGCGTCCAGGGTCTGCTGGCGGAAGATCCGCAGGACCATGATCCCGATGACGGCGACGATCAGCGTCGTGATGACCGCGGTGGCCGAGCCGTAGCCGTAGTCCTGGTCGACGAAGGACTGCTTGTAGACCAGCACCGGGAGGATGCTCGTGGAGTTGCCCGGGCCGCCCCTGGTCATCGCGTAGATGACGCCGAACGCGTTGAACGAGAACACCGAGGTCAACGTCGTGATCGTGCCCAGCATCGGCACGATGTTCGGCAGGGTGATCCGGAACAGCCGTCCGGCCGCTCCGACGCCGTCGATCGTGGCCGCCTCGTGCACCTCCGTGGGGATGGCCTCCATCGCGCCCAGCAGGATCAGCATCGCGTACCCGGTCTGCGTCCACACCGCGACGAAGATCGCCGCGTACAGCGCCGTCGAGGACGACGCCAGCCAGGCGTGCCCGTCTCCGAGCCCGGCCAGGCCGAGCAGTGAGTTCACCACCCCGGTCGTGGGCTGGAACGCGTTCGACCAGAAGATGCCCGCGATGCTGACCGGGATGATCACCGGCAGGAACCAGACGACCTTGAAGATCCGGGCGCCGGGGACCTTCCGGCTGATCGCGTTGGCCAGGAGACAGCCCAAGGTCACCGTGAACACCACGGTCCCGACGAAGAACTGCAGGCTGGTGCCGATGGACTGCCAGACCAGCGAGTCCTGCAGCAGCCGCCGGTAGTTGTCCAGGCCGTGGTAGGCGATCGCGCCGACGCCGTCCCAGGAACCCAGGCTGATGCGCACGGATCCGGCGATCGGGTAGGCGACGAGCCCCAGCAGTAGCACCAGGGCCGGGGCCATCACCGCGATCGGGAAGATCCGTGCCCTCCGGCGGGGCGGCCGCGCCGTGGCGGCCGTCGCCAGAGCGACTTTGTCGGCGGTCATCAGTCGGACGCCCCCGACACCTTGCCGGACTGCAGGTCCTCCAGCGCCGACTGGTACTGCTGCGCCGCCTGCTGCGGGGTCAGCTTGCCCGCCACGAGCTTCTGCAGCACCGGCACCGAGAACGCCTGCCCGAGGGTGGAGGGCACGGTGGAGTCCCAGATGTTGACCAGTCCGACGGACTGCGACAGCTCGAACTGCTGCTGCACCAGGTCACCGAGGTTCGACAGGCTCGACGCGGGGATCGAGGTGAACACCGGGAGCGACCCGGTGGCGGCGACGACGCTGACCTGGTACTTGTCGGTCATGAAGAACTGAAGGAACTTCTTGGCCAGCTCCGGGTTCGCCGCCTTGGCCGGGACCACCAGGGTGTCACCGTTGAAGGCGTTGAACGGCGTCTTCCGGCCCGGGGTGAGCGGGGGCAGCAGGAACCAGCCCATCTCGAACGACGGCTTGGCCTCCTTCAGGCTCGCGTAGGAGTAGTTGCCGCCCTGCAGCATCGCGAGCTTCCCGCTGGTGAACAGCCCCTGGGCCTGGTCGGTGTCCATGCCGAGCATCCCGTTCTGGTAGACGCCCTTCTTCTGCCAGTCCTGGATCGTCTGGAGCACCTTCACGAAGCCGGGGTCGGTGTACTTGACGTCCGTGGGGGATCCGGGCTTGAAGTTGGTGAGCAGGGCGTCGTAGTCGTCGGCCGACACCGCGGTGGGCAGCAGCGCGTCCAGCGTGTGCCCCAGGTCGTACGGGCTCGAACCGCCCACGCCGAATCCCTCGTAACCGGCGGCCTTGACCTTGCCCACCATGGACTCGAAGTCGGCGACGGAGGCGACCTGGTGGTCGGGCGGGTCGGGGATGCCGGCCTTGGCGAAAGCCGCCTTGTTGTAGTAGACGGGGTTGATCAGCAGTTGCTCGTAGAGGACGCCGTAGTGGTGCCCGTCGGTCGTGTAGTACTCGACCTGGCTCTTGGAGTACTTGTCCGCCAGGCCCGCGGCCTTCCAGACGTCGTCCAGCGGGGTGAGCTGCTTGTTCTTCAGCAGCGCGGACCAGACACCCGTGCTGCGCTGGAGGTAGCCGATGTCCGGGGTGCCGGTCGAGCTGAGCAGGGCCACGTTGGGGCCGCGGGAGCTGCCGGAGTCGACGCCCTCGAAGGTGACCGTCGTGCCCGGGTTGGCCTTCTCGAAGTCCTTGCCGACCTGCTGCATGGCGCTGGCCAGCGGACCGGTGGGGATCTGGATCCGCAGCGACTTGCCGTCGCCGCCGCCCGGTCCGGTGCCGGTGCCGCACGCGATGGCGGCGGCCGCGAGCAGGGCGCCCGCGAGGGCCGCCCTGAGAGTTCTAGAGAGTGGCACTGGATTCGTCCTTCCAGGGAGCTGACAGCTCTATGGCGATGACGTCGATGAGCGCGCCGGTCGGTGGCGGCACGGTGATGAACAGCTCGCCGAGCGGCTCGTCGTCCGCGCCGTTCGCCTTGTGCACTTCCTCGTTGACGCTGTACTGCAGCGGTTGCTCGGTGCCGAGCAGGCGGACGCCGACGACCGAGCCGATGGGAACGTTCCTGACGACCAGCACGTCCTGCGGTCGCAGGACCAGGTGGAGGTAGATGTTGTTTCCGCGCCGCGTGGCCGGGCCGTGGAAGTCGAGGCGCTCCGGCGCGGGCGCGGCCCCGACGATGCTCTCGCCGTGGCCGGCGAGCCAGCCGCCGAGCTGCTTGAGCGTGGCGACCTCGGCCGGCACCAGCGACCCGTCACCCCGCGGCCCGATGTTGAGCAGGAGGTTGCCGCCCCGGGAGACGACCTCGCTCAGGTAGGAGGCGAGCAGCCGGGGGCTCTTGTAGTCGAGGTCGTCGGGCCGGTAGGCCCAGCTCTCGCTCATGGTGAGGCACAGCTCCCACGGCCCGTCCGGCGGCCGGCGCGGCATGCCCTGTTCGGGGGTCGCGTAGTCGCCCTGGCCCGGCAGCCGGTCATTGATGATCACGTCCGGCTGCAGGGATTTGATCAGCTCGCGGAGCTCGGCGGCGTGCCACTCCTCCGCGGTGCGCTCCCACTCCCCGTCGAACCACAGCAGGTCGATCGTCCCGTACTCGGTGAGCAGCTCGGTGAGCTGCCCCTTGACGTAGTCGAGGTATCGCGCCCACCGGTCGGGCGAGGGCCGCCGGTAGCGGTCGTGCGGGTAGGGACGATCGGCGTCGGTGAACGCCGGGTAGTCGGGATGGTTCCAGTCGAGCAGCGAGTAGTAGACCCCGACGCGCAGGCCCTCGGCGCGCAGCGCGTCGAAGAACTCCCGGGTGATGTCACGTCCGTACGGCGAGGCCGCGATGGAGAAGTCCGACTGCCGCGTGTGGTACATCGAGTACCCGGCGTGATGGCGGACAGTGAAGACCACGTAGCGGGCACCCGCGTCGCGGGCGAGCCGCGCGACGCCTCGCGGATCCCAGCGCCGGGGGTCGAACGTGGCCGCGCTCGACTGGTACTGCGTGATCGTCATGTCGGCTTCGGGTTCTGTCCTGCCCGGCAGGATCGAATGGCCGACCAGGGGCCAGCCGATCTCCACGCCTTGCTGACTCGCATGGTCCCAGTGCACGAACAGGCCGAAACCCGCGTCGCCGAACCAGTCGGGAATGGTCACGAGCTCATCCTTCTGCGGTGGGCGGGATTGCCCGGATCGGATACGATACGATTTGCATGAGGATGCAGGGCGTTTCGGGCATGTGTCAACCACGAGTGGCGAAGATTTCCGCGGCGGACTCAGATGGAGGGGCGATGAGTGACTCGGCGCCGGCGACAGGCACGTCCGGCGGCTCAGGCTCCGGCGGCTCCGGCGGCTCAGGCTCCGGCGGCTCGGGCTCCGACGAGCCGGCCAAGGTCAGCGTCCGCGAGTCGGTCTTCCAGGCGCTGAAGGCCCGGCTCATGGATCACGACCTGGAGCCCGGGACGAAGTTGTCGATCGACGGGCTCTCCCGCGAGCTCGACGTGTCGCAGACGCCGATCCGCGAGGCGCTCGCGCGCTGCGAGTCTGAGGGGCTGGTCGTCCGCCGGCCGAACGCCGGCTATCTGGTGGCTCCCCTGCTCGACCGGGCCGCCCTCGACGACCTCTACGACGTCCGCCTGCTCCTCGAACCGTCCGCCGCCGCGCGGGCCGCCAGGTACGCCACGGCCGCCGAGGTGACCGCCATGCGGGAGTCGCTGGAGCAGATGATGTCACCGCTGGTCGGCGACACCTACGAGGCCTACCGCGGCTTCGCGGAACTGGACGCGCTGTTTCACAACGCGATCGCCGAGGCCAGTCGCAGCCCGCTCATCGCCGACACGCTGCGCAGGTTCCGCGCGCACACCCATGGTTACCGCCTCTACTTCCGCCACGGGATCGCCAGTTACGCCGCCGATGAGCACCGCGCGGTGTTCGACGCCATCTGCCGCAATGACCCCGAGGCGGCGGCGGGCGCCATGACCGCCCACCTTGAGGCGTCGCGGTCACGCCTGACGAGCGCCTACGAAGCCTGACCCTCCGCAGCTCTACCATCTAAATGGGTTTGAGTAGTAGCATCGTTCTATGGACGTGTCCGAGCTGCCGCTGGTGGGCGGTCACCCGGCCCTCGATCTGGTCAACACCGTGGAGCGGGGCGTCCCGGCCCCCGGCTCGGAGCCGCGCGACCACGTGGCGGAGCCGGCCGCGCTGCTGCTCTGGGCGGGTCGCGCCGGGTTGATCGACGATTCGGACGCCCGGTCGGTCGCCGAGGCGTGGGACCGCGACCCCGGCGCGGCGGCCGCCGCGCTGGACGCCGTCAGGGACATCCGGGAGTCGCTGCACACCGCCGTCCTGGCGGCGATCGACGGCGCGAGCCCCGGCGCCGCGCTCGATCGGCTGCACGGCCGGTGGCTCGCCGCGGTGGGCCGGTCCAGGCTGACGCCCGACCCCGGGGGCATGTCCGCGGTCCGGCTGGTCGTCGGGATCGTCCCGGCCTCGCTCGTGCCGGACCGCGCCGTGCACGCCGCGCTCGACCTCCTGCGCACCGCCGACCTCACCCGCGTACGCCGCTGCCCGACCGAGAGCGGCGGCTGCGGGTGGATCTTCCTCGACCGCAGCCGCAACGGCTCGCGGAGATGGTGCCGGATGGCCGACTGCGGGACGGAGGTCAAGTCGCGCCGCCTCACCGAACGCCGCCGGGCCGCCCGGCGGAGCACCACGGTTCCCTAGCGTATCCGCTACCGGCAAAAGCCGATACAGGAGAAGCAGGATGGATAGACCCAGCACCGCACGATCGATCGGCGCGCTGGCCGCGCTGTCGGTGTCGACCTTCATCTACGTCACCACGGAAACGCTCCCCATCGGCCTCCTCCCGCTGATCTCGGCCGACCTGTCCGTCTCGGCCTCGGCCGTCGGCCTGCTGGTGACCGGCTACGGGCTGATGGTCGTCTTCGCCACCGTTCCGCTGACCCGGTTGACGTACCGGCTGCCGCGCCGGCTCCTCCTGACGAGCCTGCTCGTCGTGTTCGTCACGGCCAACGCGCTCTCGGCCGCCGCGACGACCTACGGCGTCCTCCTCGGCGCCCGGGTGGTCATCGCGCTCAGCCAGGCCCTGTTCTGGGCCATCGTCGTCTCCACCGCCACCGGCCTGTTCCCGTCACGCGTGCACGGCCGCGTGGTCGCCGTGGTCTTCGCGGGAAACTCGCTCGCCGCCGTGCTGGGCGTGCCCGCCGGGACGTGGCTCGGCCAGCAGGCCGGCTGGCGGGCGTCCTTCCTCGCGCTCAGCGCGGTCGGACTGCTCACTCTGGTCGCGATCGCGCTGCTGTTACCGGCCGCCCCGCCCGGGGCCGACCCCGTCACCAAGGGCACCGCTCCCGACTCCCGGGCGTACTGGAGGCTGATGGCGGTGTCCGCCCTCGCGGTCACCGGGGCGTTCGCCGGGTACACCTACGTCACCCCGTTCCTGACCGACGTGAGCGGCTTCCCCGACCCGGCGATCGGGCCGCTCCTCCTGGTGCGGGGCATCGCGAGCCTGCTGGGCGTCGCCGTCGGCGGGCACCTGGCCGACCGCGACGCCCGCGCGGCGATGGTCGTCCCCGTGGCGGCGCAGAGCGCGGCGCTGCTCGGGTTATACGCACTCGGTCACGTGCCGATCGTGGCGGTCGTGCTGGTCGCGCTGGCCGGGCTGTCGTTCTCCGCCATGTGCACCGCCCTGGCCAGCCGGATCCTGCAGGTCGCCCCCGGCAGCGTGGAGCTCGCCTCGGCGGGCGTGAGCACCGCGTTCAACGTCGGGATCACCGCCGGGGCGTTCGTCGGCAGCGTCCTGCTGCCCGGCTTCGGCGTCCGGAGCACCGCGCTGGCAGGCGGGCTGCTGAGCCTGGCCGCGCTCGCCCTGACGATCACGAAGTCCTCAGGCGGGCGCGGTCCGCGGCTGCCCGATCACGGTGCGGCCGGAGAGCGTGATGCGGTGCCATGACCGCGGGCCCGCCCCGGACGCGGTGTCGCGTCAGCGCTGCGACGGCGCGCGTCGTTCACGAAGCGAGCGTGATCTCGGCCAGCTCACGCCAATCCTGCTGCCGCCCCGCACGGGTCGCCTCGGCGAACCCGGCTTCGCCGAGGTGATCGCGCGTGTCCTCGGCGATCCGGGAAACGTCCGGCTGCGAACGATCCGGGGTGCCGCGCACGCCGTCGCTTGCCGCGAGCAGGCGCGCCGCCTGCTCGTGCTGTCCCTGGCGCAGCGCGAGGTCCGCGATTCCGACCAGCGTCTCGGCGATCAGCGGTGGATACGGCATCTCCATGGCCGCGTGGAGCGCCTCGGTCCGATGCGCGCGGGCCTGCTCGAGATCCTCGGCGAGGTAGCCGTACAGGTTCATGACCTCGGCGCGGACCATGCCGGTCTGTTCCTCATCGGTCAGCAATGTCCCCACCGAGGCCAGCTGCCGGTGCGCCTCGTCCGGCTCGCCTCGCAGGCGCGCCAGCTCCGCCTTCGCGATCGCCAGCCCGGCGAGCGTGTACGGCCAGGCGATCCCCTCCGCGCACCGCTGCGCCTCGGCCATGGCGTACGTGCTGGATCGCTCGTCGCCGAGCAGCCAGTACAGCTGAGCCTGCCGCGTCCGCAGGTCGATCGCGTCCTCGGTCGCGCCCACCTCGGTCAGCGCCACACACGCCTCTTCGTAGTATTCGCACGCGCGGGCGAGCTCACCGCGCATGGCGAGCCGATCGGCGAGGAAGGTCAGCGCCCACGAGATCCCCCACCGGTCACCCAGCGTGCGGAACTCGGCGAGCGCGGTCTCGGCGTCGACGTCCACGTCGGTCTCGTCGCCGCCGAGCGTGAGCCGCAGCCGGCCACGAGTGAGCCTGGCCTGCGCGCGCACCCACGTATCGTCGCCGGCGATGAGCGGCTCGAACGCGGGCAGGAAGTCCGTCGGCTCCTGCAACATCCGCTCCAGCGGCGCGACAAACCCGAGCAGCGGGTTGCGATATCCGCTGCGCTGGATGAACCGGTGCGCCTCGTGGATCCACTCTTGCGCCTGATATTGATCGCGGCCGGGCCCGGAGGTCACGAATATCGTCACGATGGTGTACGCCAGCGCCCGCACCTCGTCGGACACCTCACCTTGCAGCGAGGCCGCCGCGACGCTCAACTCGACGCCCTCGGTCCGGTGCCCGCTCAGGAAGTAGTACCAGCCCGCGGCCCCGGCCAGCCGCATCGCCTCCGGGGCCCATCCCTCGGAGATCGCCTCGCGCAGGGCCGTAGTGATGTTGTCGTGCTCGGCCTCGAGCGTGGACAGCCATTCCAGCTGCTCGGCCCGGCGCAGGTACGGATCGGCCGTCTCGGCCAGCTCGGTGAAGTGGGCGAGGTGCGCCCGGCGGGCCGACTCGGTCTCCCCGGCTTCGGCGAGCCGGTGCGCCGCGTATTCCCTGATGGTGCCGAGCATCCGGTAGCGGGGCGCATCCTCGCCGTCGGCGAGCAGCAGCGACTTCTCGATCAACGCGGTGAGCACGTCGAGCACCGGCTCCCCCGCAAACGTCTCGCCCCCGCACACCCGTTCGGCCGCTTCCAGGCTCACCCCGCCGGAGAACACCGAGAGCCGCCGCAGCACGCCACGCTCGGCCTCGGTCAGCAGATCCCAGCTCCAGTCCACGACCGCACGCAGCGTCTTGTGCCGGGGAAGCGCCGTACGGCTGCCGCTGGTCAACAGCCGGAATCGGTCATCGAGCCGACGTGCCAGCTGATCGAGGGACATGGTGCGCAGCCGTGCCGCGGCCAGCTCGATCGCCAGCGGCATGCCGTCGAGCGCCCGGCAGATCCGCGCCATGGTCGCCAGGGTGTGCGCGTCGGAGCCGATGTCCTTGCGCACCAGCTCCGCGCGGTCCCGCAGCAGCCGCACCGCGGGTGAGGCCCCGGCCTCGGCGGGGTCCGCCCCCTGCTCGGGCAGCGCGAGCGGCTCGACCTGCCACAGCACCTCCCCGGTGATGCCGAGCGGCTCCCTGCTCGTGGCCACGATCCGCAGCCTGCGGCACTCCCCCAGAAGCCGATCCGCGAAGGCCGCGGCCGCCTCGATCATGTGCTCGCAGTTGTCCAGGATCAGCAGGATCGCGCGCTCCCGGACCGCGGCGATGAGCCGATCCATCGGTTCCCCGGCCCGCGCGTCGCCGAGCAGTGCCTGGTCACGCAGGCCGATCGCGGTCAGGGCGGCCTGCGCCAGCTCGCCACCCGCCCGCAGCGCGGCGAGCTCGACCAGCCACGCCCCGTCCGGCACCTCGGTGAGCATCGTCCGCGCGGTCTCCGTGGCCAGCCTCGTCTTGCCGGCGCCACCCGCCCCCGTCAAGGTGACCAGCCGGTGCCCGATGGACAGAACGGCGATCGCCGAGATGTCATTGTCCTTGCCGACGAAGCTCGTCAGCTCGGCGCGCAGGTTCGTCCTGCGGTGCTCCGACCGCTCGCCCAGCTCGCCGCGCAGCAACGCGGTGTGCATCGCGGAGAGCTCGGCCGACGGATCGGCGCCCAGCTCCTCGGCGAGCCGCTCGCGCGTCCGCTGGTAGACGGTCAACGCCTCGTTCCCGCGCCCCGCCTCGGCGAGCGCGCGCATCAACGCCGCCACGAACCCCTCCCGCAGCGGATACGTGGCGACCAGGTCGGTCAGCTCGGAGACCAGCTCCGAGCCCCGGCCGAGGCGGATATCCGCGTCCACCCGGTCCCCCAGCGCGGCGACGTGGAGCTCGTCCAGCCGCGCGACCGCGGCGTCGAACGCCTCGCTGTCCTGCATGGCGATGTCCGCCATGGGCGCGCCGCGCCACAGTGCCAGGGCCGAGCGCAGCAGGTCCGCCCGCGCCGCGGGCTCGGCGGCCCGCGCCTGACCGACCAGGTGCTCGAACCGGCTCACGTCCACGGCATCAGGCGCCACGGCCAGCCGGTAGCCGCCGGAGTCCGCCTCGACCACACCGTCCGGCAGCACCCTGCGCAGCCTGGACACCAGCGCCTGCAAGGCGTTCACCTCGTCCGCGGGCGGCTGTTCCCCCCAGATCCAGTCCACCAGCCTCGCACGCGAGACGATCCGGCCGGGTTCGAGGGCGAGCGCGGCCAGCAACGCGCGCAGCCGGACCCCCGGAACCTCCACCACAGCCCCATCAGGGTTTCGGACCTCGAAGGGTCCGAGCAATCCGACTCGCACATCACCAATTGTGCCGAACCGCGCGACCGACGTCGCCAGTGTCCGCGTACCGCGAACACCGCTGACCTTCATCATCGCAGGTCAGGCGCATGTAGAGGACTTTCGGCGGATGCTGACCTGCGGCGATCAGGTATCTGACGCGGTGTCGTGTCAGGGGCCATGTCAGCTCGGCGACGGCCCGGTATCAGGACGGTCGGCGATGGTGGCTGTCATGAACGGTTCGGGGCCCGCCCGCCGCGCTCGAACCGCACCGTCAGACGAGAGGAATGACCGTGGAACACACCCTCACCGCCATGCCGACGGCGCGTCAGGCCGGCTGTCCCTTCGACCCGCCCAAGGAGCTGATCGAGGCCCGCGAGCACAGCCCGATCAGCCACTTCCCCTTCCCCGACGGGCACCAGGGCTGGCTGGTCACCGGATACGACCTGGCCCGGGCGGTCCTGGCCGACCCTCGGTTCAGCTCGCGCAAGGAGCTCATGCGCCACCACCCGCTGATCGACTACAGCGAGTACGGCGACGTCGAGCTCCCGCCGGCGCCGCCCGGTGAGTTCCTGCTCATGGACGATCCGCAGCACAGCCGCTACCGCAAGCCGCTGGTGGGCAAGTTCACCGTCCGGCGGATGCG